>JAZQWX010000219.1:0-3834 GCA_045632565.1 Eubacteriales bacterium | reverse complement strand
CGAGCTGGTAGCGGCTACGGACGATCACACGCTTGCCGTGGCGCATGAAGAAGCATTCGTCCGGCCATTTCTCCGCAAGCGGGCAGTGGATACCCATGACCTCCGGCTCAAGCCAGATACCGGGGATCATCCCCTTTTCGCGGACGTAATCAAAGACGGCTTTGAGGCCGTGCGGGAAGCGGGGCTTATACTCCTGCCATTCTCCGACAGAATCCCACCAGCCGCCCTCGGCGTACCAGCCTGCGTCCATGACGTAGACCTCAGCCCCCGCCTCGGCGGCGCGGTCGATGATGGGAAGCTCCCGTTCCTCGGTGGGGTTTGCGCCGAGGCAGTTCATATAATCGTTGAAAATAATGGGCAGATCAGCATCCAGCCCCGTGCGGCAGGCGATTTTGCGACGGTAGGCCGTCAGGGCGGCGAGGGTACTGTCAAAGTCCTTACCCACCGAAACGGCAACGGGCACGCCCGCGAAGCTTTCCCCCGGGGCAAGTGAGCGGTAGAAATGGTTGTCACGCTCGTCCGGGCCAGAGAGCTGTAAATAGAGATGGCCGTTGGCATCCCCCAGCTCCCATTGCCAGGAGCCGTTATGCTCGATCTGGAACGCAAGGGCCGTGTCGGTTGCGCGGTTGAGAATGACGCCCATAGGCAGGTATTCTTTGGTAGACCACGTACCGCTGTTTGTCACGTGCAGGCGGTTGGTGGCGTCCGGACTGACACGCGTCATGCCGAGGTCATACAGGCTGTATGACGACCACTGCACCTCCCTCTCCCAAGCATTGTGGGGAACAAGGACGCGCACGGCATCCTCAACGGGCTGTGCACCGCCATCAAATCCCGCGTAGGAGAAAGAAGACAAATATTCAAGGACGAGAGGCTCGGCGGATACGTTCTTCACCTCCGTCCACGCGCGCAGGGCGGGAATACCGTCATAAAGGCGGTAGTACACGGTGGCCTCGATTCTGCCGTCCGAGAGGAGAAAAGAGATGGTGCGACCGTCGACTTCCTCTTTTACCGCGTGGGAACGGTAAAGGAGATTTTTTCCGCCCCACAGGCCGTGGTGAATAGCACCGCGCTGACACCACGGATTTTCCCCCGCGAGCTGCAGCTCACAGACAGGGGCGAGGTGGGTGGGCAACGGATCGGCAGGCTTTAGGGCTGCGGGCGCGAGGTGACGCAAGTGCAGCGTGCCGTCCTCCACACTCTCAAGCACCAACGAGAGATCGTTGTTTGAAAAATCAAAAATCATAGCAGAAACGCGGCCTCAAACGCCATGAACCTCCTTAACCTCGGTAAAGAGCGCATCGTAATCCAGGGGATTGGCTTTCTCGCCGATCACCTCGGCAATACGTTCCAGCACGCGGTCGGTGAAAGCCTGCGTGCCCTCCTTGGTATAGTAATGCGTTTCGTCCGAATGAGCGGAATCGGGCAGGGATTTTGAGAGGGTATAAAGGTCGTTGACAGCCATGCCGTGACGGGTGACGATCTCCACGGCGGCGGCGTTATAGGCCTCGATATCACGGTTGAAGCGGTAGAAATAGGCGTAAGAGGGGATCTCCTTCCACTCCAGCACGTGGGTGGAGGTGGCGAAGATGAATTTCGCGTTGGGGAAGAAGCGTTTGAGCGTCACGCACAGGCGTTCCATGTAACTTTTATAGGTTTCAAGATCCGAAAAGCACTCGCCGTCGGGCATGCGAAGCACGTCCCACAGGCCTGCGTTCCAATGCACGAGGTCGATGGTATCGCCCCTCAGCTGTCTGGCCCAATCGGGCACTACGCGCACAAGGTAGGCGGCAAAGCGGCCGCTTTCGGGGGTGCAACGCACCTCTGCAATGCCCTCGTACGCCTTTTGTACGTATTGGCTGTAGCCGCCGCAAATGGAATCTCCGATCAAAAATACTCGTTTCATAGCAATCTCCTTTTTGGTTTATCCTTGTTCATGATACTACAAAGGCCCTTATTTGTCAAGAAACCGGCGTATTTTTCCACTGCAAAAAGTTCTTTTTTATTCTTTTTCGACCGATCGGCGCTGTTTGTTCACAAATGGGTGTTTTTTTGCGGAAAATGCGCAAAAAACATTGACACAAGCTGGGGTTTGTGGTATAATCGCCTTTGTATTATATTAAGTAATATGTAACTTTCAGCTACTATGATGAAGCTGAGCGTTGAAAAGATGAAAGGTACAAGGGATATGATCTGGTCTAAAGAAGAAACACTTCCAAGAGAAGAAATAGAGGCGCTGCAGCTCTCACGCTTGCAGGAAACGGTGCACCGCGTGTACGAAAAGGTAGCCCCCTACCGCAAAAAGATGGACGATGCAGGCGTGAAACCGGAGGACATCAAGACGCTGGATGACCTCAAAAAACTGCCCTTTGTCACCAAGCAGGACATGCGGGATAACTACCCCTTTGGCCTGTTTGCGGTGGAAAAGGACAAGCTGGTGCGTATCCACGCCTCCAGCGGCACGACCGGCAAGCCCACGGTGGTGGGTTACACGCAGGGGGATCTGGAAAGCTGGACGGAATGCGTTTCCCGCATTGCCTGCATGGGCGGTGCGAGCGAGCATGACGTGGCGCAGATCTGCTTTGGCTACGGCATGTTTACGGGGGCGCTTGGTCTGCATTACGGCCTTGAGAACATCGGCGCGGCCATCGTGCCCTCCTCTACGGGCAACTCGCAGAAGCAGATCATGTATATGCAGGATTTTGAAACCTCGCTGCTGGTGGCGACCCCCTCTTATGCCCTTCGTCTGGCAGAGGTGGCGCGCGAAATGGGAATTGATCCCGAAAAGGATCTTTCCGTGAAGATCGCCCTGGTGGGCAGTGAGCTGCTGACCGACGCGATGCGCGAGGAGATGCACAAGTTCTGGGGCAAGGACATTCTGATCACCTCCAACTACGGCATGAGCGAGCTGATGGGCCCCGGTGTATCGGGCGAGTGTCTATCCCATTGCGGCATGCATATCAACGAGGACTATTTCATCCCCGAGATCATCAACCCCGAAACGGGCGAGGTGCTCCCTGCCGGTGAGCAGGGTGAGCTGGTCATCACCTGCATCAAGAAAGAGGGCATTCCGCTGATCCGTTACCGCACCAAGGACATCACGCGTCTTTTCTATGAGAAATGCGAATGCGGCCGTACCTTCTGCCGTATGGAGAACCTCTCGGGCCGCAGTGACGATATGCTGAAGATCCGCGGCGTGAACGTGTTCCCCAGCCAGATCGAGGAGGTCATCCTCAGCGTAGAGGAGCTTGGCCCGCACTATGAGATCATCCTGGAGCGCGAGGGATATCTGGACAAGCTGACCGTGAAGGTAGAGCTGGCACATTCCACCGACTCCTTCAAGGTGCTGGAGAAGATCACAAACGAGGTGAAAAACAAGCTGAAGATCATCCTTGGCCTGGATGCCAAGGTACAGCTGGAATCCCCCAACACCCTGCAGCGCTTTGAGGGTAAAGCAAAACGAGTAAAGGACTTAAGGAGTAAATAACATGGCAGACAAGACGATTATGCTCGGTAATGAGGCGATCGCGCGCGGCGCGTACGAGGCGGGCGTGAAGCTCTCCAGCGCGTATCCCGGCACGCCCAGCACCGAGATCAGCGAATATCTCGCAAAATACGACGAGGTCTACACCGAGTGGGCGCCCAACGAAAAGGTGGCTACCGAGGTGGCCATCGGTGCGTCGATCGCGGGCGTTCGCAGCATGGCCTGCATGAAGCACGTGGGCCTGAACGTGGCGGCCGACCCGCTCTACACCTTCTCTTACACGGGCGTGAACGGCGGCTCGGTGATCGTGGTGGCGGACGACCCCGGTCTTGCCAGCTCCCAGAACGAGC
>JAZQWX010000218.1:0-2499 GCA_045632565.1 Eubacteriales bacterium | reverse complement strand
TGGTCACCGCATTTGACCTCCTTGTCGCCAAACTGCAAAGCCATCTGAAAGGAGGCCAGCGTATTGAAGCCTTCGGTGGTCACCACAGCCTCGGCCGTTACCTCGCCGGGGGTTACCACTCTACCTTTGAACTGTTTCACTCGTTCTTACCTCCTGTGATGATCGTGAGAATTTCCGCATCCGTATAGTATCTGGCGCTCGTATAGGTACGGAGCTTATTGGAGGACGTGATGACAGGCATCTTTTTACAAAGCGGGTTGTTCATGTACATCAAGGGGCAGATGTACGAGGTGATGACACCCGTTGCCTTCAGTCTTGCCGCGTACTCGGTCTTCTCAAATACCTCCAGCACGCCGGGTGCGGCGGTAAACACCGTTTTGACCGTGACCTTCTTTTTGCCGTTTTCCTTCAGCGCGGCCTCCAGCTTGACCGTCCAATCCTTAAGCTGCTCAAGCGAGAGGTGCGGGCAGCCGACAAAGCACAGCTTGGGGGCGGCATCGGGGTTCTTCCAGATCACGGGATAATTGTTCTTCACGCGCTCCAGCTCCGCGTCGTCAATGATGTACTCCTGTGCGCCGTCCGCGATCAGGCTCTCGCCCTGCTCCTTTGCCTCGGGGGTCAGACCTGCAATGTGATAAAGGCCGACCGCGCCGTTGGAGGCGGTTGCCGCGCCGAAGTCCTTGAGATAGGCGCAGGCGGCGTCCGTCAGCTCGTCGCCGATCCACGCATCGAGGCCGACCACGTACGGAACGTCCTCCATGACCTTCATACCGATGGCCGAGCCAAGCAGCTGCGCCTCCGGCTTTTTCGTGGTCTGCACCTTAACGACCCAAGTAGCACGTCTGCCCTCATCAGTCAAGAGGCCGAAATAGGGTACGTATCCGACGATCGAGCCCATGATATCGATGATGCCCGAATTGCGGTTACATCTCGCGCCGAGCACCGAGTTGGCGTACACCACCGCGCTGGACTCCGCCCAGGAGAGCACGTCGCCCTTTTTCGGCTTGTTACCCACCTCGTCCATGTAGCAGGTGCAGGTAAAGGCGTTTTTGTCGAGAAGGCCGAGCTTCTCCAGCTGCTTTTCATAGAAATCCTGCTTGCAGTACATGAACTTGTTGAAAACAAGGTTCTGCAGGAAATTGGCGGGGACGTTTTTATCGATCGGGCGGGGGTCTACCGAGAATTTCTGGCCGGAGGCCACGCCGGCATCCAGCAGCTGCTGCATCAGGTCATACACGGGGGACATGACCTTGAGGCCAAAAGAGGTAACGAGATGGTTATAGCTTGAGGTGATGGGCACGAGCTTTTCTGCGCCGAACGCGTCGCCGTACATCACCAGCGTTTTCATGACCTTGGCGAGCGTTTCACCCTGCTCACCGTCAAGGATCGCTTGCTGTTCTTTTGTGAGTATCATGGAATATTCCTCCTTACAGTTTCATGCAGACGTCCCACGCGCCCCAGATGACGGAACGCAGGTTGCCGACCTTGGCGGCGTCACCGATCACATGCACGTGCTTGCCCTTGGAAGCAACGGGAGCGGGATTGTAGCCGACCGAGAGGATGACCGAATCGGTATCCACCGAGAAGGTCTTGCCCTCCTTGTCGCGCAGGGTCACGCTGCCCTCGCCGATCTCGCACAGCGCGGTTTCGAGGTACACGGGAACCTTGTTCGTCTTGAAAAAGTCGCGCAGGTAGCTGGTGTTGGCAAGGCATACGCCCTTTGTGGTGATGAGGTCGTCCTGCATCTCCACGATCACGGGCTTTTTGCCCTGCAGGTAGAGGTCGTAGGCGATCTCACAGCCCGTCAGGCCGCCGCCGATGACCACCACGTTTTCGCCCACGGTTTTGTTACCGAGCAGATAATCCACAGCCTCCACGGCCGCATCCGCACCCTTGACAGGAATTCTCTTGGCTACGGCACCCGTTGCCACGATGACCTCGTCCGCGTCAAGCGCTTTCACGTCGGTGACGGCGGTGTTCATCTTGACCTCGATCGGGTACTTACCAAGCTCACGGATATACCACGCGATCAAGGCGCGGTCCTTTTCCTTAAAGGAGGGAGAGGCTGCCGCCACAAACACACCGCCAAGGCGGTCGGACTTTTCATACAGGGTGACGCTGTGGCCGCGCTTGGCGCACAGAATGGCCGCCTCCATGCCGCCGATACCGCCGCCGATGACGGCGATCTTCTTGGCCTTTTTGGCGGGGGTGACGTAATATTTCTTCGACTGCATGGTCTCGGGGTTGATGGCGCAGCGGGCAAGGCCCATGGTATCGGTCAGATCCTGCGTGTTGGCGTGTCCTTTGGAGGAGGAGAAGTTAATGCAGCCCGCGTGACAGCAGATGCAGGGCTTGATATCCTCCAGTCGATCCTCGATCAGCTTGGTGACCCAAGCAGGATCGGCAAGGAACTGACGGGCAACACCCACGCCGTCGATCTTTCCCTCGGCCACGGCGCGCGCGCCGACCTCGGCATCCATACGGCCGGCACAGACCACG
>JAZQWX010000217.1:0-9320 GCA_045632565.1 Eubacteriales bacterium | reverse complement strand
AGCCCATCGGCCATAAGATCGGCGAGCTGACCCCCGCACAGACCGCAAACTGCGTGCTGATCGGTTGGGATGCTCACTACAACTGCGCAAACGCTGACTGTGATTACGTTCTTGACAACGCTGCTATTGCTGGCCTCACCGGCGCAGCCTTTAATGCAGCAGTTGCTCTGAAGTCCAACTGGGTTGCTAGCATCAGCACCCGCACCGCAAACGGCTTTGTAAACGGCTACACCATGGCTCTTGGTCACATCATGGATTACACCGGTGCTGTTGCATACGGTTGCCTCGTAGACGGCTACGAGATCCAGGAGTGCGGCCGTGAGGGCTGTGACCACGTTATCATCGATGACGGTTACTACTTCGGTTATGCTAACCACCGCTACACCGACGAGTCCCTGATCAAGCTGAACAAGGCAGGCGACGATTACCTGGAGTGCGCTGACAGCTTCCTGTGCTGCGCTAACATCGTTCCTACCGTTGGCGATCGCATGAGCGTTACCTTTGACGCTTGCGGCGACAAGAAGCTCGTTCACGAGGCTGGTAAGCACGTAAACCTGAATGGCGCTGTTATTAAGGGCCAGGATGGTTGCCAGTTCTGGCTTGAGTGCCAGGCTGCTGAAGCCGACAAGGCTACCTGCGTGGTTAACGGTCGTCATACCTGCCACGTATGTCAGTACTGCGACGTCGAGTTCACCTTCGACAAGATCCATGAGTACCTTGGCAACTACTCCGTGAACACTCACGAGGCAGACTGCCAGAACTACAAGCACGATGTTAACACCTGTAACGTATGCGGCCACATCTGGATCGCAAACGTTGACGCTGAGAACGGTTACGGCGATTGCAGACCCGTAGCAGTACCCGGCACCAAGGTTGAGCCCACCTTTGCAGCTCCCGGCACCGAGGACTTCGTTTGCTCGCTCTGCGGCAGAGAATGGACCGAGACCACTCCCGCCAAGAAGGGCGTAGAGTTCAAGATCACCATCGCGAACAAGCTCAAGGGTCAGAAGATCCTGGACGGCTCTATCATCGCTGTTACCATTAAGACCAACGCTTATGAGTATGGCGTATCCTCCCTGCTCAGCACCCTGAAGTACAATGCCGACCTCTTCACCTACCTTGGTTTCGAGGCTGACAACGCCTTCGGTCAGGCTGATAGCAAGAACGGTGTTGACTTCACCAAGTCCAACGCTGTCAATGCTGTAAACGGTGAGGTTATCATCGTATCCTCCACCGAGGATGCAGCAGCAGGCGGCCTGCAGAACGCTGTTCTGACCGGCAGCCAGACCTACATGACTCTGTACTTCCGTGTTAAGTGCAACGCTTTCGCTTCCGATGAAGACCAGACCTTCGCCCTGACCAGCATTTCTGCTACCAAGGCTGTTGGTAAGGATAACGTTGATATCGATGCTGCAGAGATCCACAACAATGACGTTGTTGACCTCGATGGCAAGATCTATCAGCTCGCTGACATCAACAAGGATGGCAAGATCGGCCAGAACGACCTGGTTGCTCTCCGTTCTCTGCTCCTCGTTGAGGGCTACCAGGCAGTTGTTGCCGGTGCCGGCGATATCAACCAGGATGGCGAAATCAACGTTCTTGACTTCGCTCTCATGCAGAAGTACATTCTTGGCAAGCTTGACTACAAGGCTCTGGTAGCATCTGTAGTCTAATGGCGAAGAAGAAACAGAGGAAGGGAAAAAACATGCAACTGAAACGCATTCTGATCCCTCTTTTGGCTATTCTTATGATTTGCCTTGCGGCAGTGGCTCCTGTCTCTGCCGCAGAGGCAGCGCCTTCCTTCAAGGTTTCGATCACGGCTACCGTGAACGGCGAGAAGGAAGACCTGCTCTTGGTTCAGCCCGGCGATACCTTTACCGTAACCGCTTTCGTTGTTGCCAACCCTGGTGTTACCTCCGCTGAGTTCACGCTGCTCTACAACCCCGAGGCTCTTGAGGTTGTCACGGTAGATGACAAGCTGTCTTACACCTGCTTTGACGACGTGTTTGCTCTCAACGAAAGCAAGACCGCCGTGTGGGGTGCAACTGCCGGAGAAATCCTTTGGCGTTACCTCGACGGTGAGAAGACCAATAAGGTCGGCAGATTGGTAGAGGTTTCCTTTAAGGTTAAGGAAGGCTTCCACGGTGACTTTGGCTTTGCGACCAAGAACGGTGCTCTGGCACTGAACGGTCTTGACCAGGTTTCCGCAACCGCAACTGTTGGTTATGCCGGTGTGCATGACGTAGCAGGTGAGGCTATTGAGAAGGCCGCTACTTGTACCGAGGCTGCTTCCAAGTCTTATCATTGTAATACCTGTAACGAGGATGTTGTGATTTACTACGGCGAGGCTCTTGGCCACGCTGTTGAAAAGAAGGCGGCTTTTGCCGGCAACTGTACGGTGGGCGCGTGCGTAGCACACTTCTACTGTGAACGTTGCGACGGCTATTTCCTGGATGCTGCCGCTACCATGCAGGTTGAGAAATCTGAGGTAGTTCAGGACGCTCCCGGTCATACGACCGAAATGATCCCCGGTAAGGCTGCAACCTGTACCGAACCCGGCATGACTGACCGCATTTATTGTAAGGTTTGTCAGCAGGACGTTCAGGCACAGACCGTCATCCCCGCGCTGGGTCACACCATTGTAATCGACCCTGCTG
Source organism: Eubacteriales bacterium (assembly GCA_045632565.1). Lineage (GTDB taxonomy): Bacteria > Bacillota > Clostridia > Oscillospirales > CAG-272 > UBA1740. Next base: position 6,663 of record JAZQWX010000217.1, on the reverse strand, counting down.
TTGAGCCCACAGACGGCAACCCCGGTCTGACGGAGGGTAAGCATTGCTCCACCTGCGGAATGGTTCTCGTTCCCCAGGATACGGTCAATCCTTCTTCTCTCGTTTGGCTGTGGATCCTGCTCGTTGTTGTTGTGGTAGCAGCTGCCGGTGTGGTTGCATACTTCTTCATCTTTAAGAAGAGAGTCAAAAGATATTGATGTCTGTCGGCTTGACCGATAGATGGGATATGAACAAAAAGACCGATGCTTTTGCATCGGTCTTTTTGCTATGCTCTTTAATCCTTCAGAAAAACCTCTATCACAGGCAACAGGCAATTCGGCTTCACAGGCGGCAGACGGAAGAAGACGGCATCCGCGTCCTCGGTAAAGCCGCTACCATCTCCGCATCCGTCGGCGGCGCGCCCGGTAGTGTAGAGAACCTCACTGCCATCGTGCAAGAACTGCGCGTAGGAGATCCGTTCCGCAAGTCCCTGCATCATCAGCGACAAAAAGGGGTAGGATTTGAGGTGGATGTAAAGCCGTTTTCCATCCGCGCTCTGCGTCAGGCGCGTGCCCTCGGGAGCTTTCCATTCCGGCTCGGCCATCGTGCAGCCGTAAATGGAACGGCCGTTGTACCTCATCCACTCTGCGTAGACGGAAAGCGCCCCCTCCGCGCGGTGATCCAGATATCCGCGCGCGGTCGGTCCTACGTTCATCAGCAGGTTGCCGCCAAGCGAAACCGTGTCAACCAACAAATTGAGGAGAATTTCGGGCGATTTCCAGGTCATTTCATCCCGATAATAGCCCCAAGAGCCCGACATCGTTTGGCAGGCCTCCCAGGTGACAAGCTCGCCCGTTTCCTTGTGCTTCACCCACTCGGTCGGCTGGAACTGCTCGGGCGTCCACACGTCCTGCTCCAGCTGCGTGCGATTGTCGATCATAATATCGGGCTGCAGCGCGCGTGCCGTGGCGATCAGCGCCTCGGCCTCCCATTCCTCCTTGCCCTTGCAGCCGTTAGACTGCATCCAGGGCTTGTAGTCCACGGGGTTGAAGCGGTAATTTTGCATCGTGTAAGAAAAATCAAACCACAAAATGTCGATTTTGCCGTAATTTGTCAAAAGCTCGGTCACTTGATCGCGCATGTATTGGCAGTAAACCCGCATATCTCGCCCGCGGTCAAGCTCCGCAGCGTTTTCATCAAAGCGGCGCGGGTGCAGACGGTCGATCGGGAACTGCGGATGATGCCAATCGATCAGGGAATAGTAAAGCCCCACGCGAAGCCCCTCGGCGCGGAAAGCGTCCACGAATTCGCGCACGATATCCCGTCCAAACGGCGTGTTTGTGACCTTGTAATCGGTGTAGGCCGAATCAAACAGACAAAAGCCCTCGTGGTGCTTGGCGGTCAGAATGGCGTATTTCATCCCCGCCGCCTTCGCCTGCCGCGCCCACTCCCGCGCGTCCAGCAGATCGGGGTCAAAGCGGCGGAAATATTCGTCGTACTTTTCCTCGGAAATACATTCGCGCGTCTTGATCCACTCGTGCCGCGCGGGCAGGGCGTACAGCCCAAAATGGATGAACATGCCAAAGCGATCGTGGCAAAACCACGCGGTGTCGCCGGGTGTCGGCCTTGTTTGGTAGGAAGACATAAAAATTCTTTCCTTTCTCTTGACTTTGCTCCTATGATAGCATATAATGAAAGAAAAATGCTATGAAAAAATCGGGATTTTTTATGGAGAATTTGACATGATTATCGAAAAGAATGCCCCATTTGCCCGAGAAACCGAAAAAATGAATATGCATATTTCGGAAATCGCCTACGCGCATCTTGACCGCGATTGGCGATGCCCGAACGGCCGCGCCGCCTTCACCCGCGTGTACTACGTGAAAAGCGGGCGGGGCGAGCTGCGCTATGGCGGAAAGTCCCTCTCTCTTTTGCCGGGCAATATATACGTCATCCCCGCCGGGCTGGAATATTCCTACAATTGCGAGGACAGCCTGGAAAAGCTCTACTGCCACGTCAATATTTTTTGCTACAACCGCCATGATCTCACCGAGGATATCCCCGCACCCATCGTCCTCTCAAACCGAAAAGAAGAGATCGACGACGCCATTGCCTGCTGGCGCGCCGGCGACGTCATGAGCGCCCTGCGCCTCAAGGAGCTGCTGTACAGCACGCTGTGCGAGGCCATCGCGCAATCGGGCACCTCGGGCGGCGAGATCCGCACCTACAGTCCGCTGATCAAGCAGGCTGTGAAATATATTGAAAAAAATCTGCGTGCCGACCTCACCGCCGCCTGTATCGCGGAGGCCCTGTTCGTGTCGGACAGCCGTTTGCAAAAATGCTTCCGCGCGGAAATGGGTATTCCGATCGGCAAATACATTACCAACCGCGTGTTGTCGGTGGCGGAGGAGCAGCTGCGCCTTTCGCGCCGCTCGATCTGCGAGATCAGCGACTCGCTCGGCTTCTGCGATCGCTTTTATTTCAGCCGCATGTTTCGCGCGCGCTATGATGCCGCGCCCGCACAGTACCGCAAAAACGTCAGTCCGTAAGGGGGAAGCGTATGTCTGAAAACAGAATGCTTGTTGCCATGAGTGGTGGCGTGGACTCTGCCGTTTGCGCCCTGCTCCTTTGTCGCGCGGGCGAGGCGACCGCCGGCGTGACCATGAAGCTCCATCCGGAGGGGGAGGCGGCCGCCTGCTGCACCGAGGAGGACGTGGCCGAGGCACGCGAGGTCTGCCGCAGACTTGGTATAGCGCATGACGTGGCGGATTTCTCCGGTCGCTTCCGCGAGCAGGTGATCCTGCCGTTTGTGGAGGCCTATGAGAACGGCCGCACGCCCAATCCTTGCATCGAATGCAACCGTAATCTGAAATTTGCCGCCCTGTTTGACTATGCCGACGCGCACGGCTTTGCCCGCGTGGCGACAGGGCACTACGCGCGTACCGCGCAAGCGCCCGACGGCCGCACGCTGCTTTTGCGCGCGTGCGACGGGGAAAAGGACCAAAGCTACGTGCTGTACACCCTCACGCAAGCGCAGCTTGCCCGCGTTGCCTTCCCGCTTGGGGAGCTGACCAAGCCCGCGGTGCGCGCCTTGGCAGCGGAAGCAGGATTTTCTTCGGCCACGCGCCCCGAAAGTCAGGATATTTGCTTTGTAAAAGGGGAAAATTACGCCGAGTTTATTGAGCGTTTTCGCGGCAAAAGCTATCCCGAGGGGGATTTTCTCTCGCCTGCAGGCGAGCTCCTCGGTCGCCATCGCGGCATCATTCGGTATACGGTCGGTCAGCGCAAGGGGCTCGGGATCGCGCTCGGCGCGCCTGCCTACGTCTGCGCGGTCAACCCTGCGGACAACACGGTGATACTCGGTGCGGAGAGCGATCTGTACCAAAAAAGCTTGATCGCACGCAAGATCAATCTCATCGCGGCCGATCGGCTGGACGCGCCCCTGCGCGTGAGCGCACGCGTGCGGTATCGGCAGGCGGCACAGCCCGCGACCGTTTGGCAGACGGGTGAGGATGAATTGCGCGTGGAATTTGACGCGCCGCAGCGAGCCATTACGCGCGGACAGGCCGTCGTGCTGTACGACGGTGACGTGGTCGTGGGCGGCGGCGTGATCTCATAAAAGGAGAAGAAATATGGCACTTTTTCATGGAATAGAAGAGCTTGTGGGGCGCACGCCCCTTTTATCCCTCGCCCGCTACGGAAAGGGTCTTGGCGCGGAGCTCTTGGCAAAGCTGGAGTGCTTTAACCCCGGCGGATCGGCCAAGGATCGCGTGGCGCTTGCCATGATCCTGGCGGCAGAGGCAGACGGTCGCCTGCCGCACGGCGGCACGATCATCGAGCCTACCTCGGGCAACACGGGCGTGGGACTTGCCGCTATCGGCACGGCGCGGGGGTATCGCGTGATCATTACCATGCCGGACAGTATGTCGCGCGAGCGGCAGCTGCTGATGCGCGCCTACGGCGCAGAGCTGATCCTGACCCCCGGCGCAGAGGGTATGCGCGGCGCGATCGCGCGCGCCGAGGAGCTAGCCGGGAATATCGAGGGTGCGTGGATCGCGGGGCAGTTTGACAATCCCGAGAACCCGCGCGCACACGCGCGCACCACGGGCCCCGAGATCTGGGAAGATGCCGAGGGACGGGTGGATATTCTCGTGGCAGGCGTTGGCACGGGTGGTACGCTTTCCGGCGCGGCTGCCTATCTGAAAGAAAAAAATCCCGCCCTTCTGGCGGTGGCGGTCGAGCCTGCCGACTCACCGCTTCTGTCCTGCGGTCGCGCGGGCGCGCACGGACTCCAGGGCATCGGCGCAAATTTCGTGCCCGACAACCTTGACCGCGCGATCATCGACGAGATCGTGACGGTTTCTACCGAGGAGGCCTATACCGCCGCGCGCGCCCTGGCGCGCACGGAAGGCATTGTGTGCGGCATTTCGTCCGGCGCGGCGCTCCATGCGGCCGCTACGCTCGCCGCGCGGGAAGAGAACCGCGGCAAGCGTATTGCCGTCGTCCTCCCCGATACGGGGGAGAGATACCTTTCGACGGGGTTGTTTGAGTAAAAAGAGGGGCGATATGTCACTGAAATATAACAAGAAAAATATTGTTCTTGCCCGAAATTTACGCAAACAAGCTACGCCGCAGGAAAATCATTTATGGTATGATTTTTTAGCAAAATATAAAGTTCGTTTCCAAAGGCAAAAAGCCATTGATCATTTTATTGCAGATTTTTATTGCCACCGTGCAAAGCTGATTATAGAAATAGACGGATCGCAACACTACACGGAAGAAGGCAAACGAACCGATGAATTTCGCACGGAGGTGCTGGAAGGATATGATTTGAAGGTTGTGAGATTCACAAACCGACAGATCGATGACAATTTTAGAGGCGTCTGTGAATATATAGATGCAATAGTAAACGCCTCCCTCATGGAAAACGCAGAAATTGCGCGAAAATGAGTAACGCGGTAACAGAAGCCCCCCTCCGGGAGGGGGGTGAATGCCCGAAGGGCAGAAGGGGGGAGCCGTCGGGCTGGGGAGCATGCTGAAAGGGAAGAGTATTCTTTTTTGTGCATCTCTGCTTGTCGGTATCTGCTTTTTTGAGGGGCATGTTATACGAAACAAAACAGGAACAGAGTGTATCTATCTGATCGTCTTGCTACCCGCAAGCTCCTTCCGTCACGGCAAGCCGTGCCACCTCCCTCCCGGAGGGAGGCAAAAGAAAAAGAGCCGCAAGGCTCTTTTTCTTTTACTCGTGCGTGAGAATGTCTTCAATACGGCATCCGAGAACAGAACATATTTTATCAAGCACGTATCCGTCATATCGCACGATCTTGTTTTTATAGTATTTATCAATAATATGATAACGAATTCCCGTTTGTTGGGATAGGGCATACCGTGTAACTCGGTGTTTATCCAAATATTCTTGTAAGGTTAATCGTACCATAGCATACCCCTCTCTTTCATATATATTTTAATCTATATATACCCTATTGACAATCTTCATATTAAGGTATATACTTATATAAATATATAAATTGGAGGGGAAAACATGAAGGTTTGTATTATCGGATCAAGAAGCATCACCGATTTTTGCCTGACGCCGTACGTGCCAAACGATGCGGAGATGATCATAACGGGTGGCGCAAAGGGCGTTGACACCTTAGCTGAAAAGTACGCGGATGCACAGGGGTTTGCGAAACTCATCATCAGACCTGAGTATTCTTTGTACGGTCGCGCTGCTCCTTTGAAACGCAATGAACAGATGATTGATCTTTCGGATTTTGTATTGGTCATATGGGACGGCATTTCAAGAGGGAGCGCGTATGCCATTCGATATGCCGAAAAAACAGGGAAGCCGATGCGTGTTGTTCGTGTGGGTGGCGAATAAAAAGAAAAAGAGCCGCAAGGCTCTTTTTCTTTTTATAGTTAGCGAATACCGTAATTCTCGATGACGTAATCCATGTCCTTGTCACCGCGGCCGGAGAGGTTGATCAGGATCGAGCCACGGCCCATTTCCTTGGCCAGCTTCAGGCCGTAGGCAACGGCGTGTGCGCTCTCGATGGCGGGGATGATGCCCTCCATGCGGGACAGATCAAAGAACGCGTCGATGGTTTCCTCGTCGTCCGCTACGCCGTAGGTCACGCGGCCGAGGTCGTGCAGGAACGCGTGCTCCGGGCCGGAGGAGGGGTAGTCGAGGCCGCTTGCCACCGAGTAAACGGGGGCGGGCTCGCCGTTTTCGTCCTTGAGCATGATGCTGTTGAAGCCGTGCATGATGCCCTCGCTTCCGTACATCAGGCTGGCGGCGTGGTCACCCAGCTTCGGACCGCGGCCGAGAGGCTCAACGCCGTAGATACCCACGGGATCGTTGAGGAAGCCCGAGAAGAAGCCGGCTGCATTGGAGCCGCCGCCCACACAAGCCACGATGGCGTCGGGCAATTCACCGGTCATCGAGGTGAACTGCTCGCGTGCCTCAATACCCACAACGCTCTGGAAATCGCGAACCATCATGGGGAAGGGATGGGGGCCGAGCACCGAACCGATGCAGTAGATGCTGTCTTTGTATTCGGTTGCATAGGCTTCGAAAGCGGCATCAACTGCCTCTTTCAGCGTGGCGAGACCGTGTGTGACCTCCACCACATTCGCGCCGAGAATCTTCATTCTGGCCACATTGGGAGCCTGCTTTTTGATGTC
>JAZQWX010000216.1:0-3505 GCA_045632565.1 Eubacteriales bacterium | reverse complement strand
GGTCTACCGACATTTCCTTGGTCACGCGGCACAGCTCATCCAGAATGCTTTGTGCACGGTTGGGGTACTGATCGGTCACGGAGATGTTGACGATACGGCTCTCCTTGTTATAGGAAACGGTGACCTTCGAGCCAATGGACTGATGGCTCATCTCCAGGTTCAGGTTTTCCTTTACCGTACGCAGGACCTCGGGGGTCTTTGCCATTTCGGCGAAGTCCTCAGCCTGATAGGTAGCCACGGCAATAGCCGTTGCGGGGTTTGCATGGTCACACACAAAATAAAGCGTGGCATTGGAGCGATAGACGGGCTTTTCGGTAACCTTCGTGTACACAAACGCACCGCCCGCGCATACCACTACAACCAACAGAATCCACAGGATCTTGGACCAGATGACCTGCACGATCTCACGCAGGTTGATCGAAACGCCTGTTTCCTCTTCGGCTTGTTGTACTTGATACATTTCGTTCATTTCGTCATTCCTTCTCTCGATTTTGTAGCAAAATCCGCTTCGGATTGCTGTAAAAAAGCTGTTTGGCGTATTCCTCGCCGTATTTTCTTGCGATCTTGCGATGCGCGCGAGCGAGGTCACCGACATCCTGTTCCCGGTGCATATCGGATGCAACCACGTGCACCAACCGCTTCGCGAGCAAGTTGTGTACAAAGCGATGGAGATACAGCGGGATCAGATGCACGACCGTTTCGGCATTGACCTGAATCAACACGCGCATGTCCACCAGCTCCTTCACACGCCCGGGCTGCTTCAAGAGGCACGCATAGCGTTCCGCATGGGCAAGAATGGGAGAATAGCCCGCTGTAATAAAATCCAGGAAGCGGTTGCGCATTTCCCGATAACCCACGTGCGGCGAGAACTCAAGAAGGACCGTCTTCCCTTTTCCAAGAGCACGGCATTTCCCCTCTTCAAGATCCGAAACGCTGCCCGGATATGCATAGATCTCATTTCCGAGCAACAGCGCAAGATCCGGAAATTTACGCGACGAAACGGCGCAGACCTTTTCGTAAGCGGCGTAAATATCCGCCCCATCCGCAGAATAGACAGAGGGGTTATGATGCGGCGTAAAACAGATCGCACGAACGCCCTGTGCATACGCCTTCTCCAGCATACGCATGCAAGCCTCAAGCGACTCTGCTCCGTCATCGACCCCAAAGAGCGCATGGTTGTGCAAATCGATTAGCCCTGCCATGCAAAACCTCCGTCTTTATGATTTAGCAAATGTATACGAATATATTATACTATCTTTCATTTGCCGTGTCAAGACCTACATGCGAAATTATCGATTTTCTCAAAAAGCATTCCTTTACGTTCGCGCAAGCAGAAGCGATAGGATCTCTTGCATCTCGCCCATTTTGGTCGCGGCATGAATGCGAGCACGGCAGGCGGCCGCCTCCGGGAAGCCGCTAAAATAAGCAGAAAGCAGCTTGCGGGACTCAAGAACGCCGTTCTCCTCCCCCTTTTCGGCAACACGAAGCGAAAGCTCCAGCGAAGCGGCCTCATAACGCTCACGCGCGGTGATGGCGGGGGCTTCTTTCCCCTCCAGGGCAAAGAAAATATCACGGAACAGAAAAGGATTACCAATCGCGGCACGACCGATCATCAGGCCGTCACAGCCCGTATCCAGCATCGCGCGGGCAGATGCCACGTCCCGAACGTCACCGTTGCCGACAACGGGCACGGAAACCGCCTTTTTTACCTCTTTCACGACACACGGGTCGGCTTTGCCGCTATACATGGCCGTCTTGGTGCGGGCGTGAACGGTGATCAACGAGGCGCCGCCTGCCTCGGCAGCACGGGCTACCTCGGGGGCATTTTTGTGCTCCTCGTCCCAGCCTGCGCGAATTTTGACGGTCACGGGCAGGGGGGTGGCAAGACGAACGGCAGACACAATGCGCTCCACGAGCTGCGGGTCACGCATGAGGGCACTTCCCTCTCCGTTCCCCGCGACCTTATGCACGGGGCAGCCCATATTGATGTCGATCGCGGCAGGGCGAATCCCCCCTGTCACGCCATCCGAAAGGATGCGAGCGGCTTCTGCCATAAAGGAGGGGTCCGAGCCGAAGATCTGCACGGCACAAGGGCCTTCGTCCGACAAGATGCGGGCAAGGGACGGCGTTTTGCGGTCACCGTAGCACACTGCCTTGGCGGACACCATTTCGGTGGTGGCATATTCCGAGCCCATGCGGTGGCAAAGCACGCGGGTAGCACGGTCGGTGTAGCCTGCCATGGGGGCAAGCATCAAGCCGTGCGGCAGAATGATTTCGCCAATGCGGATCATATACTCCCCTTTCCTCTTGATAAGAAATCATCGGACAGCGCAACCGCTATCCGATGATGCTTAGTTTGAATTATTCTGCGTCGGCAGGAGCGGCATCCTTCATGGACAGGTTCGAACGCCCCTTTTCGTCGATGCCGAGGAACTTCACGCGGACACGGTCACCGACCGCCACGACGTCCTCCACCTTTTCGGTGCGCTGCTGCTGCAGCTTGGAGATGTGCACAAGACCCTCCTTGCCGGGAGCGTATTCCACGAAAGCACCGATCGGAATGATGCGGGTAACGGTAGCCTCGTAGGTAGCGCCGACCTCGGGCTCGAATACGATGCCCTCGATGATCTTCTGTGCAGCGTAAGCGCTGTCGCGGTTGACATCGGAAATGAAGATAGAGCCGTCTTCCTCGATGTCGATCTTCGCGCCGGTGTCAGCGGTGATCTTCTGGATGACCTTACCGCCCGAACCGATAACCTCGCGGATCTTATCCACGTGGATCTTCATGGAGAGCATCTTGGGCGCGTAGGGAGAAACCTCGGCACGGGGAGCCTCGATCGCCTTCAGAATGTACTCGTCGATGATATAGTCACGACCCTTGTGGGTGGTTTCAAAGGCTTCCTTGATGATCTCGGGGGTCAGACCGTCGATCTTCAGGTCCATCTGGATCGCGGTGATACCCTTGTGCGTACCGGCAACCTTGAAGTCCATGTCGCCGTAGAAGTCCTCAAGACCCTGAATGTCGATCATGGTGCTGAACGAGCCATCCTCGGCGGTGATCAGACCGCAGGAGATACCGGCAACGGGAGCCGAGATCGGCACGCCTGCATCCATGAGTGCGAGCGTAGAGCCGCAAACGGATGCCTGCGAGGTAGAGCCGTTGGAGGACAGAACCTCGGAAACCAGACGCATTGCGTAGGGGAACTCCTCAACGGAGGGGAGCACGGGAAGCAGAGAGCGCTCTGCAAGTGCTCCGTGACCGATCTCACGACGGCCGGGGCTACGCAGGGACTTTGCTTCACCGGTCGAGTAACCGGGCATGTTGTAGTGGTGCATATAGCGCTTGGAATCCTCGGTGTCAAGGCCCTCAAGGCGCTGGGAATCGCTGATCGGACCGAGGGTAGCGATGGTTCTGCCTCTTTGAAATAACTTTTTAATTCATCCACATCGGCTCTGATTTTTTCTATATCCAATATCATTTCATATCCTTATGTTTTTTATAAAC
>JAZQWX010000215.1:0-9270 GCA_045632565.1 Eubacteriales bacterium | reverse complement strand
GGGCTTTTTTTGAAATTATTCCTGATCTTCCTTTTCACTCTTGCCAAGTCTTCTGCGGAATGCCGAGGAGCAGAAGAAGCCAAAGTCGGATCGTAGCCATGTCGTTCTGTGAGCCAAGGAGTTGGTTTTCCTAATTGTCTTCCTAAGACCGCTTGGCCTCCGACTTGGGCTTTTTTTGAAATTATTCCTGATCTTCCTTTTCACTCTTGCCAAGTCTTCTGCGGAATGCCGAGGAGCAGAAGAAGCCAAGCAGCATGATCACCGCAAAGACGATCAGATAGAAGAGCACGGGGAAGGAGAACTTGCCTGCTTCCTGTGCAGCAAGGAAGGGCGTGATGCCGTGTGCGTATACGGCGGCAAACACCATGAACGCGCAAGCCACGATGGAAACGGTGGGAAGCACAAATCTCTTCATGGGGGAGAGATCCTTTTCCTTGATCATCCACACAATAAACATGGGAATATACATGGCGTAAATGGTAACGATGGGCAGCTCGGAGGAGTCAAAGTTAAAGAGACCGAACCAGCCCTCCGTCAGGTTAGCACCGTAGAAATAGAGCAGCCATGCGGCACACACGAAAAGCCCCCACACCGAGGAGTTGGTGGTGGCGTTGGTGGTCTTGTCGACCTGTGCGAACATCGCGGGGCGGGGGCCCTCACCGCGATCGGCGATCGCATACATGCCGCGGCAGCAGCCGACCATCAGGCCGTTCAGCGTGCCAAGGCAGGAGATCACGATACAGATATTCAGGAACGTACCGCCGATACCACCGAAGATATTGCGGAACGCGGTGGTCGCACCCTCTTCCATCAGCACCTTGTTGGAAGCGCCGCCTGCCACGCCGATGTAATACAGCACGTACGCCGCCACCACGACCAGCGAGCCGATGATCAGCGCAAGGGGAAGCGTTTTCTTCGGGTTCTTCAGCTCGGCGTTGATCGAGGTAGCCACGATCCAGCCCTCATACGCAAAGACGGTGGCAACAACGGCAGCGAACAGGCCGGAGCCGGCCGAGCCGCCGACAGCCTCACCGACTACGGTGGTGAAGTTCTCGGTCAGCGTGCCGTTCACAAGACCGACGATCGAGCCGACAACTGCCATCAGAACGATGGGGATCAGCTTGATCACGGTAGCGCTGACCTGGAATTTACCGGCCAGCTTGGGAGAGAGGGCGTTGATGGTGTACGACAAAATGAGGAAGAAGCCTGCCAGCACCATGACGCGGCCGCCGGTGATATCCCAACCGAACATCACGCCGAAATAACGGGCGGATACCCAAGCGAGCACCGAGGTCATAGCGGGATAGTAAATGTTCACCATAAACCAAGCGAGATAATAGCCGTAGCCCTTGCCGCAGGTTGCTTCCGCATAGTCCACCACGCCGCTGACACGCTCGTACTTGGTAGCCATGGTGGCAAACTGCAGCGAGCAGATGATCATGATCAAGCCGGTAATTACCCACGCGGCAATGCCAAGGGGCATGTTACCGCCGGTGGCGTTCAGCACGTTCTGGGCCTTGAAGAACACACCCGAGCCGATAACCGTACCGACAACCATGCAAATGGCGGTGAAAAGACCGAATTTTCTTGTCAATTTTTCCATAAAAGATTATCAACCTTTCATCAATTTTCTCTCAAAAGAGTCTTCTGTGGATAGGAACTCATCGAAGAGATGAATCAAAGAATCAAATCCACATTTGCATCATTATAGCACGCTCCCCCTCAAAAAAGCAAGTATTTATGAAAAAAAGCCCACAGTAGTGGGCTTTTTTTCAGCTCATCGCACGTCGCATACGCTCCAGCGCGCCCTTTTCAAGGCGGGATACCTGCGCCTGACTGATGCCGATCTCGGTGGCGATCTCCATTTGCGTGCGGCCGCGGAAAAAGCGCATTTCAATGATGCTGCGCTCCCGCTCGCCGAGCCGCTTCATTGCCTCGCGCAAGGAAATATCCTCGATCCAGTTGTCATCCCCACTCTCGCGGTCGCAGAGCTGATCGATCACGAATACCGAGTCCTCTCCGTCGTTATAGACCGACTCATACAGCGAAACGGGCTCTACGATCGCCTCCATTGCCGCCGATACCGCCCGCTTCTCTTCCCCGAGTGCCGCGGCGATCTCCTCCACCGTTGCCTCCCGCATTTCGCGGCGGGAAAGCTCGTCCCGCGCCTGCAGGGCGCGGTAGGCCAGATCCCGCATAGAACGGCTGACCCGAATGGAATTGTTATCCCGCAGATACCGCCGCACCTCCCCGATAATCATGGGCACGGCATAGGTGCTGAACTTGACCTCCAGCTCCACGTTAAAATTATCAATGGCCTTCATCAGGCCGATGCACCCCACCTGAAACAGATCGTCCAGATTTTCACGGCGCGAGGAAAACCGTCCCACGATCGAAAGCACAAGCCGCAGATTGCCGCAGATCAGCTCTGCACGCGCCACACGGTCACCCCCGTGCGCGCGCAAAAGCAGCTCTCGTTTTTCTTCGTCCGTCAACACACGAAGCTCGGCGGTGTTCACACCGCAAATTTCCACTTTGTTCCGATACATGACTCCCCCCGGATAAAACCTTCAAGGGCAGTATCGGTCACGAAAGAGGTGGCTTATGCAGGGAAATTTCTCCCAAACACACCTTTTTCCCCACGCGCATATTCTGTCATGGGGAACGGACGGCGCGCTCATCACCCGCGCCGCCCACGCGCAATTCTGGAAGAAGGACAGGATGCGGTACGCTGCGCGTCCCCGCGACCCCCTCGGACTTTCTCCCCGAGGGCGACCTGCCGCACGGGGTCGCGCCCCCACGGTTTCCGTGGGGGCTATTTGTATATTCGCGGGGGCGCGGCGCATAGGATAGTACAAAAAGGAGGAAAAAAGCCATGAAAACACAAAAAAAGAAGCGCCATCGCAACACACGGGTGGCTTCTTCTGCCAAAAATGGGCAATCGGAGGCTTCCCTGCCCGACGGCTTTTCGGTCACGGAAGAGGGACTTTGCGCCCACCGTATTCTGACGGCAGAGGGGGTGGCGGTGTTAGAATACAAGATCCTCTTCCCCTTCCCAAGGCAAAAGGCAACCGATCCGCGCGGAGCAAAAGGAAACGCCCGCATCCGCGCGTTTTACATAGACCTTGCCGCACGCCTGCAAAGCTATTTGCAAAAGGACCTCTTCCCCCGCGCCACGCGTGCCTATACCGAAAGCAACGATCCGCACAAGCGGTTTCGCCACGCCTGTCTTTCGCTATCGGTGCTCTGCCAAGTGAGCGAGGAAAACGATCGTTGCCTGTCGGTCGTGCGGCAGGTGCGCCTTTTTCGCGGCAGGCAGGTTTTACACGCCCATACCGAGGCGGAGGTCTTTTCCCAAAAAAGCGGCAAGCCCCTGCCCCTTCTGGCCCTTTGCCGTCTTGGCTTTCCCCTTGCCGAGGGAGAGAAAGGATCTCCCCGTGCGGCAACGAAAAAAGCCGCTTTCGGCGGCTTTTTTCTGCAAAACGGACACATCACGGTGATCAAAGGATAATTTCGTAAAAGATAACCTCACTTCACCCCGAAACGGTCTTGTCAACATGGCAAAACGTAGAAAATCAAAAAAACGCTTTTTAGTTTTCAACAGGCGTAGATGTTGAAAATGTTGAAAATCGACCCCGTTTTTCCCTATATTTTCCCTTGAATTTTGCATTTTGGGCGGGTTTTTAACACTTTCAACAGGCGGGGTGTGGAAAACTCCCTGTCAAGTGGCCTTTCGTGCAACTTGCACAAATTGGAAAAAACAGGGAATCTTTTTGCCTCTTTTTTTCGCAGGTTTGCTGCTTTTTCTTCGTAAAAAACGCGACAAAATTCGACCTGCCGCGCCCCTTAACGCTTCCAATACTTGCGGTCAAGCGAACGGAGCTGAATGGCCTCCGCGATATGCACCGCACCGATCTTTTCCGCACCGGAAAGATCGGCGACCGTGCGCGCCACGCGCAAAATACGATCGTAGCCGCGTCCCGAAAGACCGAGATTGTCAAAGGCGGCCGCCAGCAAGGTCTTACCCGCCTCGTCCACCTCGCAGAAGCGGCGGATCTGGGCAGACGTCATGGCAGCGTTGCTGAACAGATGCTCTTCTCCGCTTTCCTTTGCGCGGCGGGCGGCAAAGGCGCGGGCTGCCACCACGCGCTCACGGACGGCGGCCGAGCTCTCTCCTCCGTCGCCACCTCCACTCATCTCGGTAAAGGAAACGGCGGGCAGCTCGACCTGGATATCGATACGGTCGAGCAGCGGGCCGCTGACGCGGGAGAGGTATTTCTGCACGTCCCCCTCGCGGCAGGTGCAGGTCTTGTTCGGGTCGCCGTAATAGCCGCAGCGGCAGGGATTCATGGCGCAGACGAGCATGAATTGGGAGGGATACCGCACTCGCGCGGCCGCGCGGGGGACCGATACCGCGCCGTCCTCCAGCGGCTGGCGCAGGGCCTCGGTCAGGGATTTGCCGAATTCGGGCAGCTCGTCAAGGAAGAGCACGCCGTTATGCGCCAGTGAAATTTCACCCGGGCGGGGATTTGTACCGCCGCCGACAAGGCCGGGCACGCTGACGCTGTGGTGCGGCGAGCGGAAGGGGCGCTCGGTGACGAGGTTATCCGAAAGAAGCCCTGCGATCGAATGGATCTTGGTGGTTTCCACCGCCTCCTCAAACTGCAAATCGGGCAGAATGGAGGGCAGCCGCTTGGCCAGCATGGATTTGCCCGAGCCGGGCGGGCCGATCAGCAGCACGTTATGGCCGCCCGCGGCCGCGATCTCCAGGGCGCGCTTGGCGCGCGCCTGTCCGCGCACCTCGGAAAAGTCCAAAGAAAACTGCGAGGCGCGGGCGTGGAATTCGGCGGGATCGTAGGTCACGGGGGACATGCTCTCCCGTCCGTTCAGGTGCAGGATCAGCTCCCGCAACGTATGCACGCCGTAGACGGTCACCCCGCTGACCACGGCCGCCTCCCGCGCGTTCTCGGCAGGCACGAAGATCTCGGTCTGCCCTGCCGCCCGGGCGGCAAGCGCGAGGCACAAAACGCCCCGCACGGGGCGCACCTCGCCCGACAGGGACAGCTCTCCGATAAAGCATTTATCCGCAAGCGACATATTCCGCGGGATCTTGCCGTCGCACTGCAAAATGGAGCACAAAATGGCAAGGTCGAAGGACGAGCCCTCCTTTTTGCGGTCGGCGGGTGCGAGGTTGACCGTCAGATCCATCGGCGGAAAGCCGAGGCCGCTGTTTTCACACGCGGCGCGCACGCGCTCTTTTGCCTCCTTGACGGCAAGGTCGGGAAGCCCCACCACCTCAAAGCGGGCGATGCGATCCCAGCCGCTGCATTCCACGGTGACGGAAAAGCCGTCGATACCCGAGAGTCCTGCCGTATAAACCTTTGATAGCATAAAGTGCCCTCTTCTTTCGTTCTGATGCTTCTATCATAGCATATTCCGTGCTTGATGTAAAGAAATTTCGGCATGGTGAGCGGATTTTTCGGATTTTTCGTGCCCGCGCGGCAAAAAAAGAGAAGGATTGACCGAAAAAGCCATGTTTTGTTGCCCTGTTTTTCGTTTTTTCGCACCTGTCCGCGAGTAGGATAGGATCAGTACATCCCGAAAGGAGTTTTTTATGGCCTTTCTCTTAAAGGACACCGACACGGCCGAACGGTTCCGCTTTTACGCCGAGCCGGAGCAGGCGGGCGGCAGGATCGTGGAGATCGAGGCGAGTGCCATCCGCCCAAGCCCCAACCAGCCGCGCCGCGAATTTGATACCGAGGCGTTGCTCTCGCTTTCCGAGAGCATCCGCCGCCACGGTATTTTGCAGCCGCCCGTGGTGCGACGTCTGTCGAACGGGGGCTACGAGCTGATCGCGGGGGAGCGTCGCCTGCGCGCCGCGCTCTTGTGCGGCATGAGCCAGATCCCTTGCCTGGTACGCGAGGGGGACGAGGGGGAGAGTGCCGAGCTTTCGATCATAGAAAACCTGCAACGCCGCGACCTGAACATGTTTGAGGAGGCCACGGCCATTGCCGCGCTGTGCGACCGCTATCACCTGACGCAGGAACAGGTGGGCGCGCGGCTGTCGGTCAGCCAATCCTACGTGGCGAACAAGCTGCGCCTGTTGCGTTTTACCGCAGAGGAGCGCGAGGTGATCCGCGCGGGCGGGCTATCCGAGCGGCACGCCCGTGCCGCCCTGCGCCTGCCTCCCGAGGCGCGCTTTGCTGCCCTTTCCCGCATGGCGGAGGGGGGCATGACCGTGGCGGCGGCCGAGAAGCTCGTGGAGGGGCTTTTGACCCCGAAAAAGGCGCGTCCGCGACACACGGGCGTCATCAAAGACATCCGCATCTTTTACAATTCGATCGACCGCGCGGTCAAATTGGTGCGCGAGGCGGGCATTGCCGTGCGCGCCCACCGCCGCGAAACCGAGAACGAGATCGAGCTGACCGTACGCCTTGAAAAAAAGCGCCCGACCTGACGGTCGGACGCTTTTTTGATTATTTACCCTTGACCAGAATGACCTCATCGTGACCGATGGCAAGCGAAGAAAGCTCGGCGGCGGTGACGGTGTATTCCTCCTCAAGGCTCTCGTTCTCGTTGATGCGGGAAACGGTGTAGGCAGCGGCATTCGCGCCCGAAAGATCCAGCGCAACGGCGGTGGGCTCACCGCGGTTGACCAGCATCACGGCCACGCCGTCATCCCCCTTGGCGGCGATGCAGCGCAGGGTGTCGGTCGCACCCTCCACGGCTACCTCCTCGCCAAGCGTATACAGCTTGTTGAAGGCTTTGAATACATAAAACACCTTATAAGGTCTGGCAGTACCCGACTCAAACAGGCCGTTGTAGGTCGAGGCGGTGGTCTGACCGCTGTAATACATCAGCATATCCACGGGCTCATCCTGCAGAACGAGGAAGTTCTCCGCGACGTTGGCGGCGTCGGTCAGCGTGCCGCGGTATTTGGTAGCGGGATTCCACTCGTTAAGATGCGTTTCTGCGTTCGGGAAGCCGTAATCGTCCAGCTTTTTGCGGATGTACTGCGCATAGGCGGCATTCTTATCCACGGCGGAGTAGGAGTGCCAGGAGAAGAAGTCAAGCGGCAGACCGTTCTTTTGCAGGTGGGACAGGAAAGCATCGAGGCACTCGATAAAGTAATCGGTGCGGCGGGAGGAGGCGGCGATATTGGAGAACTCGCCGGGGAAGATGGCGTAGAAGCCGCAGGAGGCATAGCCGCCGATCTTGATGTTCGGATAGCACTTCTTTAGGTAACGTGCGGATACGTCGTAGAGGCGAATGTACTCCGAGAAAGGCGCTTTCCACATCGGGTTGTCCTCGATATCGGGCATGTTATCCGGCTCATTCCAGATCTCCCAATACTCAATGCCCATATGGAAGCCGTCTGCCCAGCCCTCGTTGTAATGGGCAATAACGCGCTCGCAAATGCGTGCCCACTTATCGAAATCCGCAGGCGGATAGATGTTGTAGGCCTTGATATAGTGATAGTTCTCAATGGTCACGCCGAGGCGGAAATAGGGCTTCGAGCCGGTTTCACAGATGCCCTTCATCAGCGCGTCGGTAAAGGCAAAATCGTAGGATGCGGGATCGTTTTCATCCGCATCAAAGTTGCGGAACAGGTTGGGGATATCCACAAACACGTGGCCGCCGTACGCACCGCCCGTATCGTGCAGACGGACGAACGGAATACCCGCGTCCTTAAGGTAATGAAAATGCCCGAAATTCGCGCCGCCCGCAAAGGGGGGATTGTTGACGGCGTGCATGGGCTTGATCTTGCCAATTACACGGTTGAAATCAATTTTCATGGAAAACTCCTTTTTGCGGCATAGCCGTTTTTTCCCCTTTATTGTAGCATGCCCCACATTTTTTTGCAAGAGAGGTCTTTTCTTTTTTTGCGTTTTTCTTGTTTTTTCCGTTTTTTCGTGCTACAATGAAGAAAAAACCAACAAAAGAGAAAAAAATCATGTACGAAAAACAGCTTTTCTTCCGTTATCCGCAATTTCGCCATCGCGCCTTGACATTCAGCTATGACGACGGCGTGAAGCAGGAACGCCGCTTGGTCGAGATCCTGCGTGCACACGGCCTGCGCGGCACATTCAACCTTAACAGCGGCCTAATGGAGAATCCGCAAGGCCACCGCATGACGAAAGAAGAATGCCTGGAGGTCTTTTCGGGCGAGGATACCGAGGTAGCCATGCACGCCTATACCCACCCCTGGTTAGAGCAGCAGCCCTCCAGCGTCGTGATGCAGGAGATCCTTCTTGACCGCATCAATTTGGAGAGCATGTTCGGCCGCCCCGTACAGGGTTTTGCCTATCCCTTCGGTACGTATAACGATACCGTCATTAACGTTTTGCGCACTGCGGATGCCAAGTACGCGCGCACGGTGGTCAGCACCCACGCTTTCGGTCTGCCCGAGAACTGGCTACTGCTGAACCCGACCTGCCACCACAAGGATAAGGCGCTTTTCGAGCTGGCTGACCGTTACCTCTCCTGGGAAGAAAATATCCGCCGTCCCGGTAACGCGCGGATGTCGATCTTCTACGTCTGGGGGCACAGCTATGAATTTGACGATAACGGCAACTGGGACGTGATCGAACGCTTTGCCGACAAAATGGCAGGGCAGGACGGGATCTGGTACGCCACCAACATGGAGATCTACCGCTACGTGGAGGCTACCCGCCGCGCCGAGATCGCGCCCGACGGCTCGTATATCTACAACCCCTCGGCCGTTGAGCTGTACTTCCTGAACAACCTGGGCGAGCCGCATACCGTACGCGCGGGAGAAACGTTATACCTTTGATTTGTAAAAAGTCCACAAAAACAAAGCCCCGCAATTTTAGCAAGATGCCGATTTTACCGTCGGCATCTTTACTTTTGTGCGGTTTTCTACTATAATGGAATCAATCGAAAAAGCAAAAGGAGAACCCTATGAAACGATTTCTTTCCGTTCTCATGCTTCTTTGCATGATCTTTCTTTTGTGCGCCTGTCCGGGCGGCAGCACGCCGGGCGAAACCCCCGGCGGCGGCGAAACGCCCAGCGGTGGTGAAACCCCCGGCGGCGGAGAGGGCGGCGGCGCAGTCACCCCTTGCCCCGATTGCGGCAAAAATCCCTGCGAATGCCCTCCCCCGGCAGTGGATATCACGTTCGGCGATGGGGACGCACTGGCCGGCACGGGGGACAGCCTGGCAAACGACGCCTTCTGCCTGACCGAGCACACCTACGACGAGGCGGGCGCTACGGCAAAGCCTGCCGCGCGCTTCTTTGCACAGGTGAAT
>JAZQWX010000214.1:0-5737 GCA_045632565.1 Eubacteriales bacterium | reverse complement strand
TTTTTCTTATGTTGCGCGTTTTTTGAATGCAAATCCTGTTTCGGCGTTTTTTCGGATCAAATCGTTTACATACCGGGTTTCTTCTGCATGCAATTTCCGTACACGATACCGCACAGTGCCCTGCTGCTTATCATAGGAGGGTATTGCAAGAATGCACGGACGAAAAACGGCAAACTCTCTTGCTATGCTATCCGCACCGTTCCCTACTACCAAAACAACTGTATCAGGAGAAACAGGATGCACAGCATACATCACTATTCGCACACCATGGGGCTCGATACAAGCTTCAACAACAGGGCATGTATCCCCAACAACAAAACCTTCATCTTCTTTGCTACATCTTATAAAGGAAAGGTGCATGCCAAAACATCCGAAAGTGTCACGCATCATAAATGTTTTAAATGGCGAATCGACCTGCTCATGTTCCAATACCTCTGAAAGCGAACGGCAATTCACCAAATAGGATAAATTGCGTTTCCATAATGCATGCATATCTGCATCGTTTTGGAATTGAGAATAATACCGTTTGGATTCCTCCGACAAGCCTTCTTTGAAAAAATACGCCGTATGTTTTGAACGGAATCCTAAAATAGCAAAGAATAGCTTGATTTTTTCTTCCTCTGCCACTGTTAAGGTGATCGTTTCTTTTCCGAGGATCTTCTCTTTCAAAATACGGGAAACTTCATTTTCAAATCGTCCCAGATCCTTTTCAATTCTCATTCGGTCGTCTTGGTTATCGTCGCGATACAAATTTCGTTCCATAAAGAGCTCTTTTGTGCTTTTTTTCAGAACCCTGTTGGATGCTTTGTCAAAGAAAAGGAGGTGTTCCTTTTCGTCGTAGCAAAAATTTCGCAAAATAAACTGAGGAATATGATGGTGCCTAACCGGTTCGTTTTTCATAGCGTTTTTTTACATGTTCCTTACACAAATTTCTCAATACAAACGATGGTTTTCCCCTTCTTTGACGTGCCGACCTCGCCGCCGAAGCGGAAGCGACCAAGGCCGCGCGCGGTCACAAGATCCCCTGCATGCAAGTCGCGGCTTCCCGACTCATACAGGCGGCCGTTTATAAAGACGCGGCGCGCGGCAAACAGATCGGCGGCGTCCGAACGGGAAAGCGAAAAGACGTGGGCGATCACCCCGTCCGCGCGGAGCGAGGCGACCGACACGCGCACCTCTTCGGTTTCGGTATACACGGCAGAGGGCGGCGGGCAAGGAGAGAGGCGCACGTCCGTGTGGCGCACGCGGGTGAGGCTTTCGCACAGGTATGGCGCGATCTTTTCCTGACAGAACAGGAGCATGCCGCCCTCGGTTTTGACGATATCGCCAAGGCATTCGCGCTTCACCCCGAGGTTCATCAGCGCCCCAAGGCAATCACGGTGGGAGATCGGCTCGGCAAATTTGGGCGAGAGCGGCGCAATTTTAAGGCAAGCGATGGGAAAATCCGCCGCATAACCAAGGCTTTCCTCATCCCCGAAGCGCACCATCACGCGCTCGCATCCCTCGGCGCCGCCGAAGACGGTATAGGGCACATAGGAAAAATCCCGCGAAGCGGACAAAAACGCGTTGTATTCCAAAAGTCCGAGAAAATCGGTATAGGTATATCTTCCCTTTTCATAGCAGGCCGCGGCCAGGTCGGCAAAATGCCCGGCGAGCAGTTCTTCTTCGTTCATATCGGTCCTTTTTCGCTTTTTTCTTTTATTATACTATTCTTTTTTTCGTCCGTCAAGGGGTCGAAAACCTTGCATTTTTTCTCCGTTTGTGGTATACTGTTCGAAGAAGAACGTACAAGGAGCACACCATGGCACAGGAAATTACAGAGGTTGACGTCAGAAAGATCAACGAGGAGCTGTCCCACAGAAAAAATGTTCTCCGTCCCCAGCTGCACGAGGAGATCAAGCGCACGCGTGAGTATGGGGATCTGAGTGAAAACGACGAATATCGCTGCGCCAAGCGTGAGCGCAACCGCAACGAGGGCCGTATACGGTATCTGGAGCGCTTGCTTCTCTCCTCGCGCGTGGTCAAGGCTGACGCAAAGCGCAAGGGCATCGGCCTGTTTGACGTGGTGGAATTTCTCAACGAGCGCACGGGCACGGTCAAGCGCATTCAGCTGGTGACCAGCCTGCGCCAGGACGCCCTGCACGGCTTTATCAGTCAGGAATCTCCCCTTGGCCGCGCCCTGCTCGGCCGTGAGGTGGGCGACCGCGTGTGCGTCGAGATTTCCGAGGACAACCAATATTTCGTAACCGTAAAATCCTACGAGCGCGGCGAGGATAACGAGGATCTGCCCATCAGTTCCTACTGATAGAAAGGAGGAGGCTATGGAGCTTTTCAAGCAGAAAAAAACGCTGGATATCATCCACGATTTTTTCGTGCGCGGCAAAAACGACGTTGCCCGCGTGCCCTATTACCCCTCCAAGCCCTTCTGCCCCGCGCCTGCCGCGAATTATTTTCCGCGTGAAGCGCCCGAGTCCCACGGTATCAAAAGCTCCCATCTTTCGGCCATGCTGTCGGAGCTGGAGCACAGCAACCGCACGAGCATGCATTCCCTGACCGTGCTGGCAGACGGCGCGGTGATCTGCGAGGCAAGCGCCCCCGGCTATGACCGTGCGCTGCCGCACCAGACGCATTCGCTGTGCAAATCCATCGTGGGGCTTGCCATCGGTATGCTGCATGACAAGGGGCTGATCGACCTCGATACGCCTGCCTACCGATTTTTCCCTGCCGAGGCCCTTCCCTCTCGCCTGTCGGGTAAGGCAAAGGCCATCACGGTCCGCCACCTGCTTACCATGTCCTCCGGTGCTTCCTTTGCGGAAACGGGAGCGGTAACCAGCGAGGATTGGGTGCGCTCCTTCTTTTCCTCGGAGATGCGCTTTGAGCCGGGCAGTGAATTTTCCTACAACAGCATGAACACCTATATCCTCTCGGCCATCGTGCGCGAGGTCAGCGGCGAGGGGCTTTCGGCGTTTTTGGACGCACGCCTGTTCCGGCCCCTGCACATTGAAAATTACTACTTTGAAAAGTGCCCCCGCGGCATCGAAAAGGGCGGATGGGGGCTGTATATCGCGCAAGAGGACCTATGCAAGATCGCCTATCTCTGCCTGTCTGGCGGTGTATTTGAAGGCAAACGGATCATCAGCCGCGCATGGCTTGCCGAGGCCTTTGCCGCGCAAAAGATCACCCCACGCGAGGCGGGCGGCTACAATTACGCCTATCAGGCGTGGAGTGCGCGGGATAAAAGCGCGTACCTCTTTAACGGTATGCTGGGGCAGGATCTTTGGATAAATACGAAAAACCGCATTGCCGTGGTCACGAATGCCGGCAACAACGAATTCTTTCAGCAAAGCGCGATGCTCCTTATCATTGAAAAATATCTCGGCGCGGGCTTTGCGCGCGCCAAGGCACTCCCCAAAAACCCGCGCGATCTGCGCGCGCTCCGCGCGGCGGAAAAAGATTTCTTCCGTTCCCGCGCGTGGGTAGAGCCGCTTCCCGAGCCGGGGTGGCCCGTGCGCCTGTTCCGCCGTCTTCTCGGCCGACCCGTGCACCCTTTGCCCCGCTTGTGCTCGCGTCTTTCAGGCAAACGCTTTGCGTTTCCCGCCAACAATACGGGGCTTTTGCCCGTCTTTACCCGACTGATGCAAAACAACCACACCGCCGGCATCGGGGCGATCTCCTTTCAAGCCGATGGCGAACGGTTTTTCGTTTGCTTTGACGAGGGGGCGGGCGAGGTATACCGCATAGAAGCCGCCTTTTACGGCTACGCGCAGAATGAGATCTGTGTGCGGGGGGAGCAATACCGCGTTGCCTCCGCCGCCGCCTTTGCCACCGATGAGGATGGACACCGTCTTCTGAAGCTGGACGTGGTGTTCCCCGAGCTTTCGCACACGCGGCGCGTCAAGATCTTCTTTGACGAGGCAGAGGTGCGTCTATCCATGCGGGAGCTGCCGGGGAAAGAGGTGCTTTCCGCCCTGTTTTCCTCCATTCCCGTTTCCTATCCGCGCGCGGGGGGACTTTTGCACTTTGTCCGCGAGCGCGTGAACGTGGATTATCTGATGCTGAAAATTTATGACAAGTTTGAACCGACACTTCTTTGTCCGCTTACCACGGAAAAAGAGGACACTTGACAATAAAGGAGTGACACCCATGCACAAAAAAGCAGAGAGTTTTATCAACAAGACCGTGCACGTTCTTGAATTCGTTATCGCCGCCATTACGGTGCTGGTGATGGTATGGCTGATCGGGTTAGAGGTATACAAGATGGTCACCTCGACCGATTACGTTGGCTCGGTCAACCTGTATTTGCAGAATATTCTGACCATCGTGGTGGGGCTGGAGTTTGTCCGCATGCTGATCAACCTGACCCCTGCCAACACGCTGGAGGTGCTGATCGTGGCCATCTCGCGTCAGGTCATCGTCAATCATGACAATTCCATCAGCAACATCGTGGCAGTTGCCTGTATTGCGGGACTGTTTGCCATCCGCCGCTATCTGATCCCCAAAAACGAGCTGAAAAGCGAGCTTTCCGAAGTGCCCGAAAAGGATGCGGCCGCCGAGGAGATGCCCGTTCTTACCAAATAATCATGTCAGGGAAGGAAAAATATCATGGAAGAGGTCTGGGTGCAATTTTTTAGAGAAGGCTTTTTCGGCTACGGCGAGAAAGGCAATTTCGAATATTGGTCGATTGCCCATTTTGCGCCGCTTTTGTTGCTTGCTTTGTCCATCTTTTTGCTCTACCGCTACCGCGAGGCGCTGCAAAATTGGAAGCACGAGGAAAATTTCCGCTTTATCTTCGCCTTCGTGATGCTGCTTTTCGAGATGTCCTATTTCTGGCGACTGCTGTACGTCGGCAGCAGCGATCCCGCTGAAACCACCCTGCTTGACAAGCTGCCCCTGCAGGTGTGCGAGTGGACTTGTATTGCCGCCATCTTTATGATCACCAAAAAAAGCAGGCTGCTGTACGAGATCTGCTTCTACGTATGCCTCACGATCGGCCTTTTCCCGTTACTTACCCCCTCAGTCATCCATTCGACCGGCCCGGCTTACTTCCGCTATTATCAGTTCTGGGGGGAGCACATACTGCCGATCATCGCGGTCTTTTACATGACCTTTGTGCACGGCTTCCGCCCGCGCATGCGCGGCATTGCGTTGGCCTCGGGCTTTATGCTGGTGCTGGCGGGCTTTGCCCTGCTCTGCAACTTCAACATCGAGGGCGCAAACTACCTGTACCTGGCCACGGGCACCTCGGACGGCGGCGGCTCACTCATGGATGTCCTCATCAAGATCGCGCCAAACGTGTGGGGACGCCTTGCCATGCTGGCGGCGATCGTCGAGGGAATGTTCTTTGCGGCCTTTGGCATCTTCAAGGCAATTTCAAAGATTCCTGTGAAGAAGAAATAAGAAAAAAGAAACAAGCACCCCTGCAGGGGTGCTTGTTTTGACAGGTATGCCCGCGCGCGTAACCGTCGCACGCCGAGTCGGTTATGGGCGCGACTCGTACGGGAAGACGCCTGCAGCTGGATACCCTCGCCCTGCCGCGCGCGTTACCGTCGCACGCCGAGTCGGTTATCGTTGCATCTTCTGCTATGACCCACGGGCGTGAAAACAGCACACCGTGCTGTTTTCAAGGCCCTTTCGATTCCCGTACGGGTCACGCACGCAAAACAAAAAGGACATCCTGTGGATGTCCTTTTTGTTTTGGTGACCCGTACGGGAAGACGCTTCGCTGGAATCTCTCACT
>JAZQWX010000213.1:0-2533 GCA_045632565.1 Eubacteriales bacterium | reverse complement strand
AAAGCTCGGCACGCTGCTCACCGATTAACGATTACTACATAAAGGAGAACGATGATGAAACTCGAACTGAAGCCCTATGAAGAAAAAATGAAGAAGACCATAGCCAACTATGAGGAAAACCTTTCCACCATCCGCGCAGGCCGCGCTAACCCCAACGCCCTGACCAAGATCACGGTGGATTATTACGGTAGCCCCACTCCGATCTCCGGTGTAGCAGGCGTGAGCATCACCGACGCGCGCACGCTGACCATCCAGCCCTGGGATGCGAGTACCATTAAGGATATCGAAAAGGCTATCCTTGCCTCCGACCTCGGTATCACCCCCCAGAACGATGGCCGTACCATCCGTCTGATCTTCCCTCAGCCCACCGAGGAGCGCCGCCGCGAAATGACCAAGCAGATCGCCAAGATGGGCGAGGATGCCAAGGTCGCCATCCGCAACCTGCGCCGCGATGCCAACGATAAGATCAAGGATATGAAGAAAAAGAGCGAGATGACCGAGGATGAGGCCAAGGCCAGCGAAAAGGCTTGCCAGGATCTCACCGATAAGTACACCAAGGAGCTCGATAAGGTCACCGAAGCCAAGAATAAGGAGATCATGGAGATCTGATGGGATTGTTCCATAAACGGCAGCCGCGCACGCCCGATTTTTCGGGGCGTGTGCGGCACGTCGCCTTTATCATGGACGGCAACGGCCGCTGGGCTAAGCGCCGTGGTCTGCCCCGCACGGCAGGGCACGTCAAGGGGGCAGAGAATTTCCGCCGCATCCTGGATGCCTGTCGCCGCTTTGGCATTTCGACCGTCACCGTCTACGCCTTTTCTACTGAAAACTGGTCACGCCCGCAGGAAGAGGTCGAGGCCATCATGCGCCTACTCGATCAATTTCTTGAGGAAACGCTCTCGGGCGGAGAACGCCGCGTTCGCGTGGTGTTCTTGGGAGATAAAGCCCCGCTTGCGCCCGCCTTGCGCGAAAAGGCCGAGGAGATCGAGCGCATGACCGCCGAAAATCCCTATTGCCTGAACGTGGCCCTCAACTATGGTGGGCGGGATGAGATCGTGTCGGCCTGCCGCCGCTTGATTGCCGCCGGCAAGGAGGATATCACGGAAGAGGACGTGTCTGCTGCCCTGTATACCGCCCATTCTCCCGACCCGGATCTGGTGATCCGCACGGGCGGGGATATTCGCATTTCCAATTTCCTGCTTTGGCAGTCGGCATATGCCGAATATTATTTCACCAAAACCCTTTGGCCTGACTTGTCCGAGGGGGAGCTTTGTCGCGCGCTCACTGATTTTTGCCGCCGCCACCGTCGGTTCGGAGGCTTGGATCCGGAGGAAACCACATGAAAGTTCGCATACTAACCGCCCTGGTGCTTCTTTGCATTCTCGTGCCCGTTCTCTTGACGTCGGGAACGCTCGCCTTTCCCTTTGTGGCCGCCCTTTTCTGCACGGTAGGCGTTGTGGAAATGCAAAAATGCCTCGGCACGTGGAAAAAGCGCTATATCTCTATTCCCGCATGCGCCCTTGCGGCTCTCTTACCGCTTGGCACAGCCCTGCTCGGCGGGGTAGAACGGGATCTTTCCATCCTTATTGACAACCCCAATCACACGGCTATGTACCTCTTGATTTTTGCCGCGGTGTTTGTGCTGTATATGTTCTATCTGTTTGCCGCCGCTGTGTTTTGCCGCGGCAGCCTGTCCTTTGCGGACGTTACCGCCTCCTTCGTCACCACCTTCTATATCACCCTTGCTTTTACTGCTATCCTCCTGTTGCGCTTCGGCACGAACGGACAGTATTATTACTTGCTTTGCTTCCTTGGCGCATGGATCACCGATTCCTTTGCGTATTTTACGGGCGTTTTCTTCGGACGGCATAAGCTCATTCCCGAGATCAGCCCCAAAAAGACCATTGAGGGAAGCATCGGCGGCATCCTCTTCTGCATCCTCTCCTTCGTTCTCTTCGGTCTTATCGCCTCGCGCTTTACGGGAAGCACCCCGAATTATCTGGTGCTGGCCGCCCTTGGGCTTTTGGTGTCCGTTCTTTCGCAGATCGGCGACCTGATCGCCTCGCTGATCAAGCGTGAGCGCGGTGTCAAGGATTACGGTACGATCTTCCCGGGGCACGGCGGCGTGATGGATCGCTTTGACTCCGTGGTAGCCACCGCCCCCCTCTTGCTCATCGTGTGTACGATGGATAGCCTGCTTTCCATTCAACTTTTGCTTTGAGGTTTTTTCTATGACAGGATCTGCCCCGCTTTTACCCCCATCCGTTGCCATTTTAGGCTCGACAGGCTCTGTCGGTCGCCAGGCGCTTGATGTTGCCGCGTATCATAACATTCCTGTTGATCTCATCACGGCAAACGCCTCCGTTTCGCTTCTTGAGGAGCAGATCAGGCAGTTTTCTCCGCGCCTGTGCGCCGTGGCAGACGAGGCGGCCGCGCGCGGCCTTTCCCTCCGCGTCGCCGATACGGCTACCCGTATTTTGTCGGGCAAAGAGGGCATCCTTGATGCGGTCGGGGGAACCGCTGCTCCCCTGGG
>JAZQWX010000212.1:0-2243 GCA_045632565.1 Eubacteriales bacterium | reverse complement strand
ATCGGTCTTTTTGCCGCAACGCGGGCAGGTGACCGTGATCTCGCCTTTTCCGCGCGGCACGCGCAGCATGGCGCGGCAGGCAGGGCACTTGAAGTATTTGTGCGTTTTGCGCTCCGCACGGATCTTTTTGGAAAGGGCGCGGCGCTTGCGGAGCTTTTCCCGCAACCGCCAATATACGGCCGCCTCCGCGCGGCGGCGCGCGATGTTGCGCGACAGGAAACGGAAGATCGCGTAGCCTAGCACGGCGTAGGCGAGAAGCGTCATGATCCACAGGCGCGGAATATACCCCAAAATCATCAGCACCACGCTGATCCAGATAAGGCAAGTACCGAGCGAATCACCGCCGTAACGCCCCTGCATAAAACGGTAAAGCCAAGCGCGCATGACCTTTCCTCCTTTTTTGATGCTTTCATTGTACGCCGAAAATAATAACGGAGCAAGGCAAAGAGATGAAATATTTGTAAACGTGGTGCTTTACGGAATGTATCTTTACAAAATTCTTCTGCTGTGCTATAATAAAATCACCTTGCTTTTTTGTTTTTGGAGGATACAACTGTGAAAAGCAACCCTAAAAATAACTTCAAGCTGATCGCGGTGTCCGTCGCTGCTTTTTTGATCTTAGCCGCAGCCATCGGCGCATGGTTTCTCTATCAAGGGCTCCATCAAGGCGACGAGCCCGAAGGAGAGGAAGCCCCCTGTACCCATACCTTTGGTGAATGGATGAGCGTGACGGAGGCCACCTGTGAGGAAATGGGACAGGAAAAGCGCATCTGCTCTGTCTGCGAGGAGAAAGAAGAGCGCCCCGTGGCCGCGCTTGATCACAGCTATGACACCGCCTGGTCACACGATGACACCGAGCATTATCGCGTCTGCACGCGCACAGGCTGCACAAGGAAGGCGGATGCCGCCGCACACACACCGGATGCAACGTATCTTTGCACCATATGCGGCTATCAAGGAAAAGCACCCGAAACCGACGTTTCCCTTTTCACCTTTGTACAGGTTGACGGCGGCTATAAGCTAACCAAGTACAACGGAAGCGTTGCCGACGTTGTGATCCCCGCCACCTATCTGGGTGAGCCTGTCAAACGCATTGGCAACGGAGCATTCAAAAATTGCGAGATATTGACGAGTGTCCGTATCCCTGACGCTGTATGGCTAATTGAGGAAGCCGCCTTCTTCGGCTCGAAAAATCTTAAAACCGTAACCTTCGGTGAAAGCAGCCAGCTGCAAAGCATCTCCACTTCGGCATTCGGATCCTGCACGGCCCTGACAAGTATCACCCTTAGCCAAAATGGCCCTTTGAAGTCCATCGGCGATTTTGCTTTTGAGAAATGTAAAAATTTGACCGATATACAAATTCCCGACGGCGTAACGAATATCGGTAGCTATGCGTTCAACGGTTGCCAAAATCTTGCAAGCATTCATATTCCCGACGGCGTATATTCTATTTTGGAGCAGACCTTTTCGAATTGTACAAATTTGACAAGCGTGACCTTTTCCGAGAACAGTCAATTGGCCGTCATCGGCTCGGGTTCTTTTACGAATTGCAAGAATCTTGCAAGCTTCACGTTCCCAAAAGATGTCTACTCTATCGACAGCGCTGCTTTCAGCGGCTGCGAAGGCTTGAAATCCGTTTATATTACCGGCCTTGACCAATGGTTTGCTTTTTCCTTTCGTGATGCCTCTGCCTCCCCTCTCCATAGTGGGGCAGATCTCTATGTTGGCAACATCAAGGTGACAAATCTCATCATTCCCCAAGGGATAACCGAGATCCGTGATTATGCGTTCTGCGGTACAAGCATTGAAAGTGTCACGATCCATGATCACGTAACGAGCATCGGTCACTATGCGTTTGGCGAATGCACAAGCCTTGCAACCGTCATCTTTGAAGATCCGCATGGTTGGTTCGCCGCCGAAACAGCACTGAGCTCCTTGACCGATCCCACACAAAACGCCATGTTCCTGACATCAACTTATTGTACTCAGGAATGGCATCGCGAATAAAGCGAAAAAACACAAAAGAACAAGGGCTCTTCAAATTCGGAGCAGAAAGCGCCACTTTTACCCGAAGCTGTATAGCATACTGCGAGGGCAAAAATGACGCTAAAAAGGGGCACGGATCGTGCCCCTTTTGTTTATGCCCGAATTTGACAGCCCTTATAACGTGGCGGCCATCACGGCTTTTATAGTATGCATACGGTTCTCGGCTTCGTCGAACACGATGGACTGCTCGCTCTCGA
>JAZQWX010000211.1:0-14823 GCA_045632565.1 Eubacteriales bacterium | reverse complement strand
GCCCCGCGCCGTGGCGCGGGGCTTTTGGTTATGCGTTTTCCTCTACCTCAAAGGGCGGGTTTACGTAGTATTCCGAGGGTTCTACTGCGTACTTGGGACGCTTGGAGAAGAGGGTTTCCAGGTTGGACTCATGAGAAGCCGCGCTGAGCGCACGCCACTGAGCAGCAGCGAAGTCGCAACGAATGGTATTCAGCGATTCGCAGGAGTTGAAGGCCTTTTCGCCAACACGCTCAATGCCGTTGCCGAGGATCAGCGTTCCCATACCGCGGCAGCTGTTGAAGGCGTTATCCGAAATAACCTTCACCGTACCGGGGATGTAGATCTCTTGCAGAGTGCTGCAGGAGTAGAAGGCGTAGGTGCCGATCTCCTCAAGATACGAGGACATACGAACGGATTTCAGGGCTACGCAGGAATAGAACGCGCGGTTGCCGATCGACTTCACGGTATCGGGGATGCGGATACTGCGGATGCCGGAATCCGAGAAAGCGTTTTCATTGATTCTGACCGTATCGGCACGGAGAATGACGTCATACGTATTCTCGATGTCCTCGCCTGCGGCGATCTTATCCATCATTTCAGCATAGCTCATTTTGGGTGCGGAATAGCCGTAAGCCACGCGACCTGCGTAGATCACACCGGCGGGATGGTTCTTCACCCAAGCGGTATCCTTCAGGCAATCCACGGCGGCGGACACGATGCTGGAGGGCAATACGATCTCCGAAACACCGCGGCAGCCGGCGAATGCGCCGTCACCGAGGGCGGTGCAACCATCGAGAACCGTGACCTTGGTCAAGGTTGCGGGAATGTAAGAAGCGGACTGTGCTGCGCTGGGAGCACCGAAGAGGTAACCGATATAGGGAGTTGCGGGATCACCCGAGCCGATGAACGGAACGGTCAGATCCTCGATGGGGCAGTTTGCAAATGCGTTTTCACCGATGTTGGTGACGGAGGCAGGGAGCACGACAGAGGTGATCTGCTTGCCGGCAAATGCACCGGCTGCAATGCCGAGCGTGCCGTCCTTTACCGTTACCTCACCGCTGACGCCTTCACCGACCTCACCCTTGAAGCAATAGAGCACGTGGCTGGTATAAACCAACCCGTCTGCCTGATCGGCAAACCACTTGTTACCGTCCAGTGCGCCCTCTCCAACCTTGGCAAGAGAGGCGGGGAAATTGAGAGTTGCTAGATTTTCGGTATCGGCGAATGCGCCGTCACCGATCGAAAGCAGGGTGGCGGGAAGCACGATCTCGGTGATCGCGGAGCAGCCGCGGAACATATCGTCTGCAATCTCGGTGACGTTCAGAAGCTGAACGCGGCCGGAGATGGCGCCGGGCACAGCGAAGAGCTCGTTGCCGGCTTTGTTGTATACAAGGCCACTGTCATTTTTAAAGGTGGCGTTGGCGCTGTTGACACGGATAGTAGTCAGCTTGGAGCAAGCACCGAAAGCGTCCTTGGCAATGCTGTCCACGCCGCTGCCGATCTCTACCGTTTCAAGGTTCTCGCAAGCATAGAAGGCACGGGGTGCGAGAATGGAGCAGGAGGAACGAAGGGTAACAGTCTTCAGGCTTGCGGGAACAGCGGCAGCACTTTCCGCGGGCGTTTCGGCACCGAAGATGTAACCGAAGTAGCCGGTATCGGTTGCGGCGGCATGCTCACCGACGAAGGAAAGCTCAATGGAGGTCAGCGCGCTGCCTGCGAAAGCACCCTTGCCGATGGCAATCACGCTTTCGGGAATGGTAACGGCCGTCACGCCGCGATCGCGGAAGGCGTTTGCAGCGATGGCGATCGTGCCGTCCTTGACCACAACGGCGGTATCGGTCATCTCACCCTTGTAGGAGTAGAGAACGTTGCCAACGTATACCTGACCGGCAGGCTGTGCCTCATAGAATGCGGTATTCGTAAAGGCATCTGCACCGATGGCGGTAATGGTGGCGGGCAGCTTGGGATCTACCAGCTTGGCGCAATCGTAAAATGCGCCTTCACCGATGGTGGTGCACACCGAGGTGATGGTGATATCGGCAAAGTCAGCGGGGACAAAGCGGCTGTTCTCGGCATAAGAGGAAGCACCGAAGAGGTGGCCAAGGTAGCCGACCTTACCGCTGGCATCCTCACCCACGAAGGGCAACGTCAGCGAGGCAATGGGGCACTTGGCAACAGCACCCTTACCAACGAAGGCAACGCTATCGGGCACAACCAGGCTTTCCAACGCGCAAGCATTGAAGGCGCATGCGCCGATGTAGGTCACGTTCTTGCCGATGGTAACGTTCTTGAGCGAAGCACAGTAGTCGAAGGCGAAGTCCGCAATCGCGGTGCAAGCATCGCTCAAGGTCACGGTAGCAAGACCGGCGGGGGTATACAGGGCATTCTCTGCAAAGGAGGATGCGCCGAAGATGTAACCGATATAAGTGTTCGACTCTGCGCTGCCGCCAACGAAGGGCAGGGTCAGCGAGGTAACGGCATCAGCACCGCGGAACGCGCCCTTGCCGATCGACAGAACGGTATCGGGAACAACGATCTCGGTAACGGCCGGATTGTCCGCAAACGCGTCGGGGGCGATCTCAACAACGGTGTACACCGTACCGCCGATCGTTACCTGCGCGGGGATCTCCAGCTTGCCGGTATATTTGCCGGTGTGACCGGTGATCTTGGCCGTATCGGTTTCGGGAATAGCCTCTGCTACGAGGTTGCCGGGAGCGGGGGGCTGTTCCTGTCCACCCTCCTCGCCGCCTTCATTCGGCGGGCAGACGCAGGGGTCTTTACCGCATACGTCACAGACGTCTTCCGACGGGCAGACACAGGGATCCTTGCCGCATACGTCGCAGGTATTGTCCGGCGGGCAGACACAGGGATCCTTGCCGCACTTGTCACAGGCAGTTTCACTCGATCCGGGACAGGCCACCATGGTAAAGGCCATTGCCGCGATCAAGAGAAGGGCAAGAATAAGCTTCGTGAATTTCATAACTTCCTCCTTGGCATAGAGCTCTGCGGACACGCGCGCGAGCGCGCGAAAAACCACATAAACATACATACTATATTTTACATCAAGGCACCCACTTTGTCAAGAGAATTTTGGGCGGTTTGCGCGCAAAAATGAGAGCAAATTGTAAACACTTTTCATTTTTTGGCAAAAAAAGGGGGAGTGGCGCGTATTTTGCGTCACTCCCGCTCCGTTTTACTTTTTCAGCTCGCTCTTATGCTTGTTGACAAAGGCGTGGATACGGCCGGACTGATCCAGAAGGCCGCTGATGGTCTGGTCATGGTTGAGCGTATCGATGATGTAGGCAACGTACTTGCACATATTCACGCTGGCATACCAGGGACGGGCAAGAAGCTCAGGCATCTGGTAAACGAGGTTGGAGGTGAAGATACGGGTAAAGAGGCCCTTTTCATACGCCTCATCCATTCTTTCAAGACCGTTGCAGAACAGGCCGAAGGTGGCAAACACGAAGATACGGTTAGCACCCTTTTCCTTAAGCTGCATGGCAACGTCGATAATGGAGTCGCCCGAGGAGATCATGTCATCGACAATGATCACATCCTTGCCGCGCAGGTCACGGCCAAGGTACTCATGCGCTTCGATAGGGTTTTTGCCGTTGATGATGACGGAGTAGTTACGGCGCTTGTAGAACATACCGAGCTGAATGCCCAGCATGGAGGAGTAATACATACATTTTGCCATACCGCCCTCGTCGGGAGATACGATCATGATCTTTTCGGGATCAAAGTCGATATCGGGATATTCACGCACCAGCGCCTTGATCATCTGGTAGCTGGAGCGCACGTTATCAAAGCCGGAGAGAGGAATGGCGTTTTGTACGCGGGGATCGTGTGCGTCAAAGGTGATGATGTTCTCCACACCCATATTGATCAGCTCCTGCAGTGCCACGGCACAGTCGAGCGATTCACGGCTGGAGCGCTTATGCTGACGCCCCTCGTACAGCATGGGCATGATGACCGAGATCCGTCTTGCCTTACCCTCTGCTGCCTGAATGACACGCTTGAGATCCTGATAATGGTCATCGGGACTCATCGGCACTTCCTTGCCGTACATGGTGTAGGTAACGCCGTGATTGAACACGTCGGCGATGATGTAAATATCGTTACCGCGAACCGAGTGACGGATCAGGCCCTTGGCCTCACCGCTGCCGAATCGGGGGCAATCTGCTTCGATCACGTAAGAGGCATCTCCGTCATGGCGACGCCAATCGGTCAGATACGCATCTACTTCCTTTACAAAATTCTCGCATCCCTTCATGCCGATGATGCTGAGTTCCCCGTACAAAGACTCCTTCATAGCTACTCCTCCGTTGAAAGCTGATATGATGGACCGCAAGCAGTCCTATTTGATCTTATTATACCACCGACAGGTGGGACAAGTCAAGCGCAAAATGCGGTTTTTGTGCTTTCCTTTGTTTTTTTGTTGAGAATAACACAAAAATCGAGCCTTGCATACCTTATATTGAGGCAATTTTGAAGGAGGTTCTTATATGAATTACGAGCAACAGGGGGCACGGACGGGCGGCTCGCTGATCGTGCAGGTGACAACGGCCGGTGGGGCTTTCCCCGTACAGGGGGCGGCCGTAACGGTACGCGCCACAGGCGAGGGTGGAATGCCCTTTTTGCAAACGGTTTACACCGACGGAAGCGGGCGCACGCCCATCCTTGAGCTTGACACGCCGCCCGCTTCCTCTTCCCTTTCCCCCGGCATCCGAAATCCCTATGCCACGTATGACATCCGTGTAGAGCGCGAGGGCTTTTTCGTGCATGAAAATCGGAATGCCCCCGTTTTTTCCGGCATTTATTCGATCCAGAACGTAGACCTGATCCCCCTCTCTCCCTACGGGGGTGACCGCCCGCCTGCGGGCAGCACGGACTTTTCATCCGAGCAATCCTTGAACGGAGGTACGTAACATGCCAAATCTGCCCTACATACCCGAAAGCATCACCGTACACCTCGGCGCGCCGAACGAGGCCGCGCAGAACGTGACCGTCCCCTTTGCCGATTACATCAAGAACGTAGCCTCCTCGGAGATCTATCCGACCTGGCCGGAATCCGCCCTGCGCGCCAACATCTACGCGCAGATATCCTTCGCTCTCAATCGCGTGTACACGGAATATTACCGTTCGCGCGGATATGATTTTGACATCACGAATTCGACGGCAAACGACCAATCCTTCTTTTACGGCAGGGACATCTTTGGCAACATTTCCGACATCGTGGATGAAATTTTCAACAGTTATCTGGTGCGGCAGGGATTTATCGAGCCTCTTTTTGCACAATACTGTGACGGAGATCGCGTCACCTGTCCCGGCCTTTCCCAATGGGGCTCGCTCTCGCTTGCCGAGCAGGGGTATACGCCCTACGAAATTCTTACCTACTACTACGGTGATGACATCAACATCGTCAAAACGGACGACGTGCGCGGCATCACGGACAGCGTGCCGCCCGCCCCGCTTTCACGCGGGGACTCCGGCCCTTACGTACAGACGATCCAGAACCGACTGAACCGCATTGCGACCAATTACCCTGCCATTCCCAAGATCTACCCCGCCAACGGGATCTTCGGTGAAACGACCGAGCAGGCAGTGCGCGTTTTTCAACGCACCTTTGATCTGCCCGAGGACGGCGTGGTGGGAGAGGCGACCTGGTATCGCATACAACGGATCTTTGCGGCGGTAAAGCGGCTTTCCGAGCTGTATTCCGAGGGGCTTTCCCTCTCGGACGTATCCTCTCAATATCCCTCCCGTCTGGAGCTTGGCTCGACCGGGCAAGGGGTGGAGGTCTTGCAGTATTATTTGCGTTACGTGGCACAATTTCTGCCAACCGTCCCGAGTGTGACGGTAGACGGCGTGTTCGGCCCGTCCACCGAGGCCTCGGTGCGGGCTTTTCAGGAGGCTTACGGTCTGACGCCCGACGGCATCGTGGGGCTCCTCACCTGGGATCGGCTGTACGACGTTTACCTTGGCTTCTCCTCCACGGTATCCTACGATGAACTGGACGGTCTTTCCCTCCCCTACCCCGGTCGGATTTTACAGGTAGGCTCGGAGGGTAGTGACGTGCGCGCGTTTCAGGAGTACCTGAATTTCCTTTCGCGGTTTTATCCGTCCATTCCTGCGGTCGAGGCAGACGGCGTGTTCGGTCAGGCGACCTTATCTGCCCTTTTAGCCTTTGAGGAGCAATTCGGTCTGCCGCCCGCGCAGGCGGTCAATGCGGCGGTATGGAACACGGTGGCCCGCGAATACGACGATCTGTATTTATCCGAGCAAGCAAGCGACGGACAGTTTCCCGGCTATGCCGTGGGGTAAGGGGGTATGATGATGTACAGTATCCGTGACACAAGAGAAGCCGTCGGGCTGTTGCAGACGTACTTACTCGAAATTTCTTATGCGATGCAGGGGCTGCCGCATATCGCCGTGGACGGTCTGGCGGGCGAAGAAACGACACGCGCCCTGCGCTTATTTCAAGGGCAGATCGGACTGCCCGCAACCGGCTTTGCCGACTACGCCACTTGGCAGGCACTCGTTCGCTACGCAGGCGACGCCCGCGCCGCGCGGACGTCCGCGCCCGTACTGCTCCCGCCATCTCTTTTACCGATGACGCCGCGCTCGGTGGGGAGCGAGGTGATGCTGTTGCGTGTGTTGCTTGCCTCTCTGCGCGACCGTTATCCCGATCTGCCGCCGCTTTTACCCGGCGATCGCTACGATGCGGAAACCGCACACGCCGTGCGCGTGTATCAGCGACATCATTCCCTGCCGCCCTCCGGCGTGGTAGAGGAAGAAACGTGGCAGGCGCTGACAGACGAATACCGCCGAAGAGAACAAAAATAAGGAGTGTACCATGAAGCGTTTTACCGAAAAGGCCGAAAAAATTTTAGAATCCTCCCGCGAGATCGCAGAGGGGATGGGGCATACCTACGTGGGCAGCGAGCATCTGCTGCTTGCCATGCTGTCAGCAGGAGAATGTACGGCGGGGGGGCTGCTGGAAAGCCACGGTCTGTACGCCGAGCGTGTGCGAAGCGCCATTTTAGAGGCGGCAGGCAGCGGAACGCCCGGCCCTATATCCCCCTCGGACATGAGTCCGCGACTGCGCGCGGTCATCACCCGCGCGAGCACGGCCGCGGTACGCGCGGGGGCGGCCTTTATCGGGAGCGAGCATTTGTTATACGCCATCACGGAGGAGGGCAGCTCGGCCGCTTACCGTCTGCTCGCCTCCCTTGGGGCAAGCCCCACCGAGCTGCGGGCGGATCTCTCTTCTCTTTTATCACTCGGTAAGAAGGAAAAGGGGGAGGAAAAGCAAAAGGCCGCGCCCTCTGCCTATCCGGTGCTCTCCGCTCACGGGCAGGATCTGACGGCGTTGGCACGCGCCGGAAAGCTGGATCCTGTGATCGGGCGGGAGGCCGAAACGGCGCGTCTGATTGAAATTCTTTGCCGCCGCCGCAAAAACAACCCCTGCCTCGTGGGCGAGCCGGGGGTCGGCAAGACGGCGGTGGCAGAGGGGCTGGCCATCCTGCTTGCCGAGGGGGAGGTGCCCGCCCCCTTACAGGGCAAGACCCTGTTGTCCCTGAACATGGGCAGCATGATCGCGGGGGCAAAATACCGCGGAGAATTTGAGGAACGGCTGAAAAACGCACTGGCGGAGGCGGTGGCACATCCCGAGATCATTCTGTTTATCGACGAGATCCACACCATCGTGGGGGCAGGGGCAGCCGAGGGGGCGGTAGATGCCGCCAACATCATGAAGCCCGCCCTCTCGCGTGGGGAGATCCAGGTGATCGGGGCGACCACGCAGGCGGAGTATCGGCGGCACATTGAGAAGGATGCGGCCCTTGAGCGTCGGTTTCAGCCGCTTTCGGTGGAAGAGCCGAGCGCGGCGACTGCGCTATCCATTCTGCGGGGGCTGCGACCGCGCTATGAGGCACACCACGGCGTGCGGATCTCGGACGAGGCACTTTCAGCCGCCGTTGCGCTTTCACGGCGATATCTGCCTGAGCGTTTTCTGCCGGACAAGGCTCTTGACCTGATCGATGAATCGGCTTCCCGCTTGCAGGTAGAGGCCAAAACGCTGCCGCCCGCGCTTGCGGAGCTTTCTGCCGACGTAAAGGCGGCCGAGGAGGAAAAGGAGGCCTGCATCAGGCGGCAGGATTTTGAAGAGGCGGCGCGCATGCGCGACCGTGAAAAATCCCTGCGTGCCGCCTACAAAAAGGCGCAAAAGGAATGGCGGGAGGCCGCGCACGGCGGCGTGGTGGAGGCGCGTGACGTAGCCGAAACCCTGACGCGGTGGACGGGAATTCCCGCACGCGATATGTGTGCCGAGGAGGAGGAGCGCTTATCGGGGCTTGCCGACGAGCTGAAGGCGCGCGTGGTGGGACAGGATGAGGCCATCGACCGCCTGGCGGCGGCCGTGCGGCGGGGGCGGCTGGGCCTGCGCGATCCGCGCCGCCCCATCGGTTCATTTTTATTTCTTGGGCCGACGGGGGTCGGCAAGACCGAGCTTTGCCGTGCGCTGGCCGACGTGCTGTTTGGCGAAAAGCAGGCGCTTTGCCGCTTTGATATGTCCGAATATATGGAAAAGCACAGCGCCGCCAAGCTGATCGGCGCGCCCCCCGGATACGTGGGATACGAGGACGGCGGCACGCTGACCGAGGCGGTGCGCCGCCGTCCCTTCTCGGTGCTTCTGTTTGACGAGATCGAGAAGGCGCACCCCGACGTACTGAACCTGCTGCTGCAGATCCTCGAGGACGGACGACTGACCGATTCGACCGGGCGGCACGTGGATTTTTGCAACACGGTCATCGTGATGACCTCCAACGCGCTGACAGGAAATGAGGGACGCCTGGGCTTTGGCGAAAGGGATAGCGCACACCAGGACGTCCGCCACCGCTTGCAGGGGAGCTTCCGCCCCGAATTCCTTGGCCGTATTGACGAGGTACTGCTCTTCTCTCCCCTTGACGGGGCAGCGTGTACCGCCATCGTGCGCCACCTTTTGGCAGAAACGGAGCGGCGAGCCGAGGAGGCGGGCATTCGGCTGACGGCGGACGAAAAGGTGGCCGAGCATATTGCAAAGATCGGCTATGACCGCGCGTACGGCGCGCGCATGCTGCGTCGCACCGTGACGGAGGAGGTGGAAAACGTGCTCTCGGACGGTCTTTTGCTGGGCAAGTTTCATGCAGGCGAGCGGGTAGCGCTGCTTGTGCGGGATGGGGTCTTGGTCTTTGAAAAGCAGGAGCAACATGACGAAAATCCTTGACACGTTTTTGTCAAAATGCAGGATTGCACGCTTAATACTTCATTTTCAAGGGCGTTTTTATAAAAAAAATTCGTTTTTTTGCA
The DNA here is from genome assembly GCA_045632565.1 of Eubacteriales bacterium. Taxonomy (GTDB): domain Bacteria; phylum Bacillota; class Clostridia; order Oscillospirales; family CAG-272; genus UBA1740. The sequence goes on along the minus strand of JAZQWX010000211.1, from coordinate 5,493 downwards.
CGTTTTGCCTTGACAAATGCCAACGTAATGCGTATAATAGTTTCATATTATGAATTTTACAAAGGGAGCATCATATCATGGCACTGAAAAACGAACATCTTTTGAAAATTTACGAGGAAACCGAGAAGAAGAACCCCGGTGAGAAGGAATTCCTTCAAACCGTTTACGAGGTTTTTGAATCTCTTGAGCCGGTTGCCGAGCGCCGCCCCGATTTCGTGGAGGCAGGCATTTTCGAGCGCATCGTAGAGCCCGAGCGCTTCATCCAGTTCCGCGTTTCCTGGGTTGACGATGCCGGTAAGGTACAGGTGAACCGCGGCTACCGCGTACAGTTCAACTCTGCGATCGGTCCTTACAAGGGCGGTCTTCGCTTCCACCCCACCGTTAACGCTTCTATTATGAAGTTCCTTGGCTTTGAGCAGACCTTCAAGAACTCTCTGACCAGCCTGCCTATGGGCGGCGGTAAGGGCGGCTCTGACTTTGATCCCAAGGGCAAGTCTGACGCAGAGGTCATGCGCTTCTGCCAGAGCTTTATGACCGAGCTTGCCAAGCACATCGGTGCAGACACCGACGTTCCCGCCGGTGACATCGGCGTTGGCGCACGTGAGGTTGGTTACCTCTTTGGTCAGTATAAGCGTCTGCGTAACGAGTTCACGGGCGTTCTGACCGGTAAGAGCCAGTATTCGGGCGGTTCGCTGATCCGTCCCGAGGCAACCGGCTTCGGCGCTGTTTATTACACCGTTGAAATGCTCAAGTCCTTTGGCGAGGAGATCAAAGGCAAGACCTTTGCCGTATCCGGCTTCGGTAACGTGGCTTGGGGTACGGTCAAGAAGATCACGGAGCTTGGCGGTAAGGTCGTGACCATCTCCGGTCCTGACGGTTACATCTATGATAAGGACGGCGTATGCACCGAGGAGAAGATCAACTTCATGCTCGAGATGCGTGCCTCCTGCCGCAACCGCGTAGAGGATTATGCCGACAAGTTCGGTGTTCCCTTCTTCGCCGGCAAGAAGCCGTGGGGCGAAAAGGTTGACGTGATCATGCCCTGCGCTACCCAGAACGAGGTAGACCTTGATGATGCAAAGGCCATGGTTGCCAATGGGCTGAAGTATTACGTTGAGGTTTCCAACATGCCCACGACCAACGAGGCTGTTGCTTACCTGAAGGCAAACGGCGTTGCCGTTGCTCCTTCCAAGGCTGTTAACGCCGGCGGCGTTGCCGTTTCGGGTCTGGAAATGTCCCAGAACTCCATGCGCTACAGCTGGACTGCCGAAGAGGTTGACGAGAAGCTCAAGGGCATCATGAAGAACATCTACGCCGCATCCGTTGCCGCCGCAAAGGAATACGGCATGGAGGGCGACCTGGTTGCCGGTGCGAACATCGCAGGCTTCCTGAAGGTGGCCGAGGCTATGAAGTGGCAGGGCATCGCATACTAATGGCTCTTCCGCTTTCGGCATAACCGAAAACAAAAAAGAGGTATGGTTTCATACCTCTTTTTCGTTTTGAAGCGGACCGTCGGGGACGCCGGTCCCTACAATAGACGAAGGCGGGGCGGCAAATGCCGCCCCGTCCGGACTTATATCGGTATTATCGGTCGCGGATAGCGTCGATCGGTCGCTTGGCGGCGATGCGGCGCACGGGAAGAAACGAGGCAAGGAACGCCACGCCCACGCTGATGGCAAAGATGAGCAGAACCTGCCGCAGGCCAAAGGACATGATGGAAATCAGCATGCCCGTGCCGTCACGGAAGGCATAGTTGATGATCACACACAACAGTGCCGTGCCGAGTGAGGAGAGAACAAAGCTGATACAGGCGATGATAAACGCCTCCGAGAAGAAAATGCGGAACACGTCGTTTGCACGTGAGCCGATGGCACGCAAAATACCGATCTCCTCTTTCTTATAGGCCACGCTGGTGGCGATGAAGTTGGAGAACAGGATGGCGGCAAAGGCAGCGAAGAACACGCCGACCCACAGGAACACGTCACCGAGGATGGTGAAAACCTCACCAACCGCACTTAATTCGAAGCATACGTTGTTTTGCAGCTCAAATCGATAATTACCATCCTCGCGCACGCCGTAACGAACCAGGCGTTCCACCGCGGCGCGGCTCTCGGGCATAGGGGCAAGAGCATAGGCGTAAAGACCGTAATCCTCGGCAAAGAAGGGTAGGTCCTTATCGGCGCAGTACAGGAGTCTGCTATCCCGTTTGTCGGCCTCGGTCAATTCCCCATCGGGGATCGGAACGTAGCCAACGATGCGGAAGGGTGTTTCCACGTACTCATTATCATCATTCCAGCACCGCGCCTGAATCGTCGCGCCGCCGGAAAGATACGCAAGAATCTCTTCGCTGTCATATACGTCCTGATAATCGGACGACCAAATGTTGATGGCAGAGAGAGGCACAACGACCTCGCCCTTTTCAAGAGAGGTCTTCCCCTCCTCAAAGAACACCACATCCTTGGGCAACACCTCGGAATAGGGAGCCACGGTATCAAACCATGCCTCTACCACAGGGCCTTCCTGATCCATTCCCTTACCGCCGAACGACATATCATTACGCAGGGTAGGACGGTGGGGGTTCTTTTCCATATACCGATCAAGGAAGCCCTCACCCGTAAAGGCAACCGCGGTAAGGCCGTAATTGATCTCATAGGTAAATTCGCTTATCAGCAGATAATAGGCAAGGATATCCGCCGTGGGAATCTCATCAAACTCCTTGCACAAAAGTGCGTAGCGGTCGAAATCAAAATGCGTATCGTACACACCGACGATCTCGTAGGTGTAGTCGCCAAGGATCAGCGTTTTGCCCAGCATATCGTCAGCCGACGCGATCTTCTCAAACACATTCTCTTCCACGCCGGGCGCGCGGTAGCCGCCCACAAGGAAGGTTTCCAACACAAAGTCGCTGATGGCGATCTCATCCTTTTGACCGTTCGGAATGCGACCTGCGAGCAGGTCATAACCCATCTGCCGCATGCTATCCTCGGTAATTTCGGCAAAATTGGTAAACCGATCGGCACGCAGATTGAAGCCGAGCTCCTTGGTCGCCTCGGCATCGTACGTACCGTATAGCGACAGATTCTCCCGCGTGTCGTAAACGGGAACAAGCGGGAGTTCGGTATCCCGACGCACCTCGTCAAGCTCTTCCTTTGTCATCTTAAAGCCGCCTTGGTAATACTCGTAGCGTTTGACGGTTTTCGCAAAGGCTGCATAGCGCACACCCGCATCCACAATGGAATTGGTAGCGGTGCGAACGTAGTTGTACGAGGCAACGGTATCCGCAAGCCCAAACAAGACAAACGCAACCACCGACAGCAGAATGGTGAAGACAAGACGCACCTTTTTGTAGGCAAGGGCGCTGGCACCGATGCGAAAGGCCGAGCGCAGGGGCAGGCGGGATTTGATCAGACGGAAGCTTTCCTTTTTGGGTGACGGCGCGCCGTCTTCGTCCTCTGCTGCGGTTTTTCTTTCGTTTTTCGTGGGTGCAAATCGGCGCATGGCTTCGTTTCGCACCAGCAGCTTGCCGCCGCGGCGGGCGCGCAGATATTCGTTAATAGCAAGGCGATCCTCTTCGGTCAGCTGATAATCGGCAGGGATCTCTACGCCTCCCTCGGTATAAGTCAAGGCGGGCGCATCTGCACGCTCTTCCTCAAGGAGCGTGCGATCGTCGATCACGCGGCCGTCTGCCAGCTCGATGATGCGGTCGCCGTAGGACTCGGCAAATTCACGGTCGTGAGAAACGACCACCACCAGCCGTTCGGCCGAGAGCTTTTTGAGGGTTTCAAACACGGCGAGGCCCGTTTTTTCATCAAGCGCGCCGCTTGGCTCATCTGCCATGATGATCTTTGGCTTTTTGACCAGAGCGCGGGCGATGGCCACGCGCTGCTTTTGGCCGCCCGACAGCTCGTTCGTGCGGCGTGCGCCGTAGCCGACAAGGTCTACCTCGCGCAGAATCTCGTTGACCTCCGCATCCTCGGCACGTCTGCCCTGCAATTCGATGGCAAGGGCAATATTCGCGCCGACGCTGAACTCGGCCAGCAGATTGTATTCCTGAAAGATGAAGCCGACGTAGGTATTCCGATAGGAGTCAAAATGCACTTGGCGGAAATCCCGCGTGGATTTGCCGTACACAAGGATATCGCCGCCGTCATAGCGGTCAAGGCCACCGAGCAGGTTTAAGAGGGTGGATTTACCGCTGCCTGATTTACCGAGCAAAAAGACCATGCCGCGCTCCGGCAGGGTGAGCGAGATGCCGTCAATGGCACGCACGGGAACGCCGTGCTTGGGGCGGTAGGTTTTTTGCAGATCTCGAATCTCCAGCATAGGAATTCTCCTTTCCTTACAGGTGAATTTATTATAGCACGGGCATGATGAAAAAACAAGAAAAAAATCTTTCTCCCAAAAGTAGACAAACGCGAAAAAATGTGGTAAAATATATAGGATTGAAAAATCGGAGCGAATAACATGAAAGCAGAACGCTATAACGGCCGCTTTTTTGCCGCCAACTGTTACCTTGTTTCGGACGATGCCGAAACGGAGTTTGCCATCATTGACCCCTCCGTGCCGCCCTCGGCAATCATAGAGAGGCGCGGGGCTCTGCCGCCCATCAAGTACATCGTACTGACACACGCGCATTATGACCACATGCTGCACGTGGACGAGTGGCGGAATCTGACGCACGCGCCGCTTGCCGTGCATGCATGCGAGGCACCTGCCCTTGGAAACGGTGAGCTTAACGTGTACCGCCTGTTCACAGGGCGTGACGGTGGAACGGACAAGGCCGAGATCCTGCTCTCAGACGGAGATACGCTTCCCCTTGGGGAGGAAGCCTTTACCGTATGGCACACACCGGGGCACACGCCCGGCTCGATCTGCCTGTACACCGACGGCTTGCTGATCTCGGGTGACACGCTGTTTGCGGGAACGATCGGGCGCACCGACCTGCCCGGTGGACGGGACGCCGATATGCAAAAGTCGCTCTGCCGCATTTTTTCATTCAAAAACGATGCTGTTCTCTATTCGGGTCACGGGCCCGAGAGCACGCTTCTGCGAGAAAAGAAATACAATCCTTATGCAAAAGGGGAAATTTGATATGGAAGAAACAAGATCGAATTTTATTCACGACATCATTGACGAGGATCTTTCGAAAAATCCCTCGCTCAAGATCCACACGCGTTTTCCGCCCGAGCCGAACGGCTATCTGCACATCGGCCACTGCAAGGCGCTGGTAATCGACTTTGGCACGGCACGCAAGTATAACGGTCTTTGCAACCTTCGCATGGACGACACCAACCCCGCCAAGGAGGACACCGAGTTCGTGGATGCCATCAAGGAGGACATCCATTGGCTGGGCTTTGACTGGGAGGATCACTTCTTCTACGGCTCGGATTACTTTGAAAAGGACTACGAGCTGGCCGTTGGGCTGATCAAGAAGGGACTGGCTTACGTTTGTGAGCTTTCCGCCGAGGAAATGCGCGACCCGAAATACTGCGG
>JAZQWX010000210.1:0-2249 GCA_045632565.1 Eubacteriales bacterium | reverse complement strand
ACGCGCCCTTGGTGCTACACTTTTGTTTTCCATGCTCTCGGCGGGGGTGCTGTCCGCCTCGGCCGCCGAGATCGGGACGCTTTTTTACGGCAACGCGGAGGCCGGGCGGTATATTCGCCTCATTGCCCCCGTGGCGGTCATTATGTACCTGGATACCACCGTGGACTGCATTCTCAAGGGGCTTGGCTATCAGGTGTATTCCATGTGCGTGAACATCAGCGACTCCGTGCTTTCGATCGCGCTCGTTCTTTTGCTCCTGCCGCGTATGGGAGCGGTTGGATACGTGGCGGTCATCGCCCTTGCGGAGCTGTACAACTTCTCGCTCAGCATCCTGCGCCTGCATCGGGCCGTGCCCTTCCGCGCGTCGCTTGCGCGCATGATCCTGTTTCCGTTTTTGTCGGTGGTGGGGGCAACCTCTCTTGTCCACCTGCTGTTGCCTGCCGCGGGCGGCGGTGGCGTGCTTGCCCTGCACGTTCTTCTCGCGCTGATGCTGTATCTCTTTTTGCTTTCGCTGTTCGGAACGATCGGAAAAACGGAGGCAACGTGGCTTTTTTCGGTTTTTTCGCGCAAAAAGGATAGTTTGGCACAAAAATAACATTCTTTTGTAAAAATTACTTTTTTTCGCCAATCGGCCTCTATCTCTTCCATTATTGCATTTTTTATGATATAATACTAATAAAATCGTAGAAAAGTTGAAAAACGCCGTCAAACGGTAAGGAGGTGCGCCTTGGATATTCGCCGTTGCTGCTTTACAGGGCACAGACAGATCCCGCTCCCCGAGTTATCTCCCTTGACGGCACAGCTGGACGGCACGATCGAGGGACTTTACCGTGATGGCTGCCGCATTTTCTTTGTGGGCGGTGCGATGGGCTTTGATACCGTTGCCGCCTCTCGCGTGCTGCTGTTCCGTGAACGGCATCCCGACGTGTACCTGTACCTTCTGCTCCCCTGCCGCAACCAGACAAAGGGCTGGCCGGAGGCTGAGGCTACACGGTTTGAGGAGATCCTGTCCCGCTCGGACGGCTTCCGTTACGTGCAGGAGGAATACGCCCCCTCCGTTATGGCCGAGCGTAACCGTGCGCTGGTCGGGGTGGCCGACGTGTGCGTGGCCTACGTGCGGCGTGAAGGGAGCGGCTCGGGTCAGACCGTGCGCTTTGCAAACGAGAAGGGCATACCCGTGCTCAATCTCGCCGACCGAATTTAAAAGATCACTCCAAGAGGTGAAAATATGAAATATACGTTTCGCGGCGGTGTCCGCCTGAACGAGCACAAGAACACCGATCGGTGTATGACGGTGCGCTTGCCATCCCCGAAGCGGGTGTACATCCCGCTTTCCCAGCACATCGGTGCGCCCTGTACCCCGCTGGTCAAGCCGGGGGATCACGTGCTGCGCGGTCAGCTGATCGGCGCGGTGGGGACAGGCCTTGGTGCGCCCGTTCACGCCAGCATTTCGGGCACGGTAGCCGAGCTGCGTACCCGCCACAACGCCCTCGGTACGGTGGTAACCGACGTGGTGATCGATAACGATTTTCTCGACACCCCCGATCCCGCCATGCACCCCGCCAGCACGCCCCCCGAAACCTGGACGTCCGAGCGGATCATTGCGGCCGTACGGGACGCAGGTATTGCGGGCATGGGCGGCGCGTCCTTCCCCACGCACGCCAAAATGACCTCTGCCCTCGGCCGTGTGGACACGCTCCTGATCAACTGTGCCGAGTGTGAGCCTTACATCACCGCCAACCATCGCCTGTTGCTGGAGGACCCGATGACGGTCTTGCGCGGCACGCGCCTGCTGGTGCGCGCCCTTGGCGTGAAGGGGGCAACCTTCGTCATTGAGGACAATAAGCAAAACGCCATTGACCTGCTTCGTATTCTGTGTGACGCCTCCTTCCCCGAGCTGAAGGTGGCCTCCGTTCACACCAAGTACCCGCAGGGGGACGAGCGTCAGCTGATCTACGCGGTCACGAAGCGGGAGCTGCCCTCCGGTAAGCTGCCCGTGGATATCGGCTGTGTGGTGCTCAACCCCGCTACCGCCGCGGCCGTGTACCGTGCGGTCACGGGCGGCATGCCGCTGATCGCGCGCATCGTTACCGTGGACGGCGACTGTGTGAAAGAGCCGAAAAACCTGCTCGTGCCCATCGGCACGCCGTTCCGCGACCTGATCGATTTCTGCGGCGGTTTGGTGAAGGAGCCGAAATCCCTGATCTCGGGCGGCCCGATGATGGGTGCGGCCATGTGGAATCCGGACG
>JAZQWX010000209.1:0-4756 GCA_045632565.1 Eubacteriales bacterium | reverse complement strand
ATCCGCATCCCGAACCGCCGGCATGGACATCAGTCTTTTTGTCGTCCAGCCGATAGATCATTTTCCCGCAGTCCGTAAGCCGTGAGGAAACGTCCATTCCATGGCTCCACAGCAGGTCCGCCAGAATTCCGCTTCCCTCTCTGCCAAGATCCCCCGTGACGATCGCATCGTAATCCGAGGGCAGCTCATTGCTTTCTCCAAAAAAGCGCAGCAAGGAGTCCGCGGCGGCAGGGGCCATGGCCGCGCCCATGTTGGCGGCGTCCGAGATGCCGCCGTCCATCATGCGTCCTACCATCACGCGATCAATACACACGCCCCTTTCCCCACGCTCCAGCAGCACGCACCCGCCCGCCGTTGCCGTCCATTGGGCGGTGGGGGTACGTTGGCCGCCGTATTCGAGGGGCAGGCGGAACTGCCGCTCGGCCGCGCAGTTATGCGAGGTGGTGACCACCCCGACGCGGGAAAGCTCCGCACAAGAGGAGAGTGCCATGGATGCCACAAGCAGTCCCTCCACGAAGGTGGAGCAAGCGCCGTACAGACCAACGTACGGCAGACCGAGGCAGGACAGCCCGCCCGAGGAGGCCACGCATTGGTTTTGCAGATCTCCCGCAAACAAAAGATCCAGCGCGGTATGCGGCAACCCCGCACGGTTGAGGGCCATGTTCAGGGCGGTGCGCCCCAGCTCCCCCTCCGCCTTTTCCCAGGTGTCTGCACCAAAGCGGTCGGTTTCGTCATGATAATCGAACAGATGTCCGAGCGGCCCACGGTATTCGTCATGCCCCACGGCCGAGCCGCAGGCCGTGATCCGCACCCGCTCACGCGGCTGCAAAATAAACCCCATGTCTTCCCTCCTTACAAAAAGAGCGTCACGATATAGTAGATCACCCCGTACACCGCCCCCGCAAAAATACCGTACAGCAAAACAGGGCCTGCGACCGTGAAGATCTTGGCGCCCACGCCCAGCACCAGCCCCTCACTTTTGGTATCGATGGCAGGCGACACCACGGCGTTGGCAAAGCCCGTGATGGGCACCAGCGTCCCCGCGCCCGCATAGCGGGCGATGCGGTCAAAGATCCCGATCGCCGTGAGCGAGGCTGACAGAAAGATGAGCGTCACCGCCACAAGTGTAGCGGCATCGTCAAGGAGTAGCCCGAGCCATCGGTACAGCGACAGGAGCAGCTGTCCGAGCACGCAGATGAGGCCGCCGACCCAAAAAGCGGCAGCGCAGTTGTGCAGCACGGGCGATCGCGCCGCGCGACGGTCCACGTATTGTTTGTAGGCTTGCTTGTTATCCATATTTCACTCCCGTTTTTTCTGTATCTTTTCCGAAAACAGGGAGAATATGCAAAAAACCGCCCTCTTGGGCGGTTTTTTTCGTTATGTTACAGCTTCACGATGCCAAAGCCGCGTTCGTCAAGCTCGATCTCGCAGCCGAATTCGCGCGACATGGCGGCATAGCGTTCGACAATGCCGTGCTCACACGAAAAGCGGGGGTTGCCGCTTTGCCACACGGGCTTATCAAAGTTAAGCTCCACGGGCATAATTTCCAGGTGGGTGAGCTTGCCATCCTCCATTTCAAAATACGGAACGACCGCTTCCAGCATGCGCCGGTCACGCATCAGTCCGCGCGTGTAATTCTTCGAGCGGCGGCAAAACAGCTCCCGCATGGTGGCGTCACTCGTCAGCCCCTGCGCCTCAAACATTTCCTCGGGCGCGTAAGGGATACATTCGTTATGGATCACAAAATCACCAAGCGAATAGAAGATGGGGCGGGACTTGTAGATCTCCATGGGGCGAAGCAGATGCGGTCCGTGACCGACTACGGCGTGTGCGCCCGCATCGATACAGCGATGGGCAAATTCGATGAGAAAATCCGAGGGGTTTTCCTTTCGGTCGCCCGACAACTCGTGCGAGTGCACACTGATAAGGATGTAATCCGCCTGCATCTCGGCTTCATAAATTGCCTTTTCTACCCTTGCCATGTCCTCAGCGTTCGGGTGCGTGATGTAGGCGGTTTTGTCACCTATAAAAAATTCGAGGTCGCGGAGCACGGCAACGCCATCGGCAAGAGGCGGATGATAGCCCTCGGCACGCTCGATCTCCTTTTGCGCGTTGATCATGCTGGCATCGGCGATCTCACGCACCACGGCAAGCTGCTCGGCTGTCACCTGCAAATGCCCCTCTACGCGCAGGGCATTGACGCCCGGACGACCGAGATAGCGACGCGATTGCTTGCCCGCGATGATAAACCGTCCCTCGGATTCGCTCGTCACGGCGATAAGGGCCACGCGGCCGTTTTTGGTGTCGAGATAGCGAGGGGCTGCCGCCTCATCAAGGTTATGCCCGATGCCTGCATGCACCAAGCCTGCCTCATCAAGAGCCTTTGCCGTAGCCAAAAGCCCCCCTTCACCAAAGTCAAAGGAGTGGTTGTTGACCGCCGAGGTCATACGGAAGCCGTAATCCTTCAAGTCATCCAGCACCCTTGCATCTGCGCGCAGATGGCTACCGCCCGAAAAGGAGTGGGCGGGAAAGCGACCGTCATGCACGGTGGTTTCCAAATTGATATAGGAAGCATCTGCACGCGCGATATGCGCACGCACGGCATCCTTGCCCTCATAATCTGCGGGGATGCGACGCTGGATCAGCATATCGCCTGCGGCCGCAAAGCTCATTTTCATCTTTCTTCTCCTTTTCTCTCTGCTTCCCCCGAAAGAAACGCCGCCAGCAGCTTGGCGCGCAGGGGAATTGCCGAGATCTCTACAAATTCTTCTTTCGTATGGCACTTGCCGCCCGGCGCGCCAAAACCGCAAAGCGAGGGCACTCCCACTGCCTGTGTATAGGCGGAATCCGAGCCGCCACCCGATTCCACGGGGGTCAGCTCGCCAAATCCATAGCGACGGGAGGTGGCAAGCAGACGGGAGAAGAGCGCGTCACCCTCCTTTGTTTTTTCCATCGGGGGTCGTGCGCCGAGATCCTTCACCTCGGTTTCCGTGTCCCCAATATAGCTGTGCGCGGCGATCTCGCGCACAAGAGCATCTGCCTCGGCAACCTGTGCACGCGAAGAAACGCGCACGTCGACCGAGAAGGTGCAGGCGTCGGGAATCACGTTCATGCGCGACCCTGCCTCAATGACGTTACAGCTGAACGTCATGCCGCCCTCGCGGCTGAGCTTTTCCAGCTCAATGATCTTATGGGCGGCTTCCTGCAAGGGATTCTTGCAGGAAAAATAATGGATGCCCGCGTGTCCGCCCTTACCCTTGACCGTCAGCTCATAGTGCAGAACACCGCGGCGCGCGACCACGATGTCATTTCCCTCGGTGGTTTCGCAGTTCAAGGCACAAGGGAAGCCCGATACCTCACGTCGAAAAAATTCCTGCTCCTCTTTGCCGCCAAGGACGTTTGAGATCTCCTCATCCGAGGTCAGAAGCAGGCGCGCGTGGCGAGGGTAGCCGTTATCAAGCAGGGCTTTGAGGGCAAGCAGCGCAACGGCGATACCACCCTTGCAGTCCACCGTGCCCGGGCCAATCATACGATTTCCCTCACGGCGCACGGCGGGAGTGCCGAAGCTGCCGACCGTGTGAACGGTATCGGTATGCGCCAGCATCACGCCGCCCTTTTCCGCACCCGCGTTGATCTCCACGGAGAGAAAATCCCCGCACGCGGCAAAGGGGGTGCGGCGACAGGAAAGCCCGGCCCTTTGTGCAAATTGCTCCACGAAGCCGATCAGGCGGTCAATATTTGCTTTGTCGTAAGCCGTGCCTTCTATGAGGCAAATTTCCTCAAGAAAATCCGTATAGCGCGGTGCGAGGGTATCTATTTGTGAAAATATGCCTTGCATGTTCATTTTTTCACCCCGAAAAATCGTTTTACCCCTCCATTTTACACCCAGCTCTGCATATTGTAAAGAATTGCCTTTAATATGCTTGCCATATTATAAAAAGTATGCTATAATAGGGCGGAGGTGATGAATATGGAGTTTTTACAGCTACGGTATTTTCAGGAATGCGCGCGCACGGAATCGATCGCCAAGACGGCAAAAAAGCACATGGTACCCGCTTCCTCGGTTTCGGCTTCCATCAAGCGGCTGGAGGAGGAATTGGGATGTCCCCTGTTCGATCGCACGGCCAACCGTATCATCCTAAACGAAAGTGGCCGCCGCTTACAGGCCTCACTTGCCCGCATGTTTGAGGAGCTGGACGGGGTCATGGATGCCCTGCATTCAAAAGAGGAGGGCGAGGAGGTGCGTATTCTGGTGAGCTCGTTGCGCGCCAAGGTGACCGATGCCATCGTGCATTATAAGCAAAGCCACGTGCACACCACCTTTCGTCTGACCGCCGACTTTTTGGTAGCAAACGTAGAGGATTTTGATATCGTGATCGACTCTGCGCCCCCCGCGAGAGAGGAATTTGAGGCGTTTGAATGGCAGCGGCAACGGGTGGAGATCTACGCCGCCAAGGACAGTCCTCTGCTTTCACGCGACCTGACGCTATCCCAGCTTGCCGCCGAGGAATTTGTGACCATGGCAAGGAACGGACATCAGGCAAAGCTGCTCCTGCGCGCCTGTGAAAAGGCAGGCTTTTCCCCCAAGCTGCTCGCCCAGATCAATGACTCGGACTGCTTTTTCAAGCTGATCTCCTCTGGCGTGGCGATCGGCCCGGCGGGCGAGTCCTCCGTGCGGGCGGATATGCCGATCAAGCCCCTGCGCGTATCGGATTTCAAGGAATGGCAGACGGCATACGTGTGGTGCAAGCGCGAC
>JAZQWX010000208.1:0-9838 GCA_045632565.1 Eubacteriales bacterium | reverse complement strand
ATCAATATCGAGGATAAGGAAAACGGCCGGGACATGCAAGGGCGCATCTATTCGGATTATATGGTGCGGATAGAGGGAGAGGACTACGTGCGCGCCTTTTATAAAAAGCTGCAAAAGGGGCAAGAAAGCCCCGATCTGCCCTGTTCTTTTCCCATGAACGTCAAGGAAAAGGGCACGCGCCGCTTTGAATTGGAGGGGCATTATCTGGATATCATCCGGGGCGCGCAAGAGGAGCTCTGCATCGTTATGGCCTATTTCTCGCCGCTGCCGCGCGTTCTGTCTGCTTTGGCGGATGCCGCCGCGCGCGGCGTGCGCGTCACGGTCGTTCTGCCTGCCCACGCCAATTTTCAAAACGATCTTAACCGCAAGACCGCGCGTCTGTTGCTCCGTAAAACAGGCGGCAAGGTGGCCGTGTATTTCTCCCCCAAAATGCTGCATACCAAGCTGGTGGCGAGCGAAAAGGCCGTGTCATTTGGCTCGGCCAATATCACCAAAAAGGCCTTTTCCCAGCTTTCGGAGCTGAATTTGTGCGTGGCGGTGACAGATAGTCCGCTTCTCCTTGCCCTTGCGGACAGCTTGTGTGACACGGTGAAGGAAAGCCAACGGGTTCTTGACCCTCACAAAATAAAATACCGTCGCCCTATTGCTTTTTTAGAGGGCTTCGTGGTATAATGTAAGGGATAAATCATAACGGAGGATCGTCTGTGCAAGAATTTCTCGATCACCTTTGGGTGTTTTTCATATCCATGCTCCCCATCGTGGAGCTACGCGGCGCGATCCCCGCAGGCGCGCTTCTCGGACTTCCGCTTTGGTCCAATTACCTTGTGTCGGTGGTCGGCAACTTTTTGCCCGTGCCGTTCATTCTGCTCTTTATCCGCCGCATCCTTTCCTGGATGAAGACCACGAGGCACTTTGCAAAGATCGCCCTGTGGCTGGAGGAAAAGGCAGAAAAAAAGACCGCCAAGGTCATGAAATACGCCACCTTCGGACTGTTTTTGTTCGTGGCCATTCCCCTGCCGGGTACGGGCGCATGGACGGGCGCGCTTGTGGCCGCACTTGTCAATATGCGTATGAAATACGCCATGCCCTCGATCCTTCTCGGCGTGCTGGCCGCCGGTGTGATCATGTCCCTTGCCTCCTACGGCGTGGTGGGGATCTTCAACATCTTTCTGTAATCAAAAAAGAGGTATGACGCGTCATACCTCTTTTTTTGTTATTCTTCTGTAAAACGTTATGAGAAACGGCAGCAGGAAAAACACCTGACACACAAGCACAAACACGTCCCCGATCTCCGTATACAGGGTATTTTGCGAGGATAGTGTCACCGTTACCGTTGCCTGGCCGCGCACAAGCGGCTCAATCTCGGCCACCACCTCGCCGCGCGAGGAAATGATGGAGGAGATGCCTGTGTTGGCCGCGCGCACCACCGCGCGGCCGTTTTCAACCGCGCGTAAAATGGCCTGTCCGTTGTGCTGATATACCGCCGCCGAATCAAAGAACCAGGAATCGTTCGTACCAAGAACCAGGATCTCTGCCCCCGCCCGCACGCTATCCCTTGCCAGAGAGGGATACAGGGAATCAAAGCAAACGAGCCCACCGATCTTGCCCCATTCCTCCTCAAAAAGGGAAGGGGACTTGCCCGGTGTCAGCGTACTGCCGTCGGAAAGCATCTCAAGGTCTGAAAGAAACGGCAGGCAGGTGCGGATCACGCGCTCCATCGGCACGTACTCGCCAAACGGCACAAGATGCCGCTTGTGATACAAGACGTCCGAGAGCGTGCCGTCAGGGCGGAAGAGGAGCAGGGAATTGTACCGTATCCGCTCTCCCTCTGCACCGTATTCGTAGGAAAACGCCCCCACGATCTGCGTGCTGCCCGTTTCCTTAACCAAGCGGCGTAAGGCGGCCACGGTGTAGGAATCTCCTGCCAAATTGTAAGGAATAGCCGTTTCCGGCCAAACGACCAGCTCCGCCCCATCCTCGGCCGCCTCTCTCGCGAGGTCTATATAGGTGTCCGGCATTTCCTGCGTGCCTGTCCATTTCTCCGCCGAGGAGAAATTCCCCTGCAAAACGGCAACCTTGATCTCCTTCCCCTCTTGCCGCGGCAGGTAATACACCGCCGCCGAAAGTGCAAAATTGAGAAGAAATACCGAAGCAGACAGAATGACCGCCATTTTGGCAAGCCGCCCCTTGCCTGAAAGCAGGGAAAGCAATGCAAGCGTCAGAAGTCCGTTCACTGCCGCGATCACAAAGGTCACAAAATACGAGCCAAACAGGGAAGCTGAGGAAAGAACAAGCAGACTGCTTTGCTGGGAAAGTGCGAGCTGCGCGCCCCACGGAACACCCGCCCATGTGAGCGTTTGTGTGTACGCAAACACCACCCACCCCGCCGCAAAAAGGAAGGGGAGGAGGATCGGAAAACGCCGCACCGTGCGCGTGCGCGCCGCGCGGGAAAGGATCGGAAAGAGGAAGGCAAACCCTGCCGCCTGTAAGAGGGGAAGCCCCAGGCAGCCGGCCGCGATTACGCCGAAAGCGCCCGCGCGCGTCATGCCGTCCACAAAGTCGAGCGGCCACAGATAAAGAAGCCAATGAAAGGTTACGATAAAAAAGCCGAACAGGAAAACGAAGCCGTCAAGATATTCGGTCAAAAAGCTCCGTTTTTGTTCTGCCTGCATCCAAGTGCCGAAAAACAGAAAAAGGGCGGGAATCATGAGGACAAAAGCCAGCGCCGAGAGCGAAGAAAAGCTCACGGGCAGTGACGCGATCATGCCCAAAACGAGCAAGATCGGCAATCGAAAACGCTTGTTATCCAACATGTTCCTTACCCTTTTTCATCTAAAAAATTCTTCTGCAAAATACACATCCTCACGCGGTACGGCAAAGCTCTTGCCCGACAGATAGGCAAGCGCGCCGCAGTCCCCCTTGAAATCAAAGGCAAGGCGGTAAGCGTACAGCGCCTGGAACTTGTAGCCGCGCGCACGGTCGTCGCGGTTGACGCCGTATTTGCCGTCCCCCCACAGAGGATGCCCCACGTGCGCCATGTGGGCGCGGATCTGGTGCGTGCGTCCCGTCAGCAGGTTGATCTCTAGGAGCGCGCTGCCGTTTTTTTCGGCGATCACGGTGTATTCGGTGCGGATGTCCTTTGCCCCGTGGCCGGGATTTTTGTCATACACCGTTACCGTGTTGTCTTTTTGGTTTTTGATCAGCCAGCCGGAAAGCAAGGCCTTTTTCGGTCGCGGCGTGCCGTGCACGGCGCACAGGTAATACTTATGCACCTCGCCTGCCTTGATCTTCTCGTTGACAATACGCAGCGCCTCGGCATTCTTGGCTGCGATCACGATGCCGCCCGTATTGCGGTCAATGCGGTTGCAGAGCGCGGGTGCAAAGGATTGCTCCGTGCGGGGATCGTATTCGCCCTTTTGGTACAGGTAGGCCTGCACGTGACGGATCAGGGTATCTCCTCCACCCTCTCCGTCCTCGTGTACCAGAATGCCCGGCCGCTTGTTGAGCAGCATCAGGTTCGCATCCTCGTACAAAACCGAAAGCTTCGGTTGCATGCGCCCAAGCGCGGCCACCTCATCTCCTTCGGTAGCGTCGGGAAAGAACTCCTCGGCAAGGAAGAGCTGCAGCGTGTCTCCCTCGGAAAGGATCTCCTTGCCCTCGGCGCGGCGACGGTTCAGCTTGATCTTTTTCTTGCGGATCGCCTTATACATCAGGGCAGGCGGAATATTGCACAGCGCCTTGGTAAGAAACTTATCAAGGCGCTGTCCCGCATCGTTTTTTTGAATTGTCAGCTCGCGCATCTTATTTCGTGCCGAAAAGACGGTCGCCCGCATCACCAAGTCCGGGAACGATGTAGGCATGCTCGTTGAGCTTTTCGTCAAGCGCGGCCGTATAAATGTCCACGTCGGGGTGATCGGCCTGTACCTTGGCAACGCCCTCGGGCGCGGCAACCAGGCACATCAGGCGGATATCGGTACAGCCCTTGTCCTTGAGCATTTTGAGCGCGTCGGAGGCCGAGCCGCCGGTTGCCAGCATGGGATCGACCACGATCACCAGACGGTTCTGGATGTTGGGCGGGAGCTTGCAGTAGTATTCCACGGGCAGGTGCGTGTCGGGATTACGGTAAAGACCGATGTGACCCACGCGTGCCACGGGAACAAGGCTGAGAAGACCGTCTACCATGCCAAGGCCTGCACGCAAAATCGGCACGATGGCCAGCTTCTTGCCGGCGATCTGCTTCGCCTTCGCACGGGCGACGGGGGTGGTGATGTCCACGGTTTCAAGGGGCAGATTGCGCGTGACCTCATAGCCCATCAGCATCGAGATCTCGTCAAGCAGCTGACGGAAATCCTTGGAGCTGGTGCCGGTCTTACGCATGATGGTCAGCTTGTGCTGGATCAGGGGGTGATCGATGATGTGTAACGTACTCATAAGCGATTCCTCTCACATGCCAAAATAGATTTTTCTATCCCATTATACTATAATTCTTTCGCCGTTTCAAGAGAAAAAACAGAAAACCTCACAAAAAATCCGATAATCCTCCAAAAACCCTCACCGCACCGTGAAAATCTACCGAAAGTACTTTACTTTTGTTAAAGTTTGTGATATAATAAGCAATAATTGTGTAAAAGGGGGGATCGGTACGGAAAAATCCTACACCGTCGGGCTGTACACGCTCGGCTGTAAGGTCGCGCAGTATGAAACCGAGGCGATCGCCGAGGATTTTGCGCGCCGTGGCTTCTCTTTGCGTGATTTTTCCGAACCCTCGGACGTATACGTCATCAATACCTGTACCGTCACCGCCGAAAGTGACCGCAAGTGCCGTCAGTTCATCCGCCGCGCCATCGGCAGAAATCCCGATGCCGTGGTCATGGTCTGCGGTTGCTACGCACAGACCTCACCCGAAGAGGTCGCACGCATCCCCGGCGTTGCCTACGTCTGCGGCACGGGCGGTAAAATGAAGCTCGCCGAAGCGGCGCTTGCGCTGCTTGCCGCGCGCCCTGCTTCTCCCGTCATGGCCGTCACCGACGTGTGGCAAGAGGGCTTTGAGCGCATGTGCGTGGCGCACGCGCCCCGCACCCGCGCCTACGTCAAGATCGAGGACGGCTGCTCCTGCCGTTGTACCTATTGCGCCATTCCGCTTGCCCGCGGAGCAGTACGCTCCAAAGCTCCCGAGGACGTGCTCCGAGAGGTTGCGGCGCTTGCCGCTGGCGGCTCGCGTGAGGTGGTCTTGACCGGCATTGAAACCGCCGCGTACGGCGAGGATCTCGGTAATGTTCGCCTGATCGATCTGCTTGAGATGCTCGACCGAAGGGAAGACACCCCGCGCCTGCGCCTCGGCTCTCTTTCCCCCGAGCTTATCAAACCCGATTTCGTTGCGCGCTTTGCGCGCCTCACAAAGGCCGTACCGCACATGCACCTTTCCATGCAAAGCGGCTCGGACAACGTGCTGCGCGGCATGCGCCGCCGCTATAATACCGAAATGGCCCTCTCGGCCCTCTCGGCTCTTCGTGCGGCTGTGCCCAACGTGCAGTTTACCACCGACCTCATGGTCGGCTTTCCCGGGGAAAGCGACGCGGATTTTGAAGAAACGCTGTCCTTCTGCCGCAAAGCCCGCTTTCTTGACGTGCACGTGTTCGCCTATTCCCGCCGCCCGGGTACGGTCGCGGCCGAGATGGACGGACAGGTTGCGGAGGAGATCAAGCGACAACGCTCCGCGCGTCTGATTTCGGAAAAAAACAAGATCCGTGACGAGATCCTTTTTGAGATCGCGGCAGCGAAAGAACCGCTTTCCGTTCTCTTTGAAACCAAGGAAAAGGATGGCTACCACGGCCACACCGACAGCTTTATCGAGGTGTGCGTGAGCTCGGATACCGATATCCGCTCCTCGATCTGCTTTGTCATTCCCGAGCGGGCAGAGGACGGCAAAATTTACGGAAAATTATTAAAAATATCAACATAAACGTAGGAGAAAAAGACATGAAAAACACCGAAAAAACCATGGAAAAAGTTGTGGCTCTCTGTAAAAACAGAGGCATCATTTACCCCGGCTCCGAGATCTACGGCGGCCTTGCCAACTCTTGGGACTACGGCCCGCTTGGTGTCGAGCTGAAGAACAATGTCAAGCGCGCTTGGTGGAAGAAGTTCGTGCAGGAAAGCCGCTATAACGTCGGTCTTGACAGCGCCATCATCATGAACCCGCAGGCATGGGTCGCTTCCGGTCACGTCGGTGGCTTCTCCGATCCTCTCATGGACTGTAAGCAGTGCCGCGCCCGTCACCGCGCCGATAAGCTGATCGAGGACTACGCTTTCCAGAACGGCACGTGCGAAAACCCCGCCGGCTGGTCGTTTGACGAAATGGCCGCCTTCATCAAGGAAAAGGGCATCGCCTGCCCCACCTGCGGCGGTTACGAATTCACTGACATCAAGAAGTTCAACCTGATGTTCAAGACCTTCATCGGCGTTACCGAGGACTCCACCAGCACCGTATACCTGCGTCCCGAAACCGCGCAGGGTATCTTCGTCAACTTCAAGAACGTAGCCCGCTCCACCCGCCGCAAGCTGCCCTTCGGCGTGTGCCAGATCGGTAAATCCTTCCGTAACGAGATCACCCCCGGTAACTTCGTGTTCCGTACCCGTGAGTTCGAGCAGATGGAGCTGGAGTTCTTCTGCAAGCCCGGCACGGACCTCGAATGGTTTGCTTATTGGAAGGACTACTGTGCAAACTTCCTCTACAACCTCGGCATGAAGAAGGAGAACCTGCGCCTGCGTGACCACGATAAGGACGAGCTTTCCTTCTACTCCAAGGCAACCACTGACTTTGAGTACCTCTTCCCCTTCGGTTGGGGCGAGCTGTGGGGTATTGCCGACCGTACCGACTATGACCTCACCCAGCATCAGAACCACAGCGGCGAGAGCATGGAATACTTCGATCCCGAAACCAATGAAAAGATCGTTCCCTACGTTGTCGAGCCCTCTCTCGGTGCTGACCGCGTAACGCTCGCATTCCTTGTGGAGGCATATGATGAAGAAGAGGTAGGCGAGGGCGACGTTCGTGTCGTTCTGCACTTCCACCCCGCTCTGGCACCGATCAAGGTAGCCGTTCTGCCCCTTTCCAAGAAGCTCTCCGATAAGGCCATCGAGCTCTCTGACGAGCTCTCCCGCTACTTCACCACCGAGTTTGATGAAACCGGCTCGATCGGTAAGCGTTACCGCCGCCAGGACGAGATCGGTACGCCCTTCTGCGTCACCTACGACTTCGATACCGAAAACGACGGTTGCGTGACCGTCCGTGACCGCGACACCATGGAGCAGGTTCGTATGCCGATCTCCGAGGTTCGCGCATACGTGGAAAAGAAGCTCGAATATTGATAGCGGAGGCTCCTATGGGGATCAACACCACCCTTTGCTACGTAGAAGAGGATGGCAAATACCTGATGCTTCACCGCACGAAGAAAAAGAACGACCCCAACGAAAACAAGTGGGTCGGCATCGGCGGTAAATTTGAGGAAGGGGAAAGCCCCGAGGATTGCCTTGTGCGCGAGGTAAAGGAGGAGACGGGTCTTACCCTCTCCTCCTATCGCTATCGCGGCATCGTCACCTTCGTGTCGGACGTATACCCTACCGAATACATGCACCTGTTCACTGCACGCACCGTGGCCGGCAAGCTCATCACCTGTGAGGAAGGGGAGCTTGCGTGGGTCGAAAAGGAAAAAGTTCCCACCCTGCCGCTGTGGGAGGGAGATCGGGTGTTTCTGTCGCTTCTGGCGACCGACCGTCCCTTCTTTTCCTTAAAGCTTACCTATCGGGGCGACTCGCTGATCGCAGCCGTTCTTGACGGCAAACCGATCGATTTTTAATCTGCCGCAAAACAAGTTACGAAAATAAAGAAACGGAGAAAACCATGAAAGCTGTCATTACCGTTACGGGCCGCGATACCGTGGGTATCATTGCGGGTGTTTCCGGCATCTGTGCCGAGCACGGCGTCAACATCTGCGACATCACCCAAAGCGTTATCGGAGAATATTTTGCCATGATCATGCTGGCGGAGATCGAGGGGCTGACCATCAAATTCGCCGACTTCGTCGATAAGCTCGCTGCTCTCGGAGAGGAGCGGGGGCTTGTCATCCACACCATGCATGAAGATATCTTCAACAGCATGCACCGCATTTAATGAGGAAATAGTATGCTCAATACAGCCGATATTTTAGAAACCATCCAGATGATCCGGCAGGAAAATCTCGATATCCGAACCATCACCATGGGCATCTCGCTCTATGATTGCGTGTCGGATGACGAGAATCGCCTGTGCCAAAGGATCTACGATAAGATCACCCACACCGCCGAGCATCTTGTGCAGGTCGGCACGGATATTGAAAAGGACTACGGTATTCCGATCGTCAACCGCCGCGTGTCGATCACCCCGGTGTCGCTTGTCGGCGGCAACGTGTCGCCCGATGGATACCTGAAGCTCGCCCACACCCTTGACCGCGCTGCCAAGGAGATCGGCATCAACTTCATCGGCGGTTATTCCGCCCTCGTACAAAAGGGCATGACGCGATCTGCCGAGAATTTACTTTCGGTTTTGCCGCAGGCACTTGCCGAAACCGATATCGTCTGCTCCTCGGTCAACGTCGCCTCCACAAAGGCGGGCATCAATATGGATGCCGTTCGCCTCATGGGTGAAAAGATTGTCGAGGCCGCTCGCCTGACTGCCGACCGCAACTCGATCGGCTGCGCCAAGCTGGTGGTGTTCGCCAACGTGCCCGAGGATAACCCGTTTATGGCGGGTGCGTTCCACGGCATCGGTGAGCCGGAAACCGTCATCAACGTCGGCGTGTCCGGCCCGGGCGTTGTCAGCTCTGCGATCGCAAGAGCGGGGGATTGTGACCTCTCCGCCCTCGCAGACGTGATCAAAAAGACCGCGTTTAAGATCACCCGCGTCGGTCAGCTCGTGGCCAGCGAAGCCGCCCGCCGTCTTGGCGTGCCGTTTGGTATCATCGACCTCTCGCTTGCTCCCACCCCCGCGATTGGTGACTCGGTTGCCCATATCCTGGAAGAAATGGGACTTGAATCCTGCGGCGCGCACGGCACTACCGCCGCGCTTGCCATGCTTAATGATGCCGTCAAAAAGGGCGGCGTGATGGCCTCCTCGCACGTCGGCGGCCTGTCGGGTGCGTTCATTCCCGTGTCCGAGGATGCCGGCATGATCGATGCCGTCCGTGCGGGTGCACTCACCATTGAAAAGCTGGAAGCCATGACCGCCGTTTGCTCGGTTGGCCTCGATATGATCGTCATTCCGGGTGATACGCCCGCCGAGGTCATCAGCGGCATTATCGCGGACGAGATCTCCATCGGCGTGGCCAACACCAAGACCACCGCCGTGCGCGTGATCCCCGCCATCGGCAAAAAGCTCGGCGAGGACGTGGACTTCGGAGGACTCCTTGGCCACGCGCCCGTCATGCGCCTGAATACCTATTCCCCCGCGCGCTTTATCGCCCGCGGCGGCCGCATCCCCGCACCGATCCATAGCCTGAAGAACTAAATCGCATAAAGAAAAGCGCCTGCATTGCAGGCGCCTTTTTATGAGCCCCCCTCTCGAGGGGGGTGCCGAACGAATGTGAGGCGGGGGGAGTTTGCTTAGAGAAAGTTCACTCCCCCCGTCTGCCCTTTCGGGCATCCACCCCCCTCGGGAGGGGGGCTTAAAAACCCCCGCGCGATGCGCGGGGGGTGGGGTTATGGGGGGTGTTCTCTTGTAGGGGAAGGTGGCCCCGACTGTCCGCGCGTTGCTCTTCCATCTGAAGCCCCCCTCTCGTGGGGGGTGGCGGACGGATGTGAG
>JAZQWX010000207.1:0-6723 GCA_045632565.1 Eubacteriales bacterium | reverse complement strand
TCTGTCTTCTTCCTCGACAGTGCCGATAATATCCTTTGCGTTCAAGGTATACGTGTCGTTTTCAAAGTTCGTTTCGGTGTTATCACCCCTTGTGATGATAACGCCGTTATCGTTCTGCACGATTCTGTGCGTGTTGATATCACCGATCTGACCGTCATTGTTGATATCGATCGGCGCGCGGTAGGTAATGATCGTTCCCTCAGGGAGCGTTTTTGCCTCTTCCTCGGTCACCTTCGTCATAAGGAGAAGGTCGCCCTGCATAAAGGTGGGCTCCATAGAGGGGGACTGTACGGTTACCAGGCTCTTTCCGAAAATGGAGGGAACACCGTCTTCGTCTCCCTGCGCGGAAAGGGCCAGTATCGTTGTTAATACGGAGAATATAACGAACGCCCAGATAAGCACGTTCGCCACGATGCTGAGTATCTTTTTAACGTCTGCTTTTTTTGCGGTTTCCATTATTGCAGTACCTCACTTACTGTTTTTTTGAACTTGACTAAAAAAATCAAGCGCCGCAGGTCAAATTTCGGCTTTCTTGGCGATGAGCAAGAAAAGCCGTTTCTGCCCACCCCAAAAGGGGCGGGCAGTATAAGGCTCAAATTGTTATTTTGTTGATTTATTCAACACCGAAGGTCATGGTAACGTTCATGCCTACCAGGTTTGCAGCGATGGCATTGGAAGTCTTCACGCTGTCGTGAGCACCGTTGATGTAGATGTATACGTGAACAACAATGTCCTCGGCACTGGTTACGGAAGCGGCAAGAGGGGTGGAATTGGTAATAGTGCCATCCTTATAGGTGTTGACAGTGTTGCCAACAGCTACAACCACGCTGACAGCATCCTTGAATACGCTGTCGGAGGATACGGTAACACCGGACAGCTTCAGGTTTTTGGCAGGAATGGTGCCGGCTGCTGCACGGATGTAGAAGGTGTTCGAAAGAACGTGCTTGTTTACGTCTCCGGAAGCAATATTGGTGAGCGAGCCTGTTACCGCGGTGGAGCTGTTGATATCGTCGCTGTAAGCGGTCTGCCAAGTAATGGTACCGTTGGTGGAAATAGAGCCAAATGCTGCGGGGAACAGCTCGGCACTTGCATTGGAAGCGGTTGCCTCGATCGAGGTGTTGTCCGTCTTATTTGCTTCGTTGCTGATGACCAGGAAGGTCTGGTCAGCCTTGGCGGTAACGGCCATGCCCTTAGCGGTAACGGTCTTGTTCATCGAGAACCACGCAAAGGATGCAGTGGACATGAGAACAGCAGAGATGAGAAGCATAGCCAGCGCGGGGATGAGTTTACGAGTTGCGTTTTTCATTTTCTTTTTCTCCTTTTTGGATTTTTATTTTTTGATTATTATATTCAATTTCCCTGCTCCTTCGTGGGCTCATCGCCTCCCACGCAGGCTTGCACGGAAAATCAAATCACTTTTACAGGACGACCTGCATCATCATATCAACCTTCAGCTTGCCGCCGATCAGCTGATCCACGCAGTCGGGATCGTTCCCTTCTATCCAGATAACGACCGTGTATCTTGTAATATCACCGGCATTAAAGGATTCGATCTTGTTCTTTGCGACTATATTGGCAGAGTGGAATTCGGTAGTACCGTACTCCGCGCCCTTTCCGTCGCTTCTGGTCTTGGCGTAGGTGGTTTCTTCACCGTCCACGTACAGGCTTATTCTGATCGCCTCGTCAAGGCCGTGAGATATATTGGAGATCGTGACGGTATACTCGTACGCCACCTCGATCTCTCCTGCATTTTGCAGATAGAAGGTGTAGGCGATATAATTGTCGCCGTTATGCTCGCCATCTATCTGGTCAAGGTTGTCGGGCAACCATTCCTTGGCGATATTGGTCATTTCCTTATCGATCTTCGCATTCAGATGCGAGGATTGATACGTCATATTCCGGCTCTCCGACAAGGCAAGCCCGTATTTGGTCATCTGGATCTTGTCCACCTTGACGGTAAAGCTACCGGAATGGTGGTAAAGCGCGGCAACGATGTAGAGGATAATGGCAAGAAGAAGGAGCACGATGAGCAGTGCCCCCATGATCTTCATCCGTACGTTATAGTTTCTGACCTCTTTTGCCGTTCTTCTTAAAAAACCGATGCGTTTTTCTCTTCCGCTATTGTTTTCGTTCATTGCGCCTTTGCCTCCTCTCCATCGGGGATGAGGGAGGAAAACCCGTCACACGCGACCTTTTTGACGGTCGCCACCTGTTCCTCGCTCTCAAGGCAGGGCGCGATCACTCTTGCTTTCAGATAGTGCAGATAACTGACGATACCGCCAACCGCTCTTTCCGAGGATTCGTTCGTCAGCCCCTTTACCACGGATCTGTCCAGAATCGCGTAATCAAAATTGAATTTGGCCAATCGGAATGCGGGAGAAAGATCACTCCCGATCTCGCTGATTGCGATGCGGCATCCCATGGAACGGATAGCTTCAAGCTCTTTTTCTATTTTCTCTATTTTCCCGACGTTTTCAAACAGCATATCTGCCGACACCTCTGCACACAGAAGCGAGGGGGATACGCCAAAGGAGGGGCAAAGCTCGGCAAGTGCCCCCGACAGTTCTCCGTCGTGCAGCATTTTGGCGTGCACGGGGAAGGTGAAGCATCTTGCATCCTTTCTATTGTTTTCCTCTGCGGAAAGTATATTGAGAAGCTTGGTTATATGGCGTTTGACCATATGGTAGCCCTGTCTTGTACGGGCCGCAACGTAGCGATATTCATCGTAGGAGAGCGCACCGGCATCAAGGCTGTTAATCAGCAAACGGGTTCTGTATATCGGATCGGTTTCATCAAAGAAAACTACCTTTTCGTACGTGATGGCAATAGGCTCTGCGCCGCTTGCAATAAGGTTCTTTGCTGCCTCATTTACCTTCATGGGCCCCTCCTTTCCTCAAAAAACATAAAAACCAGCCAACGCAATTTCTTTTGCAACTGGCTGGCTTGAAATCGAAACCCCTATAGCTTTGCGTCACATTCTTTCGAATGCTTTGCTAAATATTTATTTTCCTATATTATACAACGCAAAAATCAATTTGTCAATCATTTTTTACATTTTGGTCATAATTTTTTTGATGCTGCGCCGCTTTTTCTTCACTTATTTTCGATTTGCTCGGACACATATATTTCTGCCGATTTCCGAATATAATAATCTCAAATACGTTTGAGAGGTATGTGTGATATGAAACGTTCGATAGGGATCTGGCAGCTTTTCGGCTTTGCCGTAACGTCGCTTGGAGGAACGATCCTGCATTTTCTATACAATTGGCTTGGTGAGGCTACGTGGATCGCGCCGTTTTCAGGCGTGAATGAATCCACGTGGGAGCACATGAAGCTGCTCTTTTGGCCGATGCTGGTCTTTGCTATCGTACAGAGCTTTTTCTTTCGTGACCTTGAGAATTTTTGGCATATCAAGCTGCGCGGCACGTTGGTTGGACTTGCGCTCATTCCCATTATGTTTTACACCTACAACGGTGTGATCGGCCGCTCTCCCGATTGGCTGAATATCGCCATATTTTTTATATCAGCTGCGATCGCGTATGCCTATGAAACAAGACTTTTTCACGAAAAGAAGCCCGTCCGCCCGTCGCCAAAGCGGTCGATCGCGGCCCTCTCGGTGCTCGCGCTTCTCTTCATTCTATTCACGTTTGTCACTCCTGAGATCGGCATTTTCAAAGATCCCCTCACGGGCACGTACGGCGTATAAAATGCGCCGATGAGGATGAGTCCTCATCGGTGTTTTATTGCAGCAAAAATGCATTCGCTTGCTCTCGGTTTTCCAAGACAATAACGGTTTTATCCGCATGCCTTCCGAGCAGATCTATGATCCTTGGACGCTCTTGTTCACGAAATCTCTTGATGAACTCCACAAATTCCGCATCCTCTTCGGTTTCGATCCACGGCATATCGGCGCGTGCCTTGCCGCGCCGCCGACGGATACCGTCAAGACAAAGCTCTGTCGGATAATCCAAAAAAATGACCGTATCGCAGGAAGCGAGCCGCAGTTCCATGGTCGAAGCGTAGTTTCCGTCAATGATCCACTCGTCGCCCGCCATCGCGGCCGAAAGGCGTTCCAGAAACACCGTCTTTTCCACCGTGGTTTTATCTGCATTCCAATACAGCATATCCAGGTGAAAGAGCGGAATTCCCGTTTTTTGATGCAGGGCTGCGGCAAGGGTGCTTTTTCCGCTCCCCGGGCAACCGATGACGATGATTTTCTTCCTGTTTTTCACGGCAGTCTGTGCCCTGCACGTTTCATATCATGTACCTCTCTTATTGGAGCATACCGTTTTCCAAGACCATTATAGCAAAATGAAGCCACGGTGTCAATATTTTTCGAGTTCCTGCAAACAAAAGCCCGATGGGGATTTCCCCATCGGGCTTTTTTCGATTTACGCCTTGTAGTCTTTGCCGAGAGAAAGAGCCTTCATGTTCAGCTCCTTCAGGGCTGCCTTTTTGGCGGGAACGAGCTTTTCTACCACCTCGGCGGTGCCGTCGAAGGTCAGCTCGGGGTGATTTTCCAGCAGGTGGCCGACAATGATCATGTTGGCCAGCGTAGCGATGCCCTGCTCCTTTGCCATCTGGGTGGCGGGGATGTAGAAGACCTCTACGTCCGTGCGCTCTACCTTGGCGGCGATGAGCGAGGAATCGATGTAGATCTGTCCGCCGGGGGCAACCGTATCCACGTATTTCTGCAAAGAGGGCAGGTTCATGGCGATCAGCACGTCGGGCGTGGTGATGATGGGCGAGCCGACAGGCTCATCCGAGAGGATGACGTTACAGTTTGCCGTACCGCCGCGCATTTCAGGGCCGTAGGAGGGCAGCCAGGAAACCTGAATGTCATCGAGAAGTCCCTTGTAGGCGAGGAATTTACCGGAGAACAGGATACCCTGTCCACCGAAGCCTGCGATCAGGATCTGTGTTGTTTTCATATCACTTTTCCTCCTTCGCGGCCGAACGGTCCTTATACACACCGATGGGATAGTAGGGCAGCATATCGCTTTCTACCCATTCCAGCGCCTGCTTGGGCGTCATACCCCAGTTGGTGGGGCAGGCGGAAACGACCTCTACGAGCGAGAAGCCTTTGCCGGCGATCTGGTTTTCAAACGCCTTTTTGATGGCCTTTTTGGCGGCCTTGACGTTCTTGACGTTGTTGACGGCTACGCGGGCAACGTACTCGGGACCCTCCAGGGTAGCGAGCATTTCACTGACGCGGATCGGCCAACCGCAATGGTTGACGTCACGGCCGTAGGGCGAGGTCTGGGTCACCTGACCGGGCAGGCTGGTGGGGGCCATCTGACCGCCCGTCATGCCATAGATGGCGTTGTTGACGAAAATGACGGTGATGTTTTCGTTTCTGGCGGCGGAGTGAACGGTTTCTGCCATACCGATGGAGGCAAGGTCACCGTCACCCTGGTAGGTGAACACGACGTTCTCGGGACGGCAACGCTTAATGCCCGTGGCAACAGCCGGAGCGCGGCCGTGGGGTGCTTCGATCATATCGCAGGAGAAATAATCGTAGGCCATTACGGCGCATCCAACGGGGGCAACGCCGATCGCCTTGCCCTCAATACCCAGCTCATCCATGACCTCCGCTACCAGACGGTGAATGATACCGTGCGGGCAACCGGGGCAGTAGTGGAAGGGGGCATCCGTAAGAGATTTCGGTTTTTGGAATACAACTGCCATGATCAAAATTCTCCTTTCTCTGCCCGACGGATGGTGGCAAGCACCTCATCGGGACCGGGGATCATACCGCCTGCGCGGTTACACAGAAGAACGGGCTTTTTGCACTGCGAGGCAAGGCGCACGTCCTCGATCATCTGACCCATGCTGAGCTCAACCGAGATATAGGCTTTTACCTTATCGGCCACGGCTGCGATGGGGGCTGTGGGGAACGGCCAAAGGGTGATGGGACGGATCAGACCCACGCGAATACCCTCTTTTCTGGCTTCTGCTACGGCATTTTTAGCCACACGCGAAGCAATACCGAAGGCAACGACGCAGTACTCTGCATCCTCCATCATGTATTCCTCCCACATGGCCTCGTTCTCTTCGACCAGCTTATACTTCTCGTAACGCCCGAAGTTCTTCTTTTCCAGCTCCTCGGGCTTGAGGTACAGGGAGTTGACGATGTTGTGCTTACGCTTGCAATCCGTGCCGGTGAGAGCCCAGGGCTTCTCGTAAACGGTGGGCTCGGCATCCTCAAAGGTGATGGGCTCCATCATCTGACCGATCGTACCGTCAGCCAGGATCATGGAGGTCATGTTATACTTATCGGCAAGGTCAAAGCCCTTGATGGTCAGGCTGGCCATCTCCTGCACGGAGGCGGGAGCGAGGACGATCATACGGTAGTCACCGTGTCCGCCGCCCTTGGTTGCCTGGAAATAGTCCGACTGCGAGGGCTGAATACCGCCAAGGCCGGGTCCGCCGCGCTGTACGTTGACAACAAGGGCAGGCACGTCCGAGCCGGCGATGTAGCTAAGGCCCTCGGATTTGAGCGAGATTCCGGGGCTGGAGGAGGAGGTCATGACGCGCATACCGGCAGCGGAAGCACCGTATACCATGTTGATGGACGCGATCTCACTCTCGGCCTGCAGGAACACGCCGCCGATCTTGGGCATTTTCTTTGCCATATAAGCAGCGATCTCTGTCTGCGGGGTGATGGGATAGCCAAAGTAATGGCGGCAGCCGGCACGGATCGCAGCTTCAGCGATGGCCTCG
>JAZQWX010000206.1:0-2406 GCA_045632565.1 Eubacteriales bacterium | reverse complement strand
CAAAGCGCGTGCGGCGGGTGATGATCTCCTCCTGGAAGGCGAGGTAGTTGTCCAGCATGGCGGAAAGCGGCAGCACCTTCGGCTCGCCGTTGACCAGCACCAGCATGTTGATGGCGCAGGTGTCCTGCAGCTGGGTGTATTTGTAGAGCTGATTGAGAATGATCTCGCCGTTCGCATCACGGCGGTATTCGATCACGATCCGCATGCCGGCTCTTCCCGACTCGTCGCGCAGGTCGGTGATGCCCTCGATCTTCTTATCGTTGACAAGAGAGGCGATGTTCTGCACCAGCATGGACTTATTGACCATGTAGGGGATCTCGGTCACCACGATGCGGTGATTTTCCGGCTCTACCGTGCAGCGTGCGCGCACGGCCACACGGCCGTGGCCGGTTTCGTAGGCCTCACGGATGCCGCGCGTGCCGTAAATGACACCGTAGGTAGGGAAATCCGGGCCCTTGATAAAGGCCATGAGCTCCTCGGTGGTGCAATCGGGGTGGTCGATACGGTATATCGCACCGTCAATGACCTCGGAGAGGTTGTGCGGAGGAATGTTGGTGGCCATACCGACGGCAATACCCACCGCGCCGTTCACGAGCGCGTTCGGGAAGCGCGAGGGCAGGACCGAGGGCTCTTTACGGCTGGAATCGAAGTTCGGGACCATGTCCACCACGTTCTTTTCGATGCCGTCCATGAGCTCGTTGGCGATCTTCGACATTCTCGCCTCGGTATAACGGTAGGCGGCCGCGCCGTCACCGTCCACGTTACCGAAGTTACCGTGACCCTCGACCAGGGGGTAGCGCAGAGAGAAATCCTGCGCCATACGTACCATGGTCTGGTATACGGCGGCGTCACCGTGCGGATGGTAGCGACCCAGCACGTTACCG
Source organism: Eubacteriales bacterium (assembly GCA_045632565.1). Lineage (GTDB taxonomy): Bacteria > Bacillota > Clostridia > Oscillospirales > CAG-272 > UBA1740. The sequence continues at coordinate 1,522 of JAZQWX010000206.1, read as the reverse complement.
ACCGTGGTGGCCGATTTACGGAAGGGCTTATCGGCGGTCAGATGATCCTCATACATGGCGTACATGATGCGGCGCTGACCGGGCTTCATACCGTCACGCACGTCCGGCAGGGCGCGCGCGGTGATCACGCTCATGGAATATTCGAGAAACGAGGTCTTGACCTTTTTTTCCATATTTTGGGGAACGATCTTCTGATCGAGAAACTCGATCCCCTCACTTAAATGTACTTTTCTCTTAATCATGGCTTCCTCTTATTAGCCGAATGGGTCTTCGGCGGTTTTTCTTTCTGTGCCCCCCGCGTATGTGGGCGAGATGGCACCCTCTCCGTCACCTACGGTGACACCTCTCCCGAAGGGAGAGGCTTGTTATAGCGATCTTTTTATAGGCTCTCCCTTTGGGAGAGCTGTCTGCGAAGCAGACTGAGAGGGTTCTGCTCCCCTTCCTCTTACACGTCGAGATTCTCTACGAACCTTGCGTTTTCTTCGATAAACTTACGGCGGGGCTCTACGTCATCTCCCATGAGGATGGAGAAGGTTTCGTCGGCCGCGAGGGCATCCCCGATCTCCACGCGCAGCAGGGTGCGCGTTTCGGGGTCCATGGTGGTTTCCCACAGCTGCTCGGGGTCCATTTCACCAAGACCTTTGTATCGCTCGGCCTCGATGTTGCCGCCCATTTCCTCAATGATGCGGTCACGCTCGGCATCCGAGAACGCGTATCTCTCCACCTTGCCGCGGCGGATCTTGTACAGCGGGGGCTTGGCGAGGTAGATATGCCCGCCCTCGATCAGGGGGCGCATGTGACGGAAGAAGAAGGTCATGAGCAGGATGGCGATATGCGCGCCGTCCACGTCCGCATCCGCCATGATGATGATCTTGCCGTAGCGGAGCTTTTCTATATCAAAATCGTCGCCGATGCCGCAGCCGAGCGCCTGAATGATGGGGATGAGCGAGAGGTTGGAGTACACCTTGTCAAGGCGGCTCTTTTCCACGTTCAGCAGCTTACCGCGCAGGGGCAGAATGGCCTGATGGCGGCTGTCCCGCCCGTCCTTGGCCGAGCCGCCTGCCGAATCACCCTCGACCAGATACAGCTCAGTCAGCTCCTTGCGGCGCTCCTGGCAGTCAGAGAGCTTGCCGGGCAGGGTGGAATTTTCCAGAACGCTCTTGCGGCGCGTCATTTCTCTTGCCTTGCGCGCGGCCTCGCGGGCGCGGGAGGCGGAGAGGGATTTTTCAATAATGACCTTGGCGGAGGCGGGGTTTTCCTCGAGGAATTCTGCCAGCTTGGCGCTGACCACCGAGTCCACGAGGGTACGGATCTCGGAGTTACCGAGCTTGGCCTTGGTCTGGCTCTCAAACTGCGCGTCCTCCAGCTTGACCGAGATGATGGCGCAAAGTCCCTCACGCACGTCCTCGCCCGAGAGGTTCTTGTCCGCATCCTTCAGAATGCCCTTTTTGCGGGCGTAGTCGTTGAGAACGCGGGTGAGCGCGGTCTTAAAGCCGACCTCGTGCGTACCGCCCTCAATGGT
>JAZQWX010000205.1:0-8888 GCA_045632565.1 Eubacteriales bacterium | reverse complement strand
GGAAAGCCGCTTTGAGAAGTGGATGAAGAAGCATCTCGGCGTGGGGCTGTTTGACGTGATCACGGTCTTTGCCTCGATCCTTGGCGTGCTGCTGTCGATCGGACTGTTTCTCTACCTGCCGAAGCTGGCGACCTCCGGCATCGATCATCTGGCGGGCGGCCACCTGCCCGAATGGGCCGAGGGCCTCGTCGAGGGCGGCATGAAGGTCGGCATTTTCGTGGGCTACATTTGCCTGGTTTCGCTGATGAAGGACATCCGCCGCACCTTTATGTACCACGGCGCGGAGCACAAGTCCATCGCCTGCTTTGAGGCGGGCGCGCCCCTGACTCCCGAGAACGCGCGGAGCTATTCCCGCTTCCATCCGCGTTGCGGCACGAGCTTTATGTTCGTGATGATCCTTCTTGGCGTGGCGATCGGCATCGCTCTGCGCTATGTCCTGCCCGCCGCGATCATCGGCAACGGTCTGCTGTACACCGCCATTCGTCTGTTGCTGCTCCCCTTTGTGGTGGGGATCGGCTTTGAGTTCATTTTGTACGCGGGCAAGCACGAAAGCGCCCTGACGCGCGTGCTCTCCGCCCCCGGCATGTGGATGCAACGCATCACCACCCGCGAGCCGGACGACGGCATGCTGGAGGTGGCGATCACCTCGCTCAAGGCGGCCCTTCCCGAGGAATTCCCGGATTTTGACGTAACGGAATACGAGGAAAACGCGCGCCGTATTATGAAAAAGGAAGAAAAGACCGCCCCCGTGTGTTGCGAAGAGGGCGAAGCCACCCCTGCCGAGGCCGAAAAAACGGACGACGAGCCGTGACGCGCCGCGAGCTTGCAGCACGCCTTGCGGCGGCGGGCATCGGGGACGCGCGCGCCGAGGCGAATATTCTGTTTTGTCACTTTTCGGGGCTCTCGCTTGCCGCGGCCATGGCCGATCGGGAGGCAGACTGCGCCACCCCCGCGCTCGAAGAGGCGGTACGCCGCCGCGAGGCACGCGAGCCGCTGGCCTACATTTTAGGCGAGGCCTACTTCTTCGGCGAGCGCTATGCCGTGACGCCCGACTGCCTTTGCCCCCGCCCCGACACCGAGCGGCTGGTGGAGGAGGCGATCGCGCGGTTGCCCGAGAACGCCTGCTTTGCGGATTTTTGCACGGGCAGCGGCTGTATCGCCATCTCTCTTGCGCTTTCGCGCCCCGACCTTTCGGGGGATGCGTTTGACCTTTCGCGCGGCGCGCTTGCCGTCGCACAGGCCAACGCCGCGACACACGGGGTGGCTGATCGCGTGAATTTTTACGAGCGCGACCTGCTGGACGCCTCTTTGCCGTTCCCGCGCGCGCGCTATGATGCAATCATCTCGAACCCCCCGTACCTCTCTGCCGACGACATGAAAGGCGCGCAGGCCGAGCTGGCTTACGAGCCGAAGATGGCCCTCTTTGGCGGCGAGGACGGCATGGATTTTTACCGATTTTTTCTGTCGCGTTACCGCGACCTGCTCTCCGAGGACGGGCTGTTTCTCTTTGAGATCGGCGCGGCCGAGGGAGAGGCGATCCGCCGCGCGGCGGCGGAGCTGGGCTACACCTGCCAGATCCTTCCCGACTACGCGGGGCTTGACCGTGTAGCCGTGCTTATTCCTGCGGGATAAGCACCGCTTCACGCTTCACCCCCATCTTCCCCTTCGCATAGGATATAAGGAAATATCCGTATGCGAGGTGGGTTATGAAAAAGAAAATTGCTGTATTTTTTGGCGGGCGGTCTGCCGAGTACGCGATCTCCTTGCGCTCGGCGGCGGCGGTGCTTTCCGCGCTTTCGCGCGAAAAATACGAGATCCTTGCCGTTGGCATCACGCGCGCAGGCGAATGGCTGCTGACGGATGCCGCGCCCGAGGCGATCGCCGCCGACGCGTGGCAGGCGCACGCCGTCCCCTGTCTGCTTTCCCCCGACCGCGCGCGGCGCGGCCTGTACATATTCGACGGTGACGCATCCCCCCGATGCGTGCTCCCCGACGTTTTGTTCCCTGTTTTGCACGGCGCGTACGGCGAGGACGGCTGTATGCAGGGCCTTTTTGCCCTGTCGGGCATTCCGCACGTAGGGTGCGGCGTGCACGCATCCGCCCTTGGCATGGACAAAGCCGTGACCAAAACGGTCTGCGCGGCCTGTGGCATCCCCACCCTGCCGCACGTGTTGGTTTTACCCGACACGCCCACCGCCCGTGCGGTGCGTGCGGCCGAAGAACGCTTTCCCTACCCCATGTTCGTCAAGCCCACCTCGGGCGGCTCGTCGATCGGGGCGGCCAAGGCGACCGACCGCGCCACGCTGTGCGCGGCCGTGCGCGCGGCACTCTCCCACGGGCGCGTGATGATCGAGCCGTTTCTCTCTGCCCGCGAGATCGAGGTGGCGGTGACCGACGGCCACGCCGACGGCGTGGGCGAGATCGCCGCGGGCAACGCGGCGTTTTACGATTACGATACCAAATACGGCCCGCACGGGGCGACGCTTTTGATCCCTGCGCCGATCTCGGCGCGACGGCAAAGCACGCTTATGCGCTATGCGGAGAAGATCGCGCGTATTCTTGGCTGTCGCGGCGGCGTGCGGGTGGACTTTTTCCTCTCCCACGCGGGCGAAGCGATCTATTTCAACGAGATCAACACCCTGCCGGGGTTTACCGATATCAGCATGTATCCGCGCCTGGCTACGCGCGGGGGAAGCCTTTCCTATCTCTTGGATCGTCTGGTCGAGGGGGCCTGCCCCCGATGATCGGCCTCTTTGACAGCGGCGTGGGCGGACTTGCCGCGCTTTCGGTTTTGCGGGCGGGTGCGCCGCGCGCGGATATCCTGTATTTTGCGGACGAGGCCAATCTGCCGTGGGGCGAGAAAAACGCACCCGCGCTGATCGAGCTGACCCGCGCGGCGATCGCGCGGCTGCTTGCCGAGGGCGCGAGCGCCATTCTCTCGGCCTGCGGCACGGCAAGCTCGGTCGCGCTGCCCGTTTTGCAAAAGGAGTGCCCCGTGCCCCTTTACGGCATCCTTACCCCGACGGCCGAGGCCGCCGCGCGAGCGTGGCGGGGCGGCAGTATTCTCATTCTGGGCACGCGTGCCACGGTAGAATCGGGGGCTCTTTCGACCAAAATACACGCGCTTGCCCCACACGCCCCCCTGTTTTCGCTCCCTTGCCCGGATTTCGTGCCGCTTGCCGAGGCATTTTCGGACGTCGGCGGGATCGAGCTGCGGCGACGCGTGCGAAGGACGCTTGCCCCCGCTCTCTTTTCCGATTTCTCCGTGGTGGTGCTGGGCTGCACGCATTTTTCCCGCCTTGGTGCGGCCATCGGGGAGCTGTTTCCCCACGCTTCGCTGATAGACGGCGCGGCCGAGGCCGCGCGCGCCATGCTGGCCGCGCTGCCGAAAAAGGCACTCCTTGGCGCGGGGAGGACGATTTTCCGAACAAGCGGAGGCTTGCCGATCGTACAACGATAAACAAATCTATTCTATCAAAAGAAGGACACTACAATGGACAGCATTCGTGAATTTTTGACGGATCTTATGACGCTTACCGCCTGGGAAATGGAAAAGCCCAAGGCCTACGGCCCGTTCCATCTCACCTTTACGTTCGTGGGGCTGGCGCTTTGCCTGTTCCTTGCCTATCGACTGCGCGGACTTTCCGAGCGCGGAAACCGCCGCCTGTTGCTCGGCCTTGGCGTATTTCTGATCCTGACCGAGGTCTACAAGCAGCTCTTTTACACCTTTTACATCGGCGGCGGCAGCTATCAATGGTGGATCTTCCCGTTCCAGCTTTGCTCTGTGCCGATGTACCTATGCGTGATCGCCCCCTTCCTCAAAAGTGAGCGTGCGCGGCACAGCATGTACGCCTTTATGACCACCTTTAACCTCTTGGGCGGCTTTATGGCCTTTATCGAGCCGTCGGGCATCGTGCACGAATACTGGACGCTGACCCTGCACGCCTTCGTGTGGCACATGACGCTGGTCTTCCTTGGCTTTTACCTGATCGCCTCCGGGCGCGGGGCACGCTCCTTCCGGGATTACCGCGGCGGCGTGCTGACCTTTTTGGCGCTGTGCGCGATCGCGTTTTCCATCAACGTGGCGGTGAAATACGGCCTTGGCGAGCATATCAACATGTTCTTCATTGGCCCTGCCAACTCCTCGCTTGTGGTATTCAAGCAGATTGCGGAGGCGGCGGGCTGGTATATCAGCACGCTCCTCTACATCCCTACCGTGTGTCTCGGGGCGCTTCTCTTCTTTTTGCCCGTCTACCTCTATAAAAAGAAGAAAAACGAGCCTCAAGAAGCCAAAAAATCCGAAGAAGCACCCATCCGTGTGTCGTAAACGCGGTTTTGGGGCAATCTAATACAAAAAGAAAAGGAAACGAACATCATGGCAAAATACAGAAAAGGACGCATCAACGACGCCGTAGGCCAGGAGCTGGCCGTGGCCCTGCGTGAGCTGCGCGACCCGCGCCTGATCGACAACTTTGTCAGCATCACCCGTGCCGAGGTGGCCGCTGACCTGAAGGTGGCGCGCGTCTATTTCTCGGTCATGGGAGATGGAAAGGCCGCCAAACGTGCCCTGGAGGGGGCAGAGGGCAAGCTGCGCCACCACTTGGCCGTAACACTGAATCTTCGCATCACGCCCGAGCTGCTCTTCTACGAGGACGGCTCGATCGAGCACGGCGCGCGCATTGCCGAGCTGCTTTCCGAGATCAAAAAGGAGGATGCCGCGCGTGCGCCCCGCGCCGAGGAGGACGAGCATGACTGACATAAGATCCGTGACGCTTGACGAGGCGTGCGATCTGCTGATCGCGGCAAAGCGACCGACCGTCCTCTCCCACGTGCGCCCCGATGGGGACACGGTTGGCTCGGCGGCCGCGCTGTGTGCCATTCTGGACGCGATGGGCAAGCGCGCCGCGTGGGACTGCGCCGATCCGCTCCCGAAGCGTCTTGCGTTCCTCTTTGACGGAATTCCCGTGGCCTCGCGGGAGGACAACGCAGGCGGCACGGTGATCGCCGTGGACGTGGCCTCCCCCACCCAGCTGGGCGGGCTTGGCGCACGGTATGATACGGTGCACCTGTCGCTTGACCACCACGGCACGGGCGAGCTGTTTGCCCCCTCGCTTGTCTGCCCCACGGCCTCTGCCACGGGCGAGCTGCTCTTTGCCGTGGCCACGCGTCTGATTGAGCGCGGCGCGCTCTCTTCCCTGCCTACCGCCGCGGCGGGGGCGATCTATGCGGCGATCTCGTCCGACACGGGCTGCTTTAAGTATGCCAACGTGACCTCCGAGACCCACCGCGTGGCGGCCGCCCTGCTTTCCCGCGATATCGGCGCGGACAGGATCAACCATCTGCTCTATGACAGCCGCTCCCCCGAGCAGCTGAAGGCTGAAAAAATCGCCCTTTCCCGCCTCTCGACCCGCCACGGCGGCCGCATTGCGGCGGTCTGCCTGTCGCTTTCCGACCGCGAGGGGCTCTCTGACGAGGATTTTGAAACGGCGGTGGATATCCCTCGCTCGATGGCGGGGGTGGAGATCGCCTTGGCCATCCGAGAGCTGCCCGGCGGCACATGCAAGGTTTCCTTACGCTCAACCGAGGTCAACGTGGCCGCGGTGGCACAGTCCTTTGGCGGTGGCGGACACGTGCATGCCGCCGGCTGCACCGTGCTGGGCGAGCCCCAGGACGCGCTGGAGGTCCTTCTCCCTTCTCTGATCGCCGCGCTGAAGCGGTAAATCAAACAAGCCACCCGTGTGTTTTGCAACACCCGGGTGGCTTGTTTTCGTATTTTTTCAAAAAAGGATTACTTCTTGATCCTCGGAATCGAGGGCAGACGGCGGCGGATCACACGCAAATCACGCAGCATCCGCAGGCTGTCGCGCACAAGGCGTATGCGCCCCGGGCGGTTTTGGATCACACGCACGGGCATCTCCCCGAAGCGCACGCCACGGCGCGCGCCGATCGAGATCGCCTCAAAATCAAAGGCGTAGCGGTCGATCGCACAGCGGGAAAAAATGTCCTCTGCGGCCTCGGCCGTGAAGGCCTTGATGCCGCTTTGCGAGTCCGAGAGACGCAGGCCGCAGAACAGGCGCAAAATGCCGCGATACACGCGCGACACCACGCGGCGGACGAGGGAATAGCCCTCGTAGCCCTGCGGATGGATGGCGCGTGAGCCGATCACCGCGCCGTAGCGCGGATAGGCGGCAAGGAAGCCGACCGCGCGGCCGATGACGGCCGTGCCGTAGGCAAGATCGCAGTCCGTGAAGACGATATAGCGGCCGCGTGCGGCTAAAATTCCCTCGCGCACAGCGTGTCCTTTGCCGTAGTTGCGGTCGCTTCGCAACACACGGGTGGCCTCATCGCCGAATTTTTCGGCAATTTCCGCCGAGCCGTCGACCGAGCCGTCATCCACAAAGATGATCTCGTATCCGTCGGGAAAGGTGTCCTTCATGTAGCGGCACACGCGTTCCACCGTGTCGGGCAGGATTTCTTTTTCGTTGTACATGGGAATGACAAGGGTGGTGTGCACTTGCTCCATGGGTTCTCCTTTCTGAAAACGGTATGCGGTATGCGGCGGGAGCAAGCCCCCGCCCTACAAACCAAAACTATCAAATATTATTCCTCTTCGGGGACAGCGAGGTGTGCGTCGGCCTTCTCGACCGGCATGTCCTCCTCGTCCACCGTGGGGGCGGGGGCATTGGCGATATTCTGCTCCTCGGCGGCCAGCTCCATCTCCAGCTCCTCTTCCTTTTCCACGCGGGCAAAGGAAATGATCTCCGCGCCCTCGTCGAGGCGCATCACGATCACGCCGCCTGCGGCGCGGGAGTAAGCGGGAATACCGGATACGGGCATACGGATCACCGTGCCGCCCGAGGTGATCATCATCACGTCGTCGCTCTCGTCCACCGTAGCGATCGAGGCAAGGCGACCCGTTTTGTCGCTGATCTTCTGGCAGGTAACGCCCTTGCCGCCGCGGTTCTTCATCTGGCGGAAGGCGTCAAACGGCGTGCGTTTGCCGAATCCGCCCTTGGTCACGGTCAAAAGGGTCTTTGACTCGTCTACCAGCGCCACGCCGACCACGTAATCGTCGCCCGCCAAGCGGATGCCGCGCACGCCGCGCGCGCCGCGTCCCATGACGCGAACGGTATCCTCGCGGATACGGACGGCCTGACCCATCTCGGTGGCGATGACGATCTCCTCGCCGCCGTCGGTGCGGCGGACGAACCACAGCTCATCCCCCTCATCCAGCGCGATGGCGATCTTGCCGCCGCGGCGGTGATAGGAGAACTCGGACAGCGCGGTACGCTTGATTGTGCCGCCGCGCGTGACCATGGTGAGGTACTCGTCGTCCTTAAATTCGTCTACGGTGACCATGGTGGTGACCTTCTCGCCCTCGGCGAGATCCAGAATGTTGACCACGTTCGTGCCCTTGGCGGTACGCGAGGACTCCGGAATACGGTAGGCCTTGACGGTATGCACGCGGCCAAGGTTGGTAAAGAGCAGGACGTAGGAATGGCTGTTGGCAACCAGCAGGTTGTCCACGAAGTCCTCTTCCTTGGTCTTCATGCCGATCAGGCCGCGGCCGCCGCGGTTCTGGGCGGTGTAGGTATCGGCGGGAAGACGCTTGATGTAGCCCTCACGCGTCAGCGTGATGACGCAGGTGTGGCGTTCAATGAGATCCTCAAGGTCGATATCGTCGCTGGCCTCGGTGATCTCCGTGCGGCGTGCGTCGCCGTATTTGTCACGCAGGGCGGTCATTTCGTCCTTGACGATCGCCTTGACGCGCGCGGGGTTTGCGAGAATATCCCGCAAATCTGCCACAATCTCGGCGAGCTTTGCGAGGCGATCCTCGATCTTTTGTCTTTCGAGGCCGGACAGCTTACCGAGCGTCATGTCCACGATGGCCTGCGCCTGCGCGTCCGAGAGCGCAAAGCGGTCAATGAGCGCGGTCTTGGCGTCGGGGATCGACTTGCTTGCCTTGATGATGGCAATAACCTCGTCGATGTTGCCGATGGCGATCATGTAGCCCTCTAAAATATGCTGCTCACGCAGAGCCTTCTCAAGGTCAAAGCGCGTGCGGCGGGTGATGATCTCCTCCTGGAAGGTGAGGTAGTTGTCCAGCATGGCGGAAAGCGGCAGCACCTTCGGCTCGCCGTTCACCAGCACCAGCATGTTGATGGCGCAGGTGTCCTGCAGCTGGGTGTATTTGTAGAGCTGATTGAGGATGATCTCCCCGTTCGCGTCGCGGCGGTATTCGATCACGATGCGCATGCCCGCGCGGCCCGATTCGTCGCGCAGGGCGGTGATGCCCTCGATCTTTTTGTCGTTGACCAGATCCGCGATGCTCTTGACCAGCATGCTTTTGTTGACCATGTAGGGAATTTCCGTGACCACGATGCGGTGATGCTCCGCCTCCACCGTGCAGCGTGCGCGCACGGCCACGCGGCCGTGTCCCGTTTCATAGGCCTCGCGGATGCCGCGCGTGCCGTATATCACACCGTAGGTGGGGAAATCGGGGCCTTTGATAAAGGCCATGATCTCCTCGGTGGTGCAGTCGGGGTGGTCGATGCGCCAGATCGCGCCGTCCACGACCTCACGGAGGTTGTGCGGGGGGATGTTGGTGGCCATACCGACCGCAATACCGACCGCGCCGTTGACCAGGGCGTTCGGGAAGCGGGAGGGCAGGACCGTGGGCTCCTTGCGGCTGGAATCGAAGTTGGGGACCATGTCCACCACGTTCTTTTCGCTGCCGTCCATGAGCTCGTTTGCGATCTTGGCCATTCTGGCCTCGGTATAACGGTAAGCGGCCGGAGGATCGCCGTCCACGTTACCGAAGTTGCCGTGTCCCTCGACGAGCGGATAGCGGAGGGAGAAGTCCTGCGCCATGCGCACCATCGTCTGGT
>JAZQWX010000204.1:0-2037 GCA_045632565.1 Eubacteriales bacterium | reverse complement strand
CCGACTTTGTAGCCCGAGCCGATCTTCTTCGCCCCGGCAGGGGCCACCACGCGCTTCTGGTCGCCCACGTCGCCGCCCGCAAAGCGGACGCCGGGGGTAACGGTAAGGAACTCCTTACCGCAGGTATCGTGCACCTTCCCTGCTTCGAGGGGGGAGCAGACAACGCCGTCCAGCCCCGCCTTTTTGGCATTGGCGGCATAGTGCATGACGACCTCGGCGATCGGCTTATGAATGAGAAGATCTGCTTCCATGCTTTCCTGATCGGTAGAGGTCAGCTGGGTAACGGCGATGAGGATCGGGCGGCTGCCGTCCTCGCGGGTCAGCCCCTCGATAGCGGCCTCCATCATGCGGCAGGTGCCACCTGCATGCAGGTTACACATATCCACGTCAAGACGCGAAAGAACGGCCATTGCCTTTTTCACGGTGTTGGGGATATCGTGCAATTTGAGGTCGAGGAAGATCTTGTGACCGCGCTTTTTGATCTCGCGCACGATCGAAGGACCTTCTGCATAGTACAACTCCATGCCGATCTTGACGAAGGGCTTTTTGCCGACAAACTTGTCAAGGAAGGCAAAGGTTTTTTCCGCGCTGTCAAAGTCACAGGCGATGATGACGTCTTTTCCCATGGTTATTTCACTCCTTTAATAATCTCTTTCAGCGAGGTGATGCCGTATTTTGCCATAGCGGCAGGCAGAGCCTCGATGATGTTCTTGCAAGCGTAGGGGTCGGTCAGGTTGGCAGCCCCCACCTCTACGGCGGTAGCACCTGCCAGCATCATTTCGAGCACGTCCTCTGCTGTGCTGACGCCGCCCATGCCGACGACGGGAATATCCACCGCGTGGGCAACCTGATAGACCATACGAACGGCGACGGGGAAAATGGCAGGGCCGGAGAAGCCGCCCATTTTATTGGCGATGACCGGCTTTTTCGTTTTCAGATCGATCCGCATACCAAGCAGGGTGTTGATCAGGCTGATGCCGTCCGCGCCTGCTGCCTCGCAGGCCTTGGCGATCGACACGATATCGCTGACGTTGGGGGAAAGCTTGATCAGGATCGGCTTTTTGGTGACCGCACGCACGGCGCGGGTAACCTCGGCGGGCGCCTCGGGCGAGGTGCCAAAGCTCATGCCGCCTCCGTGTACGTTCGGGCAGCTGACGTTGACTTCAAACCAGCCGATCTGCTCGCAGGAATCGAGCTTTTCAACCGTGTAGGCGTAATCCTCGACCGAGAAGCCCGACACGTTTGCCATGACCTTTTTCGAAAAACAAGCTTTAAGCTTCGGCAGCTCGCGTTCCATGACCTGCTCAACCCCGGGGTTTTGCAGACCGACGGCGTTGATCATGCCGGCGGTGCATTCCGCGATACGGGGAGTGGGGTTGCCGAAGCGGGGGTCGCGCGTTGTTCCCTTGAAGGAGAACGTGCCGAGGATATTGATATCATACAGCTCGGCAAATTCATAGCCGAAGCCAAACGTGCCACTGGCGGGGATAATCGGGTTATCAAGCTCGATGCCGCAGAGGCTTACATTCAATTCTGCCATAGGATTTCCTCCTTTTTCAGCACAGGACCTTCCTTGCAGATGCGCTTGTAGCCTGTGACGGTCTTGCAGGAGCAGCCCATGCAAGCGCCAAAGCCGCAGCCCATGCGCTCCTCAAAGCTGAACTGTCCTTCGGTCGCGGTCGCGCGATAGACGGCGCGAAGCATAGGTTCGGGACCGCAGGTGAAGAAGTAATCATAGTCGATCCCTGCCATCGCATCCGTGACAAAGCCCTTTGTGCCATACGAACCGTCTGCCGTGGCCACGGTGACGGATGCGCCGAGGGCACGAAATTCCTCTTCATAGAAGATCTCCTTGGCGGTGTTAAAGCCGAGGATGACCGACACGCGCTTCCCTGCCGCGATCAGCTTTTTCGCCAGCATATAGAGGGGCGGAACGCCCACGCCGCCGCCAAGGAGCAGGGCGTGCTCCCCGACGGGCGAGATGTCGTAGCCGTTGCCAAGGCCGGAAAGGATATCACGCGCCTCACCTGCCTGCAT
>JAZQWX010000203.1:0-3980 GCA_045632565.1 Eubacteriales bacterium | reverse complement strand
CTGTTGACCTCGTTCTTTATGTACCGGATCCTCTTGTCTGTAAGATACGGTGCAACGATCTCATCCGTGTCGTCCGTGGAGCAATCGTCCACGATCAACAGCTCCCAATCCGAATAGGTCTGCGCCACCACCGACTCGATCGATTCCCGTATAAATCGCCCTGTATTGTATGACGGCATGATAATAGATACCAATTTACTCATGTTGTACTCTCGCTATGCTTTTTTTGCGGTTCAACGCGCGTTTTGCAGCGCTTTTGCCTCTGTTTGCTTCTCCTCGTAGGTAACCCGGTCGATCTTGCCTTCCATCATCAACCAATCGCCAAAGTCCATGTCGGACACCGTACCCTCGCGCACCGTGTCGCTGCGGGAGAGCACCTTGCCCACCGTTTTGAAGATCACGCCGATATCCCCGAAGAGGGTGATACCGCGGTCGATGTACGCGAGGTCGTAGTCGATCTTCTGCTCCCAGGTGATGTTGTTGCGGCCGTTGACCTGCGCCAGCCCCGTCAGGCCCGGGCGCACGCTGTGGCGTCTTCTCTGCTCCGCGGTCATGAACACCATATCCCGCACAAGCTGGGGGCGCGGGCCAACGATCGACATATCGCCCACGAGGATATTGAACAGCTCGGGCAGCTCGTCAAGCGAGGTACTGCGTAGGAATTTGCCGTATCCGTTCAGACGCACCTCGTCGGGCAACAGGTTGCCCTCCTTGTCCTTGGCGTTCGACATGGTACGGAACTTGACCATTTTGAAAATGCGCTCGCGCCCGGTCTTGCGGCTGACCTTGCCGGGGCGCAGCTGGGTAAAGAACGGATTGCCGCGCATGGCGACAGCCCCCACCAGCATGAGGACAAGCAGAATGGGCGACAGCACGAGCAGCGCGATAAGTGACAACAAAAAATCAAAAAAACGCTTAAAGAAGTGGGCGTACATAAAAAACTCCTTCCATTTCGGGAACGAATATTGCGCAGTGACATGGAGATATATGTATAGAACGGGTATTATATTACATTATAGCATCACGCCGCGCGCTTGTCAAGGAAAATATTCACGGATCGTTAACAAAAAAGGGGGGCTCTGCACAAATCGACTCCCTCCGTCACGCTTCGCGTGCCACCTCCCTCGAGAGGGAGGCTTCGACGGAACGAGAGGCCGAACGCAAAAAAAGGACGCGATTGCGAGCCGGCACGAGCTCGCTTACCGCATCGGTGCAACTTGGCGCCCCATCGGGGCGCATCCGGATTCCGCCCTCCGCTTCGCGTCGGCGGGGTTGCGAACCGGCGCGCGCTCCGCGCGCCTCGGTCCTTGCAAGAATAGGAGCTCCAAACGCAAAAAAAGGACGCGATTGCGTCCTTTTTTGCGTTGGAGCTGCTATCCGGATTCGGACCGGAGACCTCATGCTTACCAAGCATGTGCTCTACCAGCTGAGCTATAGCAGCTTGTCGTCAACGGTGGTATTATAGCAGAGATTTTTCGGTTTGTCAAGCCCGTTTTCAAAAAATCTTTCTTTTCTTGCATTTTTCTCGCGCGCCGTTTGCATATTCCCGCCGCCGCGTGGCGAAAATACCCAAAAATCCATGCGCGAAATCCATGCGCGTGTCGCAAAAGGAGCTACCATGCCTGTCAAAGGATACCAAGGAAAGATCATCCGCATCAAAAACCCGGGCGGCCGCCTGTTCAGCGAGGCGCTTTTCGTGCTGCGCGAGGACGCGCCCCCTGCGGGCGGCGGCGACATGCTGACCGAGGCCAACCGCATCCTGAAGGAAAACACCCTGCCACCGCCAAAAGCGTCGCTTTCCTGCCGCGCCCTACCCTTTCTTTTCGGCTTCTTCGCGGCCTCCTTCGTCTGGGGCGTGTTGCTCCTTGCCCTTTTTGTTTGATATTTACAAAAAATTTCCCGTTCCTCTCTTGCAATTCCCCGCCCGTTGTTTTATAATGGAGAAAAGCCAATTATCACATTTTCGGAGGTTTTTCCCATGAAGCTGATCGTTTGTAACACCTATGAGGAAGTGTCGCTGGAGGCGGCCAAGATTTTTGAGGAGCAGATCAAGAGCAAGCCGAATTCCGTGCTCTGCCTTGCCACCGGCTCTACCCCGCTCGGCCTCTACGCGGAGCTGGCGCGCGCCAATCAGGCAGGCGGCGTGGACTTTTCCGAGGTCAAGACCGTGAACCTGGACGAGTACTGCGGCCTTGCCCCCGACCATCCGCAGAGCTACCGCTATTTCATGGACACCAATTTCTTTAACCATATCAACATCAAAAAGGAAAACACCCACGTGCCGAACGGCCTACAGGGTGACGGCCGCGCCTGCGCCACCTACGACGATCTGATCGAAAAGCTGGGCGGCATTGACCTGGCCCTGCTCGGCTCGGGTCTGAACGGCCACATCGGCTTCAACGAGCCCGCCGACGTGCTCTGCGCCCGCACCCACATCACCGACCTGACCGAAAGCACCATCGAGGCAAATGCCCGTTTCTTTGACAAAAAAGAGGACGTGCCCACCAAGGCCATGACCATGGGCGTTGGCAACATCATGATGGCGAAAAAGATCGTGATCCTGATCACGGGCGAGGCCAAGCGCCCGATCGTGCAGGCCATGATCGACAAGCAGTTCTCCGTGACCACGCAGAACCCCGCTACCCTCCTCAAGCTCCACCCCGACGTCACCTTGATCTGTGACCGCGCCGCCTTCCAGAAGGGATGAGCACCGTTCTGCGGAACGCCCGCCTCTCGGACGGCCTGTACGCCGTAACCGTGGCGGACGGAAAGATCCAAAAAATAGAAGCTGAAGCCGCGTTTGCAACACACGCCCCCGCCCAAAACGAAATGGACGTGGGCGGCGCGCGCCTTGTACCCGGCCTCATCGATATTCATACCCACGGCATGCACGGCATGGACACCATGGACGGGGACAACCTCACCGCCCTTTCCGAGGCCTACTTATCGGTCGGCACGACCACCGTGTACCCGACCACCGTGACCGCCTCTGCCGCCGATATCCGCGCGGTTTTGTCGCAGGATATCCGAAAAAGTGGGGGGGCGTGTGTTCCGGGCTTCCACGTAGAGGGCCCGTACGTTAACCCGCGCGCCGCCGGCGCACAGGACCCCGACCATATCAAAGCGCCCGATCTTCCCGAGTTTGAGAGCTTCCCAAACGCGGCGATCGTGACGATCGCGCCCGAGCTGGACGGTGCGATGGATTTCATTGAAAAGACGAAGGCCTGCGTGGCACTCGGACACACCGAATGTGACGAGGCAACCGCCGTGCGTGCCTTCCGCGCGGGCGCAAAATGCCTGACGCACACCTGCAACCGCATGCCGCCCCTCTTACACCGTGACGGCGGGCCGATCGGCGCGGCGATCACCGAAAACGCTTACGCGCAGGTGATCTCGGACGGCCTGCACCTCGGCAAGAGCATGGTGCTGGCACTCTACCGCATCTTTGGCGTGCGGCGCATGATCCTGATCAGCGACTCCATGCGCGCCACGGGCATGCCCGACGGGCAGTATATGCTGGGGGGTCTTTCGATCACCGTGAAAAACGGCGTGGCCCGCACCGCGGGCGGCGCGCTGGCAGGCAGCACCGCTACCCTGTACGATTGCGTGCAAACGGCCATCTCCTTCGGCATCCCCGCCGAGGACGCCTATGCCATGGCCTCCCGAACCCCTGCCGAGATGCTCGGCCTGAAAAAAGGCAGGATCGAGGTCGGCTACGACGCGGAATTTCTGCTCCTTGACGAGGATTGGAAGCTCCTGCGCCCGCTGGTTTTGTAATAAACCCACCCCCGTGTGTTGCAAGCACACGGGGGCTTCTCTATCTTATGCCCCCCTCGGGAGGGGGCTTCGGACAGAACGCTCCGCGAATTAGAACGGCGGGAGAGAAACCCCCGCCCTGCGGATATTTACCCCTCCCGCAAGCACACGACCGCAAGGCGCATACCGAGAGAAAATGCGTACGAGAACAGGGCCTCGTTCGT
>JAZQWX010000202.1:0-14200 GCA_045632565.1 Eubacteriales bacterium | reverse complement strand
TAATGGATGAACATGGCATCGCCAAAGGAGAAAAATCTGTACTTTTCGCGCACGGCCTCCTCATACGCGGCCATGACGTTCTCACGCCCTGCGAGAGCGGCGATGAGCATGAGGAGAGTGCTTTCGGGCAGGTGGAAGTTGGTGATGAGGGCGTCGATCGCGCGGAATCGGTAACCGGGGTAGATGAAGATGCCGGTTTCCCCGCGCATGCCGCGCAAAAGGCCCTCCTCATCCGCGACGCTTTCCAGCACGCGGCAGGAGGTGGTACCGACGGCGATCACGCGCCCGCCTGCGGCGCGGCGACGGTTGATCTCGGCGGCTACCTCGTCGGTAATGACAAATTCCTCGGTGTGCATGACGTGCTCTTCGAGTTTGCTGACCTTGACGGGGCGGAATGTACCAAGCCCGACGTGGAGCGTGACCTCCGCATACCCGACACCTTTTTCACGGATGCGCTGCAGCAATTCTTTCGTGAAGTGCAGGCCGGCTGTGGGGGCGGCGGCAGAGCCCTCCGTCTTGGCGTAGACGGTCTGATAGCTGTCCTTATCCTTTAATTTTTCGGTGATATATGGCGGCAGAGGCATGTTTCCTACCGCATCCAGCACCTCGTAGATGCTGGCGTATTTTGCCGTATCGTAGGTGAAGCGGACAAGGCGGTTGCCGTCCTCCTTGACCGTGGTGACCTCGGCGCGCAGGATGCCGCCGAAGGAGAAGGTAGCCCCTTCTTTTGCGCGCTTGCCGGGTCGAACAAGCGTTTCCCAGCTGCCGTCCGGCTGCATGCGGAGGAGCAGCAGCTCCATAGGCGCGCCGCTTTTATCGGTCGTACCGAGCAGGCGGGCGGGGATGACCTTGGAGGAGTTGACAACAAGGATATCCTCGGGGCGCAAAAAGTCGATGATCTCATAGAAATGATGATGCGCGAGTGCGCCGCTTGCGCGGTCAAGGATCATGAGGCGACACCCATCCCGCTGTTCACTGGGGTGCTGGGCAATCAGCTCCTCGGGAAGGTGATAGAAAAAATCCTCGGTACAAAGCGAGGTTTCGGCTCTTTCGTTTTGAATGGCAACGTTTTCGATCATTGGTTTCTCTCCGACTGCACGTAGCATATACTGTTATCGGTATTATACATCATCCTTTCTTCATTTGCAAGTCTATACGAGGTAAAATCATGAAGCAACCGAAAAGAACACCCCTGTTTCGCGGTGTGGCCACCGCGCTTGCTACCCCGTTTTGCAATGGGGCGGTAGATTACACGGCATTGGGGAATATGATAGAGCATCAGATTACCGAGGGAATCGATGCGATCGTTTTGTGCGGCACAACGGGAGAGGGAGCCACCCTGTGCGGGAAAGAGTTTGAAGAGGTGGTTTCCTTTGGCTGTCGGCAGATCGGCGGGCGGGTGCCAACCCTAATAGGATGCGGCTCTCCCGACACCAAAAGCACCGTCGAACGCGCCAAATTCGCGAGAAAAAACGGGGCAGACGGCATTCTCGTTGTCACCCCCTATTACAACCGCGGAACGCGGGCGGGGGTGATCGAGCACTTCCGCCGCGTGGCCGAGGAGGGAGAGCTGCCCACCGTTCTCTACCACGTACCCGCACGCACGGGCGTGCGACTGCCCCTTTCCACCTTTCTTGCGATCGCGGAGCATCCCCTGACCGTAGGGATCAAGGAGGCATCGGGCGACATGGAGCTGTTTGCCGATCTGGCCCTTTCGCTTGGTGACACGCTGGCCCTGTACACGGGCAACGACGGCCTGATCCTGCCCTCGCTTGCCTACGGGGGACTTGGCACGGTATCGGTGGTATCCAATCTGCTGCCAAAGAAGACCGCCCTGCTCTGCCGCGAATTTTTTGCAGGAAACTGCGAAAAAGCCCAAGAGATCCAGCTGGCGCTTTTGCCGCTGGTGCGGCTGCTGTTCACCGAAACGAACCCCGCGCCGCTGAAATGTGCCCTGGAGCTGCGGGGAGATTGCCGCGGCGAGCTGCGCCTGCCGCTGGCAACGGTGGAGGACACGCTGCGCGAGCGTATCCGCGAGGAGCTTGCACGGTTAAGGGAATAAAAAAATGACGCCGAAATTCGGCGGCATTTTTATTATTTCGTGATCTTGTATTTTGTGCCTTGGGGGGTATCCTCCAGCACCACGCCTTTAGCCAACAGGTCAGCGCGGATGCGGTCTGCCTCGGCATAGTTCTTTGCCTTCTTGGCGGCGGCGCGTTCGGCGATCGCAGCCTCGATCTCGGCGATAAAGGCATCGTCTGCTCCGCCCTCGCGGACAAAGCCGAACAGCTCAGTCATTTCGGTCAAAATGGCCTTACCCTCTGCAATGGCGGCAGAGGAAGCGGGCGCTTCTCCGTTGACGGCACCGTTGAGCTCACGGACGAGATCAAAGATCGCGGCGATACCGCCACCCGTGTTGAAATCGTCGTCCATCGCGGCGATCATGGCCTCACGGGTCGCACGGAAGCGGGAGAGCAGCTCCTCTTCCCCTGCGCGCAGCGCTTCCTTCGGCGCATTCTTGAGGAAGAAGTCTACGGCATCCACGCAGTTGAAGATACGCTCCAGCGCGGCCTTTGCCTGCTCGATGATCTCCTGCGAGAAGTTGATGGGGCTACGGTAGTGCGAGGAAAGGATGAAATAGCGGATGGGCAGGTAGCCATACTTTTCGGCAACCTCACGCACGGTGAAGAAGTTGCCAAGCGACTTGGACATCTTGCGGTTGTCGATATTGATATAGCCGTTATGCAGCCAGAAGTTGGCAAAGGTATGCCCCGTGCAGCATTCGGACTGCGCGATCTCGTTCTCATGGTGCGGGAAGATCAGGTCCTGACCGCCGCAATGCAGGTCGATGGTCTCACCGAGGTAGCGGCGCACCATGGCCGAGCATTCAATGTGCCAGCCGGGACGGCCCTTACCCCACGGAGAATCCCAAGCGGGCTCACCGGGCTTGGCGGCCTTCCAGAGAGCAAAGTCCAGCGGGTCTTCCTTCTGCTCGGACACGTCAATGCGCGCGCCGGACTCCAGATCCTCGATCGGCTGACCGGAGAGCTTGCCGTAATCGCGGAAGGAGCGCGTGCGGAAATACACGTCCCCGTTCGAGGGGTAAGCGTGGCCGTTATCCACCAGCGTTTTGACGATATCCAGGATCATGTCGATATTGTCGGTAGCAAGGGGATGGACGGTGGCGGGACGAACGCCAAGACCCTTGGCATCCGTGAAATATTCGTCGATATAGCGGGCGGCGATATCGCTGTAGGAAACGCCCTCCTCGTTTGCGCGACGGATCACCTTGTCGTCGATGTCGGTGAAGTTCTGCACGAAGCGAACCTCATAGCCGCGGTACTCAAAATAACGGCGGAGCATATCGAACACGACGAAGCAACGGGCGTTGCCGACGTGGAAGAAATTGTAAACGGTAGGGCCGCAGGCATACATTCTGACCTTGCCCGGCTCAACGGTGGTAAACTCTTGTTTTTTACCCGAAAAGGTGTTGTAAAGTTGCATGATATACCTCGTTTTTCGGACATTTTTATTCTGCCCGATATTTTAACGGATATATTATACAATATTCTTTTGGCCGTGTCAAGTTCCCTTTCGATTTTTCCGTTTGCTTTTTCGAAAAAGCGAAAACGATCCGAGCGCGATCAGCAGCAGGCCAAGGCCCGTGCGAAGCCCCTCTGGAGAAAATAAAGCGGCGAGCAGGCTGCCGCACAGTGCCCCCAACGTACCGAAGCCGAGAACGAAGAGCAGTATGGGGATGGGGATCTCCCGACGGTGCAGGTGCACAAGAAGGGCCGCCCCCAGCGCGAAGCCGAACACGGCGAGGTTGACGCCTTGTGCGGAGAGCTGTCCCATGCCGTCCACCGCCGTCAGGTACAAAATGAGAAGTCCGCCGCTGCCGACGCCAAGGCCTGCGAGAATTCCCACGCCAAGCGACACCGCAATGTCAAGAATTTCCATCATTATCCAAACACCCCCAGCATCCGCGCACCCGCGTACAGCGTCAGAATAGCAAACAGGCGGCGCAGCCACACCGTACCGATATGGCGGAAGAGGAATGCCCCTGCCACGCCGCCCGCGGCGGCGGGCAGAGCAAATCGCGGCAGTGTGGCGACCTCAAAATCCCCCGACAGACCGTACACCACGGCCGAAACGGCCGAAAAAGCGAGCACCCCGATCGAGCTGATGACAAAGGCATCCTTTTCATGCTCGCGTGACAAAAGGTAGACAAGGGCGAGCACCAGCACCGTGCCGCCGCCCGTGCCGAACAGGCCGTTCAGCAATCCGCCAAAAAAGGACAAAAGAGCCAGCAGCGCGGCGCGGGTGGGCGCTGCGGCCACCGATTTTTCAGAAATCATGATGCCTCCCTTCCGTGAAGGCTTTTTGGTAGCAATTTATAAAAAACACTTGCTTTTTCCTATACAATTTGTTATTATATTAAGTAGTATATCATATAATGGGCGGATTATGCCGTATTTCGGCATGCACCGCCGATAAGCGGAAAGGAGCGAACCATGAGATCGTTCAAAAAAGATAACGGCGCCGAGGATTTTTCGAGGGCGCAGGACATACATGCAGAAAACCAAGCTCCCACACAGGAATGGGAGTCCATTTCCAAACAGACCGCACCGCGAGAGGACAAGCGTATGGCGAGCGCACGCGCGCGCATGGCCAAGCAGGATGTCCGTGCCGAGCAGGCAGAGCACAAGCTGGCAAACGATGCACGGCAGAGAAAGCTGCGCGAGGCACAGAGAAAAGAGCGTGATGAAATAAAGCGCGCCCGCGCCGATTACCGCGCGGAGCATCCGGGCTTTTACGATCCCGACCTGCGTATTCACAGCGTCTTCTCAATCTCTCTCATTCTGCTCGCGCTGTTCATTTTCCTGTCGTTTATTCTGCGCGCACAGGTGGGTGCGCTTGGCGCGGCGATCGCGTCCGGGCTTCTCGGCTGCTTCTCCTACGCGGCCTTCCTGTTGCCTGTCTTTATGCTGATCCACGCCTGGCTTTGGCGCAACGATATCCGCAGCCGTATGCTGGTGCTGAAGGCCATCACACTGCTGCCCGTTTTGTGCATGACGGCAGCCTTGATTGCCATTCTCTCCCCCGGCTTCAATCCCGATCATTTTGACGGGGCGGCCGCGTGGACGGACGGCATGGCCTTCCGCGGCGGCGGCGTTGTCGGTCTGGCCATCGGTTACTTTTTACACAAGATCGTCGGCGTGGCCGGCACGATCCTGATCGCGCTGGTTCTGTACGTCTTCTTTGGTGCGCTCTACTGCCGCGATCATATCCGCGAGCTATACGAACGCCTTCGCATCCGACTGAAGGAAAATCAGCTTGATCGCGCCAAAACACGCGAGGAGGCTCGGATTGCCCGCCGTGAGGAACGAGAGGGTCGGGAGGCCGCCCGCCGTGAGGAACGAAGCGAACGGGATGCGGCGCGCCGCGCGCGTCACGAGGAGCTGATCGCTTTGCGTGATGAAGAAAAGCATAAGCAAAAAATCGAGCGTCTGCAAGCCAAAAGTGAAAAGAAGGAGCAAAAAAGACTCTCTCCCCGCCCTGTCGGCGACGCGCCGATCCCTGCCAAGCCGATCGACCGCGCGCAGGAAAGACGGCAGGAGGCGAACGAACGGCGCCGCGCCCTCTTCTCGGACTTTGAGCAGCCCGAAGCGGCGGAGGTGCATACCGCCCATTCCGCCATGGCGGGTGAAATGGATTTTTCCGAGATCACCCAGCGGGTAAGGACCGTCCCCGCCGCAAGCAGACCGCTTGACGAGGAGGATGATTTCTTTTCCTCGGGCAAAAGCGCTCCAAGCAAGAAAAGAGCCCCTGATCTGACTCCTGCCGCCACGCCGCAGGCTGACAATCTATCCCGCGACCCGATGATGAGCCCCTGCGAGGACATTGAGAACGATGACCTGGCATTTGAGGGTGGCCGCGTTCGTGCGGTGCGTGTATCTGACGTAACCGCCCCCGACCCCGAAGAAGAAATTCCCGATTATTGCGAGGAGGATGAAGAAGAGGGCAAGAAGACGATCTCGTCGAATTCCTCTCTTGGCAGGCTTTTTGCCCGCGCCAAGGAAAAGGCAAAGATGGAGCAGGCCGCCGCGCGTGCCGCCAAGGAGAGCCGCGAACAGGTGGAGGAAGCTCCGCAAAATAACATGGATTATTTCCGCAGCATCACGGTAACGGCGGGCAAAAAAGAAGAGGAAAACAGCGGTGACGTGACGTTTTCCCATCCCGACATTACGCCCCTGCCCACCAAGGGCAACGCCCCGTTCTTCCCGCAGGGCGAGATCGCCTTTGACGATTCGGAGGTAACGGTCGATCCGAAAGCCGATTCAAACGGACGTGCAGGAGCCGACGGAACGGAGGACAACCCCTTCCACCCGCGCAACAATCCTTCCTTTGCTGACAAAAAGACCCGTGCGGAGCAGCCGCGCTACGAGGGGCTTCGCAACACCACGGCCTTTACCCCCACCTCGGCTTTGCGTGATGATCTTGCCGCCGAGAAGGCGCGTCGCGCTGCGGCAGCCAGCGCCCCGTCCCCTGCTCGCACGCGCGTGGTGCAGGAAAAAATTGACGTGACGGCACCGCAGAAGCCCCCGTATCAATTCCCGCCGCTTACCCTGCTTGCCGCACCCGACGCAGTCAATTCGGGAGATATTGATGCAGAGATCCGCGCGAATGCGGATAAATTGGTCACGACCCTGAAAAACTTTAAGGTAAACACCCGCGTAACGGGGTATTCCCGCGGCCCGCGCATCACGCGCTACGAGGTCGTGCCGGACGCCGGTGTGCGCGTGCGTAATATCTCCACGCTTGTGGATGACATTTCCATGAGTCTGGCCACCACGGGTATCCGTATTGAAGCTCCCATTCCCGGCAAATCCGCCGTGGGCGTGGAGGTGCCGAACAGCTCTCCCACCATCGTGCGTCTGCGTAGCATGTTGGATACCGAAAAATTCCGCTCCTTCCCCGAAACATCCGTCGTCTGCCTCGGCAGTGACGTAGCGGGGCAGCCTGTGTACTGCGACCTTGCCAAGATGCCCCACCTGCTGGTAGCGGGCGCAACGGGTATGGGTAAATCGGTCTGTATCAACAGCATTATCACCAGCATCCTCTACAAGGCAACCCCTGACGAGGTAAAGCTGATCATGATCGACCCGAAGAAGGTCGAGTTCTCCATCTACGCAGGCATTCCGCACCTGCTTGTACCCGTGGTATCCGACCCCAAAAAGGCGGCGGGTGCGCTGTCCTGGTCGGTGAACGAAATGGAGCGCCGTTACAGCCTGATGGAGCAGTCCGGCGTGCGAAACATCAAGGGCTACAACCGCTACGTGGAGGAAACCGGAGACGGTGAGCCGCTTCCCAAGATCATCATTATCATCGACGAGCTGGCCGATCTGATGAGCACGGCTCGTGACACGGTAGAAACCTCCATTCAGCGTATTGCCGCCAAGGCACGCGCAGCGGGCATTCACCTGCTGATCGGTACACAGCGCCCCTCGGTTGACGTTATTACGGGTACGATCAAGAACAACATCGCCTCCCGTATCGCCTTCCACGTAACCTCGCAGGTAGACTCCCGCACCATCCTCGATATGACGGGTGCGGAAAAGCTACTCGCGCACGGTGACATGCTGTATGCACCTGCGGGTGTACAGGCTTTGCGTGTGCAGGGTGCGTTCGTGGACGAAAAGGAGATCGAGCGCGTTGTCAGCTTCTTAAAGAACAATAACGAGATCGATGCATCGGCGGGCGAGGAGATCATGGCCGACATTGAGCGTGAGGCAGAAAAGTGCACGCCGCAGAAGAAGGGTGAGGACGCCATCGGCGGCGGTACAAACATTCCGAGCGATGCCGACGACAATCACCTGATGTGGGCGGCGCTGGATATCGGTCTGGATGCCGGAAAGCTGGCGACCTCGCTTCTGCAACGCAAGCTTTCCATCGGCTACGGCAAGGCTGCCAAAATTCTCGACACCCTGGAGGAAAAGGGCTACGTATCCGCACAGGATGGCCCAAGACCCCGCGAGATCCTGATCACGCGCGAGGAATTCAAGGAGATCATGGCGCGTGAGGTCGAAAAAACGAATTCCGGAGATTAAGATTACAATGGGAGGTACTCTGTATGATCTACTTACTGCTTGCCGCAGGCTTTGAGGAATGCGAGGCACTTGTGCCGCTTGACCTTTTGCGCCGCGCGGGATTAAGCGTCAAGACCGTGGCGGTCACGGCAGGGCCGGTTACCGGCTCACACGGCATCACGGTAGCGGCAGACATTCCCGCCACCGAGGCGAATGAACCGATCGATCTTTTGATCCTGCCCGGCGGCATGCCCGGCACGAAGAATTTGGATGCTTCCCCCCACGTGGACAGGCTGATCGCCCGTGCACAGGCAGACGGCGGCCATATTGCCGCCATCTGCGCCGCGCCCATGATCCTTGGCAAGCGCGGTCTACTTCGCGGCAAGGAAGCCGTATGCTATCCCGGCTTTGAGGAATACCTGACAGGGGCACGGCTTTCGGATCGCCGCGTGGTGACCGACGGAAACGTGACCACCGCCGTAGGAATGGGGGCGGCCGCCGAATTCGGCCTTACGCTGGTGTCCCTGCTCTCTTCCCGCGAAGCGGCTAACGAGCTGGCAAAGTCCGCCATGCTCCCCCCGCTTGCATGATCCGCTTTTCTTCTCTTCCCCTTTCGGAGCTTTCACGGCCGCTGTGGCTTGCCTGCTTTGACGATGCGAGCGAAGCGGAGCTTGTCCGTCTGCTTTCGACTTGTCCGCGCGACACGCGCGTGCTGCTTGCAAAAGAGGATGGCGTGGCAGTCGCGCAGGGTCTTTTGATGCCGCTTACCCTTTCGGGGCGGCGCGGGTATTATCTGTACGCGATCGCCACGCACCCGTCCTATCGCGGGCGGGGGTATATGCATGCCTTTTTGACGGAGGCAAAGAAAGCGGCCCTGCAAAACGGTCTTGACTTTCTTCTCTTGATCCCTGCAACGAGCGCGTTGGCCGATGCCTACCGCCGTGCGGGCTTTTCACAAAAATGGCCGCTTGCGGCGGATGAAGCGGGGGATGACCCGATCTACCGCCTGCCGCCAAACGAGCCTCTTTTCCCGTATGATGGCAACTTTGACGCACTGTTTGCCCGCTATGACGGTGAGCTGTCAAAGGACATGCTCCGCACAGCCCTTGCCTCCGTTTCGGAGAAGACGCGGATTTTTTATACCGAAAGCGGCTTTTGCGTGGTATCCTGCAAGGATCACGCGGCCTGCTTTACAGCAGACAGGGCTACCCTGTCAAGATGCCAAGCCTGCCCATCCCCTTATCGGGCTCTTCTCTGCCCCTTGACGGACGTTCCCATGACGAGCAAGGTGGCAGACCCACTACCCAGATAGGAGATTTTTATGGATATCAAGGAATTAAAAACCACCATACGCAAAGAATATCTTTTACGGCGCGAGGCAATTCCCCCCGCGGAAAAGGCGCGGCGCGACGAAAAGATCTGCCACTATATTCTGTCCTCCGCATCCTATCGGTATGCGGACACTTTGCTTGCCTACTATCCGCGAAAGGGCGAGGTGGATATTCTGCCCGTTCTTTCGGCCGCGCTGGCGGCAGGCAAGCAGGTGGCTCTGCCGCGCTGCGACGGAGATCACCACATGACCTACCGCTTCGTATCCTCGCTTGACGATGTGGAGCCGGGAATGTACGGCATTCCCGAGCCGCGCGAGGCGGCCCCTGCCTTCTCACCTGACGGCGGGCACGCGACGCTTTGCCTGGTACCGGGTGTGGTATTTGACGTGCACGGCTACCGCATCGGCTACGGCGGCGGTTATTACGATCGCTTTTTACACGACTTCGGCGGCTCGGTCGCGGGAGTCATTTACCGTGATTTTATTTTGCCCTCTCTGCCCTACGGCAGATACGACCTTTCCCTGCCCGTGATGGTGACCGAGGCAGGCATGGTTCGTGCCAAATAAAGGAGTTTTATGGTTATCGGAGATAAAAAAACCTTTCTTGCCTACCGTTGCCCGCACTGCGGCGGCGGTGTGATCGGCATTTGCGGTGACTTTGCCCTGGCGGGTGGCCGCATGCTGAAGCTGCGGTGTCCCTGCGGGGAGAGCAGTCTGTCGGCCGTGGAAACAGCCGACAGTAAACTGCGTTTGACCGTTCCCTGTCTGTTGTGCGCCACGGAGCATCATTACGTGGTGTCCAAATCGATCTTTTACGGCAAGGAGCTGTTCCTGCTCAACTGTGCGTATACCAATCTGGATATCTGCTTCATGGGTGAGGAGGCGCAGGTAAGCGCGGCACTGGACGAAAATGAAAAAACGCTGAAAAAGATCCTTGCGGACGCCGGCATTTCCTCCCTGACGCAGCTGCGCCGCGAGGACCAGGAGAAGGAAGATATCCTCCCCGACACGCAGGTGCTGGACGTGGTGCGCTTTCTGATCCGTGATTTAGAGGAAGAGGGGCGCATTGATTGCCCCTGCCACAATGGGGATTACGAGGTGGCCTTTGCAGACGACGGCGTGCTGGTCTACTGCCGGAACTGCGAGGGACGGCATTTCTTCCCTGTCCGCAGCATAGAGGCGGCCGAGGATCTGTTATCCTGCGACAGTCTGACGCTGACGGGTGAAGAATAAAAAAGGGCAAAATCGCCCTTTTTTATAAAAGCCCCAGGTGTTGCAAGATGCCACGGTAGATGCCCTCGGCAAACAGATCGGGGCGTCCTTCCATCAGGGCGGCATCTCCCGGATTGGTGATAAAGCCGATCTCGGACAAAACGGCGGGCATGGCCGTGCGGCGGAGAACGTACAGTCCCGGGCGGGCAATGATCCCGCGATTGCGAAGACCCGTGACGTTTTCCATTTGTCGGCTGATCGCCTGTGCCAGACGGTAGGCCTCGCCTGCCGTGCGGTAAACGAGCTGCTCCGTGCCGTTGGCGGCAGGGTTTTCGGCGGCGTTGGTGTGGATGCTGATAAAATAATCCGCACCCCAGCTGTTGGCATCCTGCCCGCGCAGGGCGAGGCTGGAGGCGTTGCTCGTACCGATCTGCGTATCGGGTGTGGGACGGGAAAGGCGCACCTCAAAATTGCCGTTTTGGCGCAACAGATCTGCCAGCTCCTGTCCGACGGTATAGGAAATATCCTGTTCAAAAAGGCCGTTTCCCGTAGCGCCGGTATTGGGCGGCATGGGGTTATGCCCTTGGTCAATGTAAATTTTCGTGGCCATGGTGATCTCCTTGATTGCAATACTATTCTATACTATCCTATGCAAAAAGAAGGCAAGACGTCCATGAAGGAAATTCAAAGAATACTCAGCTTTGCCCGCCGCGCGGTAGACGATTATGAAATGATCTCGCCGGGCGATCGCATCGCCGTTGGCATTTCGGGCGGGAAGGATTCGCTTACCCTTTTGACCGCGCTTGCCGAGCTGCGGCGGTTTTATCCCATCCCCTACGAGATCTGCGGCATTACGGTGGATATGGGCTTCGCGGGCTCGGATTTCTCTCCTGTGGCAGAATACTGCCGCACCCTGGGTGTGGAATACCGTGTGGTGAGATCCGACATTGCGGAGATCATTTTCAATATACGAAAAGAAAAAAATCCCTGCTCCCTGTGTGCCAACATGCGGCGCGGCGCGCTGCACGCGGCGGCAAAGGAAATGGGATGCTCCCGCGTGGCGCTTGGCCATCATTTTGACGACGTGGTGGACACCTTTATGCTGAACCTCTTTTTCGAGGGGCGCATCGGGTGCTTTTCCCCCGTCACCTACCTCTCGAATACCGAGCTGCACTTGATCCGCCCCCTCTTGTACGCACAAGAAAAAGATATTCTCTACTACGTGCGGCATGCCAATCTGCCGATCGTGGAATCGCTTTGCCCCGAAAATCACGCGACCGAGCGAGAGAATATGAAGAACCTGTTAAAAGAGCTGGAAGCAAACAACAAAGGACTGCGACACCGTATTTTCGGCGCGATCTGCCGCGGCGAGATCGACGGCTTCAAGCCTGCGGGCGGGAAGCTTCGCACCTATGAATGAAAGGCAATACCGTGAAAAAAACATGTGATCTGCATACCCATTCGATATATTCGGACGGTTCGCTGACCCCTGCCGAGCTGATCCTCGCAGCCAAAAAGGCAAAGCTCTCCGCCCTGGCCCTGACCGACCACAACACCGTGGACGGTCTGCCCGACTTTCTTGCAGCGGCAAAGGAATCGAGCATTGAGGCCATTGCGGGCGCGGAATTTTCCGTAGAGTTGGACGGCACGGAGCTGCATCTGTTGGGGCTTTTTATCGAACCGAAATACTTTGAGCAGGTGAACGGCCTGATGACCGAATTTCAGCGCCGCAAGGAGGAAAGCAACCGCGATCTGATCGACGCGCTGAAAAAGAACGGATACCCCTTGGATTATGATGAGCTTTCGCGCAAAACGCCGCGCGGCAAGATCAATCGCGCGCACATTGGACACAGGCTGACCGAGCTTGGCTACACCAAATCGGTCTGGCACGCACTTGACACGCTCCTATCTCCCAAAATGGGCTATTATCATGAGCCCAAGCGTCCCGCCGTTTGGGAGATGCTGGATTTTTTGCGTGACATTCACGCCGTGCCGGTTTTGGCACATCCCTTCTTGAATTTGTCGGCCGAGCGGCTTGCCGCGTTTTTGCCGCAGGCAAAAGAGCGCGGCCTTGTCGGTATGGAATGCCGCTACACCACCTATGACAAAAAAACCACCGCGCTTGCCGAGAAAATGGCAAGGACCTTTGGTCTGAAGCCGAGCGGCGGCAGTGATTTTCACGGCAAGATCAAGCCCGACATTCGTCTGGGAACGGGCTACGGCAGTCTGAAAATTCTTTACGAATGGGCTGAAATTTTGCGGGCAATTTAACAAACCCCGTCCCCGACGGATGTCGGGGACGGTTTTTTGCTGTTTCAAGATCACGGAGTAAGCTGCAGCTCCTTTTCGGATACCGTTTGCTTCTCTTTTTTCTTGGTAGCCAGATGGTAGATCGCATAAAAGACGGCGATATAGATAAGGAAGAGGGCAATCACGATCAGGGGATAGAGGAACGGATGACCGCCGACGAGGTTGTAAAAGATATCGTAGGGCGTGCCGTCACCGCGAACGAGGAACATGTAGTTGTAGTCAATGAGCCAATTCGCAAGGGAGGCCGCCGCGCAGAAAAAGAGCAAAATGCCGTAGGTGATGGGGATGTTCCTCTTTTTCATGCTGGAGAGGCCGACGATGGCGATATAGAGGGATGCAAAGCCCGACACCGAGTGTGTAAAGCCCGACACGACGTTATCAAAGGAAAGAACGGGGTAACAGGCGTAGTTTTGTCCCGCACCGTACGTACCAAGCACAGCGCCGAGGATGCCGAAGATCAGAACGAAATCAAGGGCTGCCTCCCGAACGCGTCCGCGCGAAAAGGCGGCGAGGGGAATGGTGATGAGCTGAATACTGCACAAAAACAGGGGCAGATCATAAAGAAGCGATTGCAGCTCCCCGCTACGCAAACATACGATGATGAGTTTAAAGATCTCGGCTGAGTCGATGATGATAGCGGCAGCGACAAGAACCCTGTTCTTTTTCTTTTCATCAAGCCCCCGATTGAGAAGACCGAAAAAAACGGCAAGACCGATCATCAGCACCATCAAGGAGGAAACGAAGAGCAGATGCTCAGGCGACATATAGCCCTCTGGTTCACGGGTATATCCGCCAAATCCGAAAAATTCCTTCAGAATATTCATACGCTTCCCTCACAAAGAAAACAGTTAAAAGTCGAATGCCAGCGGCTCGTTCGGATAGGGATCGAGTTGCAGATGCTCTGCCGTTGGCAGGCCATGGATGGCGCGCCACATAAAGTCGATGAATTGCTCGAAATCCGGAAGCTTATGGCGATGGATACCGTGACGGAACCACGCGGCGGCGTGATCCTCACAGGAAAGGTAACGGTAGCAGGCGCGCACGGCCATGTAGGTCTGGCGGCTGCCGTTGGGGTTGATCCAATAATCCTGCATACCCTCGCATTGCAGGTAATAGCGCGGAGCGATCAAAGCGCCAAAGTAATGCATATCGTAGGGCAGATCCTCGTAGTGGCCTGCATAGCTGTAAAGCTCCTTGCCCATCCAATGCGGGTAGACGCGTAGCATGTCCTCCAGCGTTTCGGTGCGCCACTTTTCAT
>JAZQWX010000201.1:0-12079 GCA_045632565.1 Eubacteriales bacterium | reverse complement strand
GCGATATCGTCCCACTTGCCGATCATGTTATCGGCATCGGGAGATGCGCTCATCGGATCGGCCGATGCAGCAAAATCGTTGATTTCCAGGCTCGGAATTTCGTAAATTTCCATGATATTCTCCTTTCGCGTTAGGCGTTCTCTGCGGCCACGCCAAGAGCGTAGATCGCGCGGAGCAGGTTTGCTTCGTCAGCCGAAGCGTCAAAGGTACGGGCGATGTAATCGTTGACGCTGTATTCGAATACTTCGCTGACAGCGATGGAGCCGTCTTTTACGGTGAACTTGAACGTTTCATCGTAATCGTTAGCCGAAACAGCGCCCAGCGTCATGGTGATGTCGTATTCCTCACCGCCCTCGGTGTATACGAAGCCGGAGTACTCGGTCTCGGTACCCTTACCTTCTACGGCAACAACGAAGTCCAGCGTTTCTGCACCCATGGGATCATACATAGAGGAAGCAACGCGAACCTTGAAGTATACCTGATCCTTCAGAACGAGCACCATGCCGTTGACAACATATTCTTCGCCGTCGGCCAGCTTGACCTCGCTCTCAAGAGCAGCGATCGCATCATCCTGTGCGGCAAGGCGGGCAGCTACCTCGGCATCCAGAGCTTCACCGGCAAAGTACGCCTTGGCAGCGGCAATGTAATCGAGTGCAGCGGCGGCAACAGCCTTTTCGGCAGCGCTGACGTCACGGTCTGCGTAGGAGGCAAGCACCTCGGTGGGGATGAGGGCGTAGTAACCGTCATCACCGCGGGTGTTGGCATTTTCAAATTCCTGGAAGATCCACAAGCCAAGCTCTCTGTCCATTTCCTTGGCCGTGAAACCGGGCATCACTACCTTGTAGGAGCCGTCAGCCTGCAGCTCGCCCCAATACTCGTCACCGTCATCGGTAGCGATACCGGCGCGCTTTGCGTAGGAGTCTACGTTGAAGTACACTTCGATACCGAAGTCCTTGCCGGCACGAACGTTGACCTGCTTGACCTCGGGAACGAAGATGTTCGGCTCACCGGCGTACTTGATCACCAGGTTATCGGTAACGGTCTCGGGCAGCTCTGCAGCAGCCTGATCATTGATGATCCAGCCCTCGGCAGCAGCGGCAAAGGGAGCCTTGGGCATGGGAGCGTTCTTAGCAACCACGTGAGAAGTCAGATTCTCTCCGTCGGCGTCCTGGAACTCTACAACGTACTTTCTCTCGATGGAGATCTCGGGCTGCATATCGAGGATCGGGCCGCTATCCCCCTGAGCAACGTCACGGGAAACACAGATAGCCAGATTGTCACCGGCGACAACATCGATGGAGAAATCGGCAAGTGCATCGGTAAAGCCCTTGATGTTACCGTCACCGGCGTAAGACCACCAGTCGGTGGCATCCCCCATGACAGCGCCGGCAGGCCATACAACCTCGCCGTTCAGAGCAATCGCGAATTTAGCGGGAGCAGCCTGATAATCGGCAAAACCGAGAATAGCAAGTCTGGCAGTACCAACCACACCTGCGGGAACAACGTAGTTGTACGCAGCACAGGCTTTATTCGTCTTTGCACTGGTAGGACGCAGAGCGATCAGCTTCACCTCAGAGCCGGGCTTATTCTTCTGGAAGGATGCGGCACCGGCGTGCTTATCCCACTGGTAATCGGCGTTCCGCACGATCTTGTTGGCAGTTGCCTGGTTGGAATAGATCTCGGCGATCTCGGAGTAGAAGATCTTGCCGTCCTCGCCGGGCTGAACGGCCTCCGCGCCCATTGCAATAAAGGAATCCAGATACTTGGTAGCGTTTTCAAGCGACGTACCGAACTGTGCTTCCCAGCTGTTCAAAGGCTTGCCTACATTTTGAGAAGTAGTGGCGGCTGCATACCAGAACTGGCCATAGGTGAACACGCGCTGCTCCGTCTTGGCGTAAGAGCCGTCTGCCTGATAAGCACCGATCGCCCAGTTGCCCGCATAAGTAAATCTGGCGGCATTCAGCAGGTAATCGTAGTACTTCTCAAGGACCGTGTTGTAATCGTCATCGGCCGAGATGATACCGCGCTCGATCAGGGCGGGGGTATAGGCAGCATAGTCGGTATCGATCAAGGCGCGGCGGGCATCACCGCTGGTAGCCAGGGGCGTACCGTTTGCATCGTACCACGTGTACAGGTGATGGATCTTACCGATGGGGCTGGATCTTGCATCCTCCGACACGGTAATATCGGTTTCCTGGTCAAAGGATTCGACAAACAAATCCGATTCCTCTGCAAACGCGGGCAGGGCCAGCACCGGAACGGCCAGAACCAGCATCACGCAAGCAAGAAACAGGGAGAGAATTCTTTTGCTCATGGTTGTATTCCTTTCAAGATTGTGAAAATTAGAGGACAATTCCTCTTGCTCATATTGTATCATATGCCGAAAAATCTGTCAATCCTTACAAATGTAGAATTTTTCATGGCATTTTTGTGCAAAATGACGATACCAAGCAAAGGAAAAGCGCCCGACGGGGGTCGGGCGCCGAGGTCAATACAGGCTTTTTTCGTTTGCCACGTATTCCCCGCTCTTGATGTAGCCAACCATCGGGCAGACGGAGGGCTGACGGTAGGCGGGTACGAGGAAGCGAACGGCATTTTTGATGACCGTTTGCACCTGTTCGTTGTAGTAAGTGGGATAGCTTTCGTGGCCGGGCTGGAAATAGAAGATCTTGCCGTTGCCGCGCTCGTACAGGCAACCGGAGCGGAAGACCTCGCCACCCGCAAAGTGACCGATGAACAGCAGCTTGTCGGGGGTGGGGATCACAAACGGCTCGCCGTAGGTTTCCTCGGCGGGCAGGATGATGGCACGGTCAATACCGCGCGTAATGGGATGGGACGGCTCGATGACCCACAGGATCTCCTCGTCATCCGACTCACGCCAGGTGAGGTCGCAGGACGTGCCGAGCAGGGTACAGAAGGGCTTGGAGTGGTGACCGGAATGCAGGAAAATAGCGCCCATGCCCGACAGCACGGCATCGCGCACGGCCATGGCAACGGCGTCGGGCACCTGCCCGTGGCGCATGTGTCCCCACCAGATGAGAACGTCGGTTTCGGCAAGCAGGGCGGGGGTGATGATATCCACGTCATCCAGGGTAACCGTCTTGACGGTGATGTCCTCTTCTTTTCCAAGAAAATCGGCGATCGCACCGTGGATACCGTTCGGATACACAGCGGCGATCTTTTCCTCGGCTCTTTCGTGATAGTATTCGTTGTAGATGAGTACGCGGATCATAGACATTCTCCTTTGCACGAATTTGACTTGATTATATCACGAACGTCACCCATCGTCCACCCCTTTTTTGATCTTTTCTTGTACATTATTGACCTTGCCCTTTATTCTCCGCAAATAAGAGCTTCAGGTAGCGGTCGTGCTTTTTTCGCGGAACGGACTCGTCATACGAGCCTACCGCAAAGGCGATCTTTTGCCAGGAATGGCCGTTTATGTAACGCAAGGTGAACAGGTGGCGAAGCTCGCTTTCTTCGATCCCATTGATAAACTCTTGAATGTCACGGGTCAGTTCGACGCAGCGGACCAGATTTTCTTCAATGCGTATCCGATAATCCGCAAGGGCTTCCATGGACAGGCGCGCCCCCTGCGGCAATCCTGCGGGGTTCACACGCAAAAGGCGACCTGCCAGCTGGGCAAGACGCAGGCGATCCCGCTCGATCTCACGCAAAAGATCCTTGTACTGGGAAAGACGGCGCTTCATTTCCCGGTAACTGTAGCCCGCAAAGGCTGTGGGGTTCTTTGACATTTTTTACATCCTTTTCGAAAAAAAATTACGAAATTTCTTGATTTTTACGAAATTGTGTGGTACAATGCAGATAAAGGTCGAATTTTGCGGAATTCAACTCCTTCACTTATCATAAAATATTGCCGTGGGGCTTCGGCTACCATTATTATACATCGTACTTTTTACGAAGTCAATAGTTTTTCGTAATTTTTTCGATTTTTTTGAAAGAGGTTTGCACATGGGACAAGAGGGTGTTGCCAGAACGGGAGAGGTCCTGTTTTCTCTGATCGAGCTCAAATTTTCAAGCGATGCGGCGTTTGAGCGCGCGGCCAATCTGCCGCCCAAGACCGTAAACAACTGGAAGCGTGGGCGTTCCTCCTCCTTTATGAAGATGCTGCCGGAGCTGGCCGCTCTTTTTGGCGTTTCGGTCAAGGATCTTCTTTGCACGGACGAAGCCGAAGCAAGCGGCAGCCAACAGCTGACGGCCGAGGAGCAGGAGTTTCTTGCCCTGTTCCGCGCCACCAGCAGCCTGTCGGACAAGGAGCGTGCCGCGCTGACCGAAACGGTACGCAGCACCATTGATCTCTATATGGCCGCACGGCGGGGGTCGAACGGACGGTGAGAAGGGCCGAGCTGCGGAGAAGCGAGCTTTGCGCGGTGGATCTTTTATGCAAGCAGGGCTTTTCCAGCATTTACGATTATCAGCACCTTTCGGTCACGCGGCTGTCCCTGCCGATCACGGCGGTGTTTGACTGCTTTGCCTCCTTTTGCGAAAAGACGGGGGCGGAGCGTGACGGCTTTGGCGTGGGGGCGGATGCCCTGACCGTTCGGCATAACGGACAATACGTGATCCTGTACAACGAGTATATTGACAACGAGCGTCGGCGTGCCTTTACGCTGGCGCATGAGGTGGGGCATATCCTGCTTTCCCATTCGGGTGAGGATGCGGAGGCGGAGGAGCGCGAGGCAAACGCCTTTGCCGCTTCTCTTCTCTGCCCCGAGGTCCTGTTTCGGTATCTGGAGCACCGTGACGGCGTATTTGACGAAAAGCGCATGGAGGAATGCTTTTTTCTGTCCCATGAGGCGGCTGCCTGTCGCCTGCGCGATCTGCGCCGCCGTGCACCGCGCCGTCCTGCGGACAGTGAGATCACGCTGCTGCTTTGTCTGTTTGGAAAAATCCCCGAAAACTAAAAAAACGTGAGGCCGACGGCTTCACGTTTTTTGTTTTCCCGCATATACTGATACCGAAGCGCACTGCATCGGGGGAAGCAGGGTCGTCCAAGCCTCTCTTTCCTCGAAAAGGAGGAAAAGGTGATGAGATCGCAAGAGTTATGCAGGGTACTTGGAATTGCCATTCTTTCATTTGGGATCGGGGTTTTGGTTTCGTTTTTTCTGCCGCAGCAGGTTTTGGTAGTGATCGAGGCCATTACGATCATTGGAGTTGGATTGATCTGTTTTTCAAAAAAGTAATCTTTGTCATGCAATAAGAGGTGCTACTTATGAAGATCGTCGTTTTACGCTCTCCGCGCTTTCTTGCCCCGCTTTTGCGGCGGATGTTCCGCATCAAAAAAGTCTGAAAAGAAGCCCTGCGGCCACGCCGCAGGGCTTCTTTTCAAGTTCGGAGCGCGTCAGCCACGGCTCGCGAAAGGCGCACCTGATAATCGGGACTGAGCAAAAGAGAAAGCTCCTCTTCATCCGTGATAAACCCGACCTCAAAGATCAGGGCGGGCATGGTGAGGTCGCCAAGAATGAGATAGCTGCCGTCTGCCACAGAACGGCACTTGCGCCCGATAAAGCCCCCCGTGTGTTCCGAAACGGCAAGAGAAAGCCGTTCGGCAAGGGCGGCGGCAGCGGCGTTATCAGGATGATAATATACACGCGGGCCGTAGGCACGCCCCGCGCCGCGGTAGGCGTTGGCGTGGATGGAAAGCAACAGATCAGCCTTGGCCTTGACGGCCGCCGCGCGGCGCGCAAGGATCTCATCCCGCGCGTTGGTATAGGTCAGGCGCGTGTCGTCCGCACGGGAGAGGATCACGGTATGCCCCTGCTCACGCAAAAGATCCGCCGTGCGAAGAGCCACGGCAAGGGCGAGGTCCTTTTCGGCGATCTCTTCTCCATCAGCGGTCACGCCGACAGCGCCGAGATCAAAATCGCCATGTCCTGCGTCAAGGTAGATAACAAGCCCTGCGGGAAGCGCGGAGGGGGCACGGTTCGGCGCATTCTCCGCGCCGCAGGCAACGAGAAGGAAAGAAAGAAGCAAGCAAAAGAAGCGCCGATTTTTGCCGTTTTTTTGCCTTTTTGCGACACACGGGTCGCCTGCTATGATATTTTCAGACATGCTTTTTGTTCCTTTCGCGTATAGCATGCCCCGCCGACGCGTACACTAACAGCAAAAACGGAGGATTTTTCAAATGATGAAGAAAAAGTGTGAGCCCTGCTACGTGGTGCATCCCATCGTATGCGGTGCGGTGGCAGGATTGGCGGTGATCGGCCTTTTGGGTGTGGTCATGGCTGTCAAAAAGAAGGGACGCACCCTCGGCAAGTCGGCCAAGCAGTTCGGCTGCTCCTGCATCGACAGCATTGAGGAAAAGGCAGAGGACCTCATGCAGGAAAGCGCAGAGGCCATGCGCCGCATGACCAAAAGCTGCTCGTAAACGCAAAAGAAGCACCCCGTGCAACACACGGGGTGCTTTTTACGTTCTATTATGCAAGCAAAGCGGCTACCGAAGCAAGAGCCTCGTCGATCTTCGCAAGATCACTGCCGCCACTCATAGCACTGTCCGGTCTGCCGCCGCCACGGCCGCCGCAGATCGCGCTGACAGAGCGCAGGATATTGCCGGCGTGTGCGCCTGCCTTGACGGCATCCGCACCGCAACAAGCGATAAAGTTCAGCTTGCCGTCGTTCACAAGGGCAAGCACCGCCACCATATCGGGGTGCTCTGCTTTGATGCTGTCGCACAGGGTGCGCGCAGCATCCACCTGCATGTTGTCCATGCGGGCGGTGAGCAGCTTGTAAGCTCCCACCTGTTTAGCGCTGTCGATGATCCCTGCCAGCTTGGCAGAGGAAAGCTTCGCGTTGGCGGACTCCAGCTCACGGCGGGTGTGCTTCAGCTCATTCTCGAGCTGTGCGGCACGTCTTGCCAGCTCTGCGGGATTGGCTACCTTCAGCTCCTTTGCCGTTTCGGCGATCAGGGCATCCTTCTTTGCGATCATGCCGAGAACACCGTAGCCCGTCGTACCCTCGATACGGCGGATGCCGGCGGCAACCGAGCTTTCCGTGATGATCTTGAACAGACCGATCTTTGCGGTATTATCCACGTGCGTACCGCCGCAGAATTCCACGGAGGCATCTCCCATGCGAACCACGCGCACGGTCTTGCCGTACTTTTCGCCAAACAGCGCCAGTGCGCCGAGCTTCTTGGCCTCTTCGATCGGCATTTCGGTCATGCTGCCGGCGGCAGCGGCCAGAACGTTTTCGTTAACGATCGCCTCTACCTTGGCAAGCTCCTCGGCGGAAACGGGCGCGTAGTGCGAGAAGTCAAAGCGGAAATATTCGTCGTTGACGTAAGAGCCTGCCTGCTCGACGTGGTTGCCGAGCACCTCACGGAGCGCCGCCTGCAGCAGGTGGCATGCGGAGTGGTTGCGCGCGATGGCGGCACGGCGAGCCTCGTTGATCTCGGCCGTCACGCAGTCACCCACGCGGAGCACACCGTTTTCAACACGCGAGAGGTGCAGGAATACGCCGTCGGTCTTTTTGGTGTCGCTGACGGCTACCGCGCCACCCTCGACACGGATGACACCCGTATCACCCACCTGACCGCCGCCCTCGCCGTAGAACGGCGTTGCGGTCAGAACGAGGGTACATTCGCCCTCGGAAATTTCGTCAACAAAGGCAGTTCCCTCTTCCCCTTCGGTCAGAATAGCCAGGATCTTGGCCTCGCAGGAGGTCTGCTCATAGCCGCAGAAGGCGGTCTTTTCGAGGTTGGCCAGCGCGTTTTTCTCGGCATCGCTCCAGCCGCTGATGTTGCCGCGGGCGGCACGGGCACGCTCACGCTGCTCTTGCATCAGGGTACGGAAGCCCTCTTCATCTACCGCAAGACCCGCCTCGACGATGATCTCGCTCGTCAGATCAAGCGGGAAACCGTAGGTATCGTACAGGCGGAAGACATCAGCACCGTCCACGGTGTCCTTGCCTGCGCTCTTTGCCTCGGCAATGATGTCCGAAAGGCGCGAAAGGCCGGCGTCGATGGTAGCGTTGAAGCGCTCCTCCTCCATGGAGATGACCTTTTTGATATAGTCGCCGCGACTTGCCAGCTCGGGGTACGCGTCTACGCTCTCGCCGATGGCAGTTTCACACATTTCCACAAGGAACATGCGGGAAATGCCGAGCAGCTTGCCGTGGCGGCAGGCGCGGCGCAGGATACGGCGGAGCACGTAGCCGCGTCCCTCATTGGAGGGGATCACACCGTCTGCGATCATAAACGTCGCGCCGCGGATGTGGTCGGTGATCACGCGGATGGAGATATCGTCCTTCGCGTTCTCGCCGTAGGTCTTGCCCGAAATCTCGCATACCTTGTCGATGATCTTGCGGATCGAGTCGACCTCGAACATGTTGTCCACGCCCTGCATCACGCAGGCAAGACGCTCAAGACCCATACCGGTATCGATGTTCTTCTGGGCAAGGTCGGTATAGTTGCCGTTGCCGTCGTTGTTGTACTGGGAGAAGACGTTGTTCCAGATCTCCATGTAACGGTCGCAGTCGCAGCCCGGCTTGCAGTCGGGCGAGCCGCAGCCGTACTTGATGCCACGGTCAAAATAGATCTCGGAGCAAGGGCCGCAGGGGCCGGAGCCGTGCTCCCAGAAGTTATCGGCCTTACCAAGGCGCACGACCTTTTTGGGATCGACGCCTACCTTATTGACCCACAGATCGTAGGCCTCTTCGTCATTTTCGTAGATCGAGGGCCAGAGCAGGTCCTTCGGAATGGCGAGCGTTTCGGTCAGAAACTCCCACGCCCACGGAATGGCCTCGTCCTTGAAATAATCGCCAAAGGAGAAGTTGCCCAGCATCTCGAAGAAAGAGCCGTGGCGGGCGGTGTGTCCCACGCGCTCCAGGTCGGGCGTGCGGATACACTTCTGGCAGGTGGTAACACGGCTGCGAGGAGGTTCTTCCTCACCCGTGAAATATTTTTTCATCGGCGCCATGCCGGAGTTGATGAGAAGCAGCGACTTATCGTTGATCGGCACAAGCGGGAAGCTCGGCAGACGCAGATGTCCCTTGCTCTCAAAATAAGAGAGGTATTTTTCACGAAGCTCGTTCAGCGACGTCCATTTCATATTCGGTTCCTCCGTGCGGAAAATCAAATTTTACATTCTATTATAGCACCAAAGCGGCGCGGGTGTCAATACGTTTTGGGAATTTGCTCAAAAGGGGAGCAGGGCAAGATGCTCGAGCAGAATTTTGACGCCAAGCAGGACAAGAATGATCCCGCCTGCCAGCTGGGCGGCAAAGCGGTAGCGCGCGCCGAACACGTGGCCAATCTTGACACCAAGGGCGGAAAGCGCGAACGTGATACCGCCGATCAGTGCCAACGCCAACGCGATGTTCACGCCCGGCATGGCCAGCGTAATTCCCGCGGCCAGGGCGTCAATGCTGGTGGCAAGCGCCATCACCACCATCACGCGCGGGGCAAAGGAGGCGTTTTTACAGTCACAGTCCCCCTCTTCTTCCTTTTCAAAGGCCTCACGGATCATACCGATACCGATGATAGCGAGAAGAATAAGGGCGATCCAATGGTCAAAGGATTCAATGTACTTTGCAAACGCACGGCCAAGCAGGTATCCGATAAAGGGCATCAATGCCTGAAAGCCGCCAAACCACGCACCGCACAAAAGAGCGTGCCCCGGCTTGACGGATGGCGAGGCAAGACCCTTGCAGACAGACACGGCAAAGGCGTCTGCCGCCAGACCTATGGCCAGCAAAAAGAGTTCGGGAAAGCTCATGTTTTTTTTCCTTTCTTCACAAAAAAGAAAGCCCCGCGGGGGCTTTCCTTTTGTCATGTAACTCAAAGGCAGAACAGCACGTAGATCAGCGTCAAGGCCGAGGAGAGAACCGTACCGCTTGCCATCAGGATGTAGAACACCTTCATCTGCCATGCGCGGCGGTCAAAGAACCAGAAGATGATCGGGGTAGCGGCAAAGGCAAGTGCAGCAAGAGCCACCAGAATGACTGCCAGAACCGGTGCGACGTGAATGGCGTTCATCAGGGGGCGCACACCAATCAGAATGGAGAGCGCCATCAGGATGTAGAAGAAAGAGCCGACCATGCGGAACTTGTTCACCGAGCAGAGCGATGCGATCAGGAACAGGAGCGAGAAGAAGGCTACCAGACCGAACATTACCCAGCCCATCACGATAAAGCCGTTCTCATAAGGAGCATCCTTGATGAGAAGAACCTGCAGGGGCGTGTACACGGCAAAGATCGTGAAATACACGGCTGCATCGGCCAAGCGGGCGATCAGGCGGTTCTTCGGCATCATGTACCGAACGTACACAAGTCCGTAGAAGGCGAGCGAGCCAAGGCCAAGCGCCAGCGCGCTCCAGATGTAGGAGGCCTTAAAGCCTGCCGTCATGATGATGGAAAGAAGCATCGTCAGGAACGCAAAAGCGCCGCCCACGATCGCGATGATCTGATAAAATTTCTTATCCGAGGCCGAAATATCGGTCGGTTTCTGGGCAGTTAAGGAACGCAAAAAGGACATGAGAATACCTCCGCAGTGGCTTTATTATAAAATACACACCTATTATACAACATAAAAGCGGAAATGGCAAGTAAAAAAGGAAAATTTTTTGTAAATATAAAATAAAAAGGGTGGAAAATCCACCCTCTGTTTTTTGGTCGGAGCGACAGGCGCTTTCTGTTGCGCGCCCCTTCCGCCTCAATGGTCGCGTCCCCTCGCCTGCGCATGCTCGGCTCTGTCCGCTTCCTTTCGGCGTTACTCGCTTCGCAAAAACGCCTTTGCCGTTTTTACTTGCTCCCCCTTGATCCCGAACATTGGTCGAAACGCGAAAGAGGTCGCAGGTTCAAATCCCGTACCATTCAATTAAAAAGCGAAAGGGGACGATTTTCGTCCCCTTTCGCTTTTTGGTCGGAGCGACAGGATTTGAACCTGCGGCCTCTTGGTCCCGAACCAAGCGCACTACCAAACTGTGCCACGCCCCGAAATATTCACTTTTAACCAAGCACGGGTTATTATACCACGGAAAACATGGTTTGTCAAGGCTTTGGGGATAACTTTTTCACTGTATTCTGCGTGTGTCAAACATAAAGGGTGGATCTCTCCACCCTTTTTATTTGATTTTTACGGTTTGCGAATACACGCGTTCAAGATCAAGGCCACGAACGTCAAGGCGAGCAGCATCAAAAACGCGCCCGTGTAGCCGCCGCTTGCCTCCAGCACGCGGTTGGCTGCCGTGGCAACGAACGAGCCGACCATGACCGTGAAGGTCATGAGTGCCATGTTCCCCGAAAAATGCTTCATACCAAAGAAGGTGGAGGTAAACGCCGAGGTAATGGTGGGGCACGCGCCGTAGGACATGCCGACAAGGCACACGCCGACAATGCAGAGGCCAAGCGAATTGGCGGATACCGCCACAAGCGTGACCACCGCCGCACCGATGGTCAGGAGGTTGGCGCACAGCATGGTCTTTCGGCAGCCGATCAGATCAAACACCGCGCCCGTGAGGATACGGCCGATGCCGTTGCACACCGAAAGCACGCCGACAAGCGACACCGCCAGGGTCTCGGGAGCATCCACCGACAGGGCCAGATCCTTAGCAAAGCTGATCACCGTGCTACCTACCGCCGCCAGAAACGAAATGCAAATAAACGCCAGCCAGAACGAGGGGCGGGCGAGCATTTGCCCCGACGTGAAATCCTGCTTGACCGTCTCTTGCGAAGCGGCTGCTTTTTTACCGCTCGCCTGCGGGAGTGCGACGGTGGGATCGGGCTTTTTCAGCAGGATGCCGGACAGCGACAAAACCGCAAAAATAGCAACGCCGAGGATCACGTAGGTGGTGCGCCAGCCGAGCGTGCTTTTGAACATGGCGTCAGCCGCGTTTCCGAGAACCAGCGCAGACGCGCCGAAGCCCATCATCAAACAACCCGAGCAAAGTCCCTTTTTATCGGGAAACCATGCGCTGATGGTGCCGATAACAACGTTATATGCAATACCGATGCCAAGTCCCGCAAGTACACCGTAAGTAACGTACAGCATCCAAACGGAGGGGGATTTAATGCAAGCGGTAAGGATAAATCCTGCTGCAGACAGTACACCCGATGTGATCAG
>JAZQWX010000200.1:0-5365 GCA_045632565.1 Eubacteriales bacterium | reverse complement strand
GACTGTTGCGCGCGATCGCCATTGCGGAGCTGTATATCGAGGAGCGGTTTATTGAGCCCCCTCGCATCAAAAAGCTCCCCTTTAGCCTTGCTTTCCATCAAACCCTTTCCGTGTTAGCCTCCTCGGGCGAGCTTCGTCCCGCACAGTTGGCGGAGCGTGTCTTGACTTTGCCGCCCTTTGAGGGGATATCCAAGGAGGATTATCGCACCCTGCTTCTTTCGATGCTGGAAAACGAATTTCTGGAGATGACCGAAGAAAAAGGGCTGATCATAGGTCTTCGCGGTGAACGCTTGCTTTCCGGTTATAAGTTCTACGCCGTCTTTCGGGACAGCGAGGATTATACCGTCCGCTGTGAATCGGACGAGATCGGCACCATCACCAATCCGCCGCCCGTGGGCGATCGTTTTGCCCTCGCAGGCCGTGTGTGGGAGGTTGTGGAAACCGATCTGCCCCGGCGCCTCATCTTTGCCAAGGCGGTGGAGGGGAAGATGGAAATTTCCTGGCCCGGCGACAGCGGGGAGATCCATACCAGAATTCTTGAAAAAATGCGGGACGTCCTGTTTGGGGATAAAATATACCCGTATCTTGGGGAAAATGCGGCGGCGCGGCTGGAAACGGCACGCCACCTTGCCAAAAACACCGGTATGGCAAGCAGCATGCTGATCCCCATTGGCGGCAGTAGCTTTTGCCTCTTCCCGTGGCTCGGCACGCGCGCCTTCCGTACCCTGCGCCGCTTGATCCTGCGGCACGCAAAAGCCTTGGGGATATCCGACCTCACCTGTGAGGGGTGCTGCTATATGACCTTTAAGGCGTGGCGCACGGACGGAGAAAAATTTATCTCTCGCCTCTCCCGTCTTTTGGCGGAAGAGGGAATTGATCGCGAGGCACTTGTCGGTGCTTCTGAAAGTCCTGCGTATGATAAATTTGACACTTATATTCCGGCAGAGCTCCTTCGTCGAGCTTTTGCCATCGATCGCTTGGAGGCGGATGAGGTGCTTGCCCGTATGAGCGAGAAAGGAAAAGGGATTTCGTGAAAGATCTGTATGAAGCGCTTGCCCCGTTTTACGATGCCTTCAACGGTGATCTGGATTACGGGAAATGGGCAGATTTTATAGAAGAAAGCTTTCGTCGTTATTATCCCGGCAAGGTGGAATCCGTGCTTGATCTTGCCTGCGGTACCGGACGTATGACCGAGGAGCTTTGCCGCCGCGGCTATGATATGATCGGCGTCGACATCTCTCCCGACATGCTGGCCGTAGCACGTGCCTCTGCTGAAAAGAAGGGAATGGCCGACCGCATTTTGTATCTTTGCCAGGATATGTGCGAATTTGAGCTGTACGGCACGGTGGAAGCCGTTGTTTGTTGTCTGGATGCCGTCAATCACGTAACCGATCGCGCCGCCCTTTCGCGCTGCTTCCATTGGGTGCATAATTATCTCGTGCCAAACGGACTGTTTCTGTTTGACGTCAATTCTCCCTATAAATTCCGCGAGATCTACGGCGACCGAGCTTACGTTCTCGAGGATGAGGGGGTTGTGTGCGCTTGGCAAAACCACTTTTCCGAGCGTACCAAGCTGTGTGATTTTTATATCAGTCTGTTTGAAGAAACCGAAAGCGGCCTCTACGAAAGAACGGATACCGCGCGCCGCGAGCGCCTGTATACCATCCCCATGCTAAGGCGCCTTTTGAAAGAGAACGGAATGGAGCTTTTGTGCGTCTGCCCTGATTTTTCTTTCGGAAATATACAAGAAAACAGCGAGCGATACTACGTCGCCGCCCGAGCAATAAAGGAGTAACCATGAGCGAAGAAAAGAAATTTTCCACCATGCTGCGCGGCATGACCCGCGATGGAAGTGCCCGCATCACCGTCATCAATTCCACGGAAATTGTAAAGGAAGCACAACGGCTGCACAAGACCGCACCTACGGCTACCGCCGCCATTGGCCGCCTTTT
This sequence comes from Eubacteriales bacterium, assembly GCA_045632565.1. GTDB lineage: Bacteria > Bacillota > Clostridia > Oscillospirales > CAG-272 > UBA1740. The sequence goes on along the minus strand of JAZQWX010000200.1, from coordinate 3,413 downwards.
GACAGCCACCTCCATGATCGGCGCGCTTCTGCCTGAAAACGGAGATACCCTCACCGTGTCCGTTCAGGGAAACGGTGAAGCAGGCCGCCTTTTGTGCGTGGGCGACTATTTCGGTAACGTGCGCGGCTACATTCAGAATCCCTTGGTCGATCCGCCGCGCAAGGCAAGTGGAAAGCTGGACGTCGGTGCGGCCGTTGGGCAGGGAAGCCTGACCCTGATCCGCGATATCCGCGGGGCAGAGCAGCCGCAAAGCGGCACCGTGCCGCTTTCAAGCGGTGAAATTGCCGAGGATATCGCCGCTTATTTTGCGGAAAGTGAACAGATCCCCACCGTTTGCGCCCTTGGCGTGCTGGTGGATACCGATTACACCTGCCTTGCCGCGGGCGGTCTTCTCATTCAGCTGCTCCCCTTTGCGGCCGAGGAAACGGTGGCCCTGATCGAACGCAACATCCGCGATTTTGCCGCCATTTCGGACCTCATCCGCCGTGGCATGACCAATATGGAGATTGCCGAGCTCGCCCTGCGCGATATCCCGTTTGATCCCTTTGATGAGCTGGAGGTTTCCTATCTCTGCAACTGTAGCCGCGAACGTATGTACGGTGCTCTGGCTTCGCTCGGACAGGATCAACTTGCCGAGATGCTTGACGAGCAACAGGCGGAGGGAAAGCCGCGTGAGCTGGAGGTGTCCTGCCGCTTCTGCAACAGTGCCTACACCTTTACCGAGGAAGAGCTTGCGGGAGCAGGGAGATGAAAAAGCATCCTCGCCTTTCGGTTATTCTGCCAATGATCTTGATCGTTCTGACACTCATCTTTATCTGGTCAAATTCGCTAAAGGATGCTTCCGAGTCTACGGGTCAAAGCCAAACGGCCGCGGCTCTCTTTCGTCAGCTCTTTGATGTAGAGCGTCAGCCGTTTCGCTTCCTGTACGAAAACCTCCGCAAGGTGGCACACTTTACAGAGTTTGCCTTGCTTGGTGCGGAAACGGCGCTCCTTTTGTTGTGGAACGGAAAAAGGCGAGTGCGGTTTTGTGCCGTCGGTATCCTCTTCTGTGCCGTTTGCGCCGCCGTCGATGAGTGTATTCAGTATTTCGTTCCCGGTCGCGCCTGTATGATCCTGGACGTCGGTATTGATACGGCAGGGAGCGCTACGGCCTTGATCCTTCTGTTTTTCTTGGCTTTTTATCTTGCAAGGATCGCGACGCTCGTCAAAAGAAAACGAAAAAGTGCTACATAATTCGCGGCAGAATGCCGTTCTTGAAAAAGTCACATTTTGCTCCTGCCATTTTTGATTGACAGAATGTACAAGCTGTGCTACAATGTATAAAAGAAACGATATCACACTCTCGGAGAGACGTATGAAACACATAAAACCCCTATTGCTTGTGGCGATGCTATGCTTGGCCCTTGCGGCCCTTGCCTCTTGCACCAAGCCGCGCATTGACCACACCCCAATCCCCGAAACGCCCGAAACCGTCCTGACCAAGATCACGGAAGGGGATTTTGTGTATGCCGATCACGGCAACACAGTATCTCTTTATTCCTATGAGGGGGCGGGTGAAGCGGTAACGGTTCCCGCTGCTGTGCAAGGAAAAACGGTCACCGCGATCGGCAATTACGCCTTTGCGGAGGCAAAAACCGTAAAAACCGTTGTGCTGCCCGATAGCGTCACATCCATCGGCGCGAACGCCTTTGCGGATTGCACGTCGCTTACGGCTGTGACAGGCGGTGCGGTAAAGGAGATCGGGGAACGCGCCTTCTCCGGCTGTATTGCTCTTACCGAATACACCCTGCCTTCCGGCGTGACCGAGCTGCCGCGCAGTATGTTCTATAACTGTACCGCACTTACACGAGTAGTGCTTGAGCAGGGAACGCTCTCCATTGGCCGTGATGCCTTTGAAAATTGCACCTCTCTTACAGAGGTAGTCATTCCCACCACCGTAAAAAGCATCAGTAAATTTGCCTTCCGTAACTGTTCGTCTTTGCAAACGGTCACCCTTCCCGCAGGGCTTACGGTTTTGGAAAGCAGCGTCTTTGAGGGATGCAGTGCCCTGCGCGCCTTGACTGTTCCGTCTACCGTCACCGCGATCCGCGATCGCGCCTTGTACGGCTGTATTGCTCTCGCGGACATCACCTTTGCGGATGCTACCGTGGATATCGACAGCTCCGCCCTCGATACTACCTTGTGGTATGCCATGCAGGCAGACGGTGCGGTATATGCCGGTCGCGTTTTGTATCGCTTTAAGGGTGTCCCTGCCGAGCTTCTTGATCTTTCCGTCAAGGAGGGAACCGTTTCTATTGCAGACGGCGCACTCCGCGGAACGAAAAACATCAAATCCGTCAGTATTCCAGGCGGCCTGAAAACCATTGGGCGGGAAGCATTCCGCGAATCGGCTGATCTCGTTACCGTTCTGATTCCTGCGGGAGTGGAAAAGATGGGGGCATCGGTCTTCCGCGGATGTCCCTCGCTCAAAAGCCTCACCTTGCCGTCCTCTCTTGCCGTTATTCCCAACTACGCCTTTGCGTATTGCGAATCTCTTGCGAACGTCACGGTGTCAAGCGGCACGACCGATATTGAAAGCTACGCGTTTTATCAATGTACTTCGCTGAAAACCATGATGCTTCCCGATACCGTTACCACCATCCGCGGCTACTGCTTTAATGGCTGTACAAGGCTGGAAGAGATCTTTCTTCCGGATTCCGTGGAACGGATTGCCGATTATGCCTTTGCGGGCGCTTACCGCCTTGTCGTGTACTGCGAAAGCAATGCCAAGCCAAGCGGCTGGTCGGCTACCTGGATAGAATCCGAGGTTTCGGACGCCATCTACTTCGGGTATCGCTATGAGGATCTTCGTACCTATGGAGCGGCATTCCGCTACGTTCTCTATAACATGGAGGGCGGGGAAAAGCTCGCCTTGATCACCAAGTATTTCGGCACTGACGCGCAGGTCAGCATTCCCGATGAATTAGAGGGACACAAGGTAGGCATGATCGGCACGCACGCCTTTGCGGGCAACGATTACGTCACGCGTGTTGGTATTCCGAAAGACGTTTCCATGATCTTCGCGTATGCCTTTTCGGATTGTACCGCCCTGCGGACGGTGACGATGCCGGGTATCCGGTATATCGGCAATTATGCCTTCCGCGGATGCTCCTCCTTGACCTCGGCGGAGCTATCGGATGAGCTGCTGTATTTGAATGAGGGAGCATTTTATGCATGCTCTGCCTTGACGTCGGTTACGATTCCTGCCTCGCTTTCCGAGATCGGCTCGGGTGCGTTCTCGAATTGTCTTAGCCTCGAAACCGTTCGTTTCGCAGGCTCTTCTCCGTCGCTGGAAACCATCGGCCCGGCGGCCTTCTCCATGTGTATTTCACTCAAGAAGGTGACCCTGCCGTCTTCGCTCCTCTCGCTCGGGG
>JAZQWX010000199.1:0-4494 GCA_045632565.1 Eubacteriales bacterium | reverse complement strand
CCTCTTTTCTCGTAAGCGTCAGGCCGTTTTCGGCAAGCAGCTCACATACGTATTCCGCGATCGCAGGCGAGGCCGAAAGGCCGGGGGATTCGATGCCCGCGACGTTCACAAAGCGTCCCTTTTGCACGTTGATGATGAAATCGCCCGTGCTGCCAACGGCACGCAGGCCGCAGAAGGAGGTAATAGACTTGCCAAAGGGGATGGGGGTACTCAGGTTTTCGGAAGCCTCTCGCATCACAAGGGCAAGACCGTCGGCGGTGGTTTCCTTCTCCTCCTTGTCCTCCATATCCACCGAGGTAGGACCGAGAAGCAGGTTGTTGTCAACGGTGGGCGTCACCAGAATACCCTTACCCATCTTGCTCGGTGTACGGAAGACGGTGTGGGACACCGTGCCGCCGCATTCCTTATCAAGCAGAACGTACTCGCCGCGGCGGGGGTGGATGGAGAAGGAAGCGTCCCCGACCATACGGGCGATCTCGTCCGCAAACACACCGGCGGCGTTGACGATATAATGGGCGCGCACCGCCTCACCGTTATAACGGGAGATACGGTAACCGTCCTCGATCTCCTTGATGGAGGAAACGGCAAAATCGCGGTAAAGCGCCGCGCCGTTGTCCATGGCGTTGCCGATGGCGGCAATGCAAAGCTCATACGGGCAAACGATTGCACCCGTGGGCGCGTGAAGCGCGCAGGTCACGTTCTTTGAAATGTTCGGCTCAAGCGCGCGAACCTCATCACCGTTTAAGAGGCGCAGATCCTTGACGCCGTTGGCGTTACCGCGCACAAGCAGCTGCTCGAGGTGCTTTTTGTCCTCGTCGTTGAAGCCGATGACAAGAGAGCCGTTTCGGCGGTATTTTACCCCCAGCTCTCGCGTTACCTCCTCCATCATCTCCGAGCCGCGAACGTTCAGGCGAGCCTTCAGGCTGCCCTCCTTTGCGTCAAATCCCGCATGCACGATGGCGGAATTGGCCTTGGTAGCACCCATGGCCACGTCGCGCTCCTTTTCCAGAATACAGATGCGCAGATCGTAGGCAGACAGGGTTCTGGCGATCATGCCGCCCACAACTCCGCCGCCGATAATGGCTACGTCAAACATACGTTGTCCCCTTTTTACTCTGTTTTTTGCAAAAAAAAGCACGCACCAAAACGGAAAGCCGCAGGGCTTTCCGTTTTGATACGTCTCCAATTCTCTGTATCGGTTACATTATATCATTCGCGCAAGGGTTTGTCAATGCTTTTTCGTCATAATTATTTGAAAAAAGGGAGAAGTGCCATTCTCCCTTTTTGTGTGTTTACCAAAAGCCGACAGCCCGCTTAATATTCGGCCGTGCCGACGGTACGGGGATAGGGGAGCACGTCACGGATGTTCGACACGCCCGTGATGTACATGATGATACGCTCAAAGCCGAGGCCAAAGCCTGCGTGCTTGGTTCCGCCGAAGCGACGGAGGTTGACGTACCACCAATAATCCTCTTCGCGCAGGTCGCACTCTGCCATGCGAGAGAGAAGAACGTCCAGACGCTCCTCACGCTGAGAGCCGCCGATGATCTCGCCGACACCCGGAACGAGCAGGTCCATGGCGGCAACGGTCTTGCCGTCATCGTTCATACGCATGTAGAAGGCCTTGATCTCCTTCGGGTAATCTACTACGAAGATGGGGCAACCGAAGACGGTTTCGGTGAGGTAACGCTCATGCTCGGTCTGCAGGTCGCAGCCCCAGTATACGGGGTACTGGAACTCGTGACCGCTATTCTGCAGCAGCTCCACGGCCTCGGTGTAGGTGACCTTTTTGTAGTTGCTGTTTACCAGCGCGTTGAGGCGGTCTAAAAGGCCCTTATCCACGAAACTGTTGAAGAACTCCAGCTCTGCGGCGCAGGTCTTCATCACGTGGCGCAGGATGTGGATGATCATATCCCAAGCGAGCTGCATATTATCGGTCAGATCGGCAAAGGCGATCTCCGGCTCGATCATCCAGAACTCGGCGGCATGGCGCGCGCTGTTGGAATTTTCAGCGCGGAAGGTCGGGCCGAAGGTGTAGATATTGCCAAACGCCATGGCAAAGGTTTCCCCCTCCAGCTGACCCGAAACGGTCAGGTTGGTGCTCTTGCCGAAGAAGTCCTTCGACCAGTCGATTTTGCCGTCCTCGGTGCGGGGCAGGTTGTCGGGATCAAGGGTGGATACGCGGAACATCTCGCCCGCGCCCTCACAGTCGGAGGCGGTGATGAGCGGCGTGTGCACGTACACGAAGCCGCGGCTGTGGAAAAATTCGTGGATCGCGTAGGCTACCTCAGAGCGCACGCGGAACACGGCGGAAAACAGATTGGTGCGGGGACGCAGATACGCGATCTCGCGCAGAAATTCCAGCGTGTGGCGCTTTTTCTGCAGGGGGTAATCGGGGGTCGAGGTACCCTCCACCACGATCTCACTCGCCTTGATCTCAAAGGGCTGCTTTGCCTCGGGGGTCAGGACAAGCGTACCCGTTACCACCACGGCGGCACCGACGTTCTGATGCGCGATCTCGTCATAATTGGCGATCTTTTCACGCTCAAACACGATCTGCACGCCTTTAAAGCAGCTACCGTCATTGAGGTCGATAAAGCCGAAGGCGCGGCTATCACGAATGCTGCGCGCCCAACCGCCAACGGTGACCGTTTTGTCAGCCAGGGCGGCGCTGTTCTCATAAATTTCTCTTACAAGCGTCCTTTTCATATTACACTCTCCATCCGCATAAGCGGTATCATTACATCAATTGCATATTATATCACAAGCATGCGATTTTTTCAATCTTTTTTTCTGTTTTTGCGTGAAAAAAGTGTAAAGATGGGAAAAATCAGGAGAGAAAGGGTTCTTTCACTTGCAAAGTGAGGGCGTTTGTGGTATAATTTGGGAGAAAAAACGAAAGGATAACGGACATGGATCAGAACGATAAACGGCTGGATGAATACGCCGCGCTGCTGGTGCGCGTGGGCGTGAATATACAAAAGGGACAGACGCTGGTGCTCGCCTGCCCTGTGGAATGTGCATTTTTTGCGAGAAAATGCGCGGCAGTTGCCTATGAAGCGGGTTGCCGCGAGGTAGTGATGAATTGGCGGGACGACGTGATGTCACGCTTAAAATATCTCTACGCCGAGGAGGATATCTTTGACACGGTTGCCCCTTGGTATGCCGATATGATGAACGGCTATGCGGAAAAGGGGGCGGCGTATCTTGCCATCTCCGCGACTGATCCGATGAACCTGCTTGGTGTAGACGCCGACCGCATGCGCCGCGCCGAGATCGCCTCGGGCAAGGCGCTGAAGACCTTTTACGCCGCGCAGATGGCAAACGGCTTCCCTTGGTGCATTGGCGCGATGCCCATCCCCTCTTGGGCAAAAAAGGTGTTCCCCGACAAGTCGGACGAGGAAGCCGTAGATGCTTTGTGGGATGCGATCTTTGCTTCCGTGCGTGTCACGGGCGACGGCACGGCCGTTGCGCGTTGGCAGGCGCATCTTTCCGCGCTTGACCGCCGCACCGAGGTGCTGAATAGCTACCGCTTCTCTGCCCTGCGTTACGAGAACTCGCTTGGCACGGACTTTACCGTGGGACTTGCGGGGGGGCACGTGTGGCAAAGCGGCGCGGAGAAATGCAAAGCGGGCGTATCCTTTATTGCCAACATTCCGACCGAGGAGATCTTCACCGCGCCCGACCGTGCACGGTGCGAGGGCGTGATCTACGCTTCCATGCCGCTGGTGCATAACGGCAACGTGATCCGCGACATCCGCTTTGTGGTGAAGGGCGGCAAGATCGTGGAGGCCACAGCCAGCGAGGGCGAGGACGTGCTGCGCGCCGCCATTTCGGTGGACGAGGGGGCTTCCTACTTTGGCGAGGTGGCGCTCGTTCCCTACGACAGCCCGATCTCCAATCAGAAGATATTGTATTTTAACACCCTGTTTGACGAAAACGCTTCCTGCCACCTTGCCTTTGGCGAGGCCTACCCCTGCATTGAGGGCGGCGCGGATATGAGCAAGGAAGAGCTGGGGGCGCGCGGACTGAACGATTCGGTCACGCACGTGGACTTTATGATCGGCACGCTCGATCTTTCGATCACGGGCATCACAGAGGACGGACGAGAGATCCCCGTCTTCCGCAACGGAAATTTTGTGTTTTGAGGTGACGTATGAAGATCACAGTACTTGATGCGGGCTCGCTTGGGGATGACCTTTCGCTTGCCCCGCTTTCCGAATTCGGTGAGGTAACGGTATACCGCGCGACCTCCCCCGAGGAATTGCCCGCGCGCGTGGCTGACTGCGACGTCTTGATCCAGAACAAGGTGAAGATCACACGAAAGGCGCTCTCTTGCGCGAAAAATCTGCGCCTGATCTGCGAGGCAGCCACGGGCTATGACAACATTGATCTTGCGGCGGCGCGGGAGCGCGGCATTGCCGTATGCAACGTACCCGGCTATTCCGGGCCGTCTGTGGCGCAGGTCACAGTGGCAATGGTTTTATCGCTTAT
>JAZQWX010000198.1:0-3710 GCA_045632565.1 Eubacteriales bacterium | reverse complement strand
CAAAGAACGGCCACCACCGACACGTACAGAATGCGGTTGGCCTTCAGGGATTCAAACGGTTTTTCCATAGCTTGTTGCTCCTTTCAAGAATTTACAGCCATAGTGTAAACCGTTTCTGTTGCTTTTATGCAAAAAAAGAACTGCACGTGTTGTGCAGTTCTTTAAAATTCTGCGGGCGGGAGCGGCTGTGCCGTTCCCACGTCGCCGTATGAAAGCGTGGCCGTGATCGAAATGGTATGGCCGTCAAGATCCATTTCCGTACCGATATCCAGCTTTTCCAGCATACCGTCATGCGTGAAATGGAAGGTGTAGATCACATCCCCCAAGGTGGCCTGCGAATACAGCGAATACAGCTCACGTCCCAGAACACCCAGAAGGAACGTGCCTGCCGTTTTGCCGTCCTCGGAGGCGGTGAAAAGATATCCGTCGAGCTTTTTGTGCACCGTGGCGGTAGCCAGCTGTACCACGTTCGGGTTCGGCAGGGTCGGGAAGCCGTACACGGCGCGGTATCCCTCCTTCGATATGGGGACGATCGTGCCGTTTGAGCGGAACGCACCGTCCGTGTAAGCGTGGGAGGAAACCATCTTTTGCGTGTCCGAGGTCATTTCGGTCATCTGGTACACGCCTTCTCCGTCCGTGGCGGCGTACAGGCGGACGCGCACGGTGGATTGCCCCATCTGCAGATCCGAGGAGGAGCGGATGGAAAAGCTGCCGCCTGCGGCTGCTACGTAGTCACGGTAGGTGTAAAACAGGGTGGCCGCCGCAGGGGTCTTGCCCTCATCCTCCGTGCCGGGATCAACGGGGGCACCCCCGTCACAGGCAACGGTGCACACCAGCAGGATCGCGCACAGCAGCGCGCCAAGCAGACGAATAAACGGTTGTTTTTTCATTTAACGGAGAAAGGGAAGCGCGCGGAACGCGAGCTCGCCTTCACTTTCGATGGAGTTCATCAGCTCCTCAAGGAACTGCATGTATTCCTGCATAAATTCCTGGTCAACGGGGAAGAGCAGGCTGGAGACAATGGAGATCAGGGCAAGTGCGATGGAAACGATACCGCAGATAAGACCCGCGATGGCCATGCCGTTCATGGTGGCATTGTTCTTTTTGTCAATGATAGCGAAGATCACGGACAGAATGCCGAGGATCAGCGGTATGTAGTTGAAGCAGCAGCAAGCAATCGACACGATGCCCAAAACAAGCGAGGCGATGGAGAAGCCGTTCTTGCGCTTCTGTTCTTTGGCGAAATCGTCATTGATGATAACGTAATCGGGTTCATGAGATTCGGTGTTCATGGTGGCCTCCTAACTAGTATATTTGCTATCATTATAGCACGCCAAAATGAAAAAATCAACAATTTGGGGTAAAATCGGTTTTTTTCATGCAAAAGCCTCGGTGATATGGTATAATAGAAGCAAGAAAACAGGGAGGGTGCGCGTATGTGGAACAAAAAATGGGTGCACCGTCTTCTTTTTTTCAACTTGTGCCTATTGGTATTTGCCGCAGGTGTGGCGCTTTACATGATCCTGCTTGATCGGTATCACGCGCCCTTTGTCTGCTCGTTTGCAAAGAGCACGCATCTCTACTGTCCCGGCTGTGGCTTCACGCGGGCGGTGCGGGCGCTCCTTTCCTTTGATATCCTTGCCTCGCTTGCCGCGCATCCCTTGGCCGCCGGGGCGATTGGTGTGATCCTGTATTATGAGGTTGCCTTCCTTTGCGCCGCGCGCGGTCGCGGCTGTGTGCGCGCTTGGCCTGCCGTGGCCTTTGCCGTTGCGCTTCTTGGTTTTTTTCTGCTTCGCAATTTGTTGCTCGTATTGTTTTCTGTGGATTTCCTCGGTGATTTTCGGGGAGAATGGGGGGTTCTTTTGCCGTGAAAGAGGTCACGACGAATTTTCATAAAGAGCATCGCCGCCGCGTCAAGGAGCGCTTTCTTCGCTCCGGCCTTGACAACTTTTCGCCGCACGAGATACTGGAGCTGCTTTTGTTCTACGCCGTGCCGCAAAAGGATACCAACGTGCTCGGGCATAAGCTGATCGAGCGTTTCGGCTCGGTACGGGGCGTGCTGTCCGCGCCCTTTGAGGAACTGTGCGCGATCGACGGCGTTGGCGAGCACGTGGCCACCCTCTTGCGCCTGTGCCTGCCGCTTGCCGCCCACGTATATATGGAAGAGGAGCGGCAAAAGGATAAGACCTATCATACGCTGGAGGACGTGGGGGAATTTTTCCTGACTCAATTTGAGGGCACGGGCGAGGAGATGGTATTGATGCTCATGCTGGACAATTCCTTTCACATGATCGACTGTCAGCAGGTCGGCGTGGGAACGATCAACTCCGTTGGGGTCACCACGCGCCGCATGATCGAGCTTGCGCTCGAATCGCAGGCCGCCGCGGTGGTGCTGGCGCATAACCATCCCACGGGCATTGCCATTCCGTCGCAGGAGGATCTGACCGCCACCGCGTATTTGCGGGAGGCGTTTGCCGCCGTCAGCGTATCGCTGATCGATCATATTCTGGTTGCCGGAGGTATGTATCGCGGCTTGATGGGTACGCTGAAATCCACCAAGGAGGGGCAGTCCGCGCCGCCACCCCGATTCTTTTCGATAGGGGATCGTGAGCTATGAAATTTTCCGTCACGTCCTACGCTATCCCGATGGCAGGGCTTACGCACACCGTGCGTCTTGCCGTGGTCGCGGATTTTCATAATGGAGATGATGCGGCGACCCTTGCCGCGCTGGAGGCGGCAGAGCCGCAGACCGTCCTTCTGCCGGGCGACTTTTTGCACAAGGCGGGAGCGACCGAACGCGGCTTTCGGCTTTTGTCACAATGCGCCGCGCGTTATCCCACCGTTTGCTCACTCGGCAATCATGAAACCAAAAGCGGCGTTTCCGATCTTGCCGCGCGCATTGCGGACACGGGGGTGCTTCTCTTGGATAACGCCACCTGTCGCCTCGGAGAGCTGCTTCTCGGCGGCCTGACCACGGGCTACGCGCCGGGCATGGTGCAGAAAAGAACCGGCCACACGCCGCCGCCCGACCGAGAGTTTCTTGCGGAATTTTCCCGCGAAAGCGGGCCGCGCGTGCTGCTTTGCCATCACCCCGAATATTACGAGCCCTATATCCGCGAAACGGATATTCCCCTTACGCTGTCGGGTCACGCCCACGGCGGTCAGTGGGTGCTGTTCGGCCGCGCGATTTTTGCGCCGGGGCAGGGACTTTTTCCGCGCTACACCGCCGGGCTGTACGAGGGGCGGCTGCTCGTTTCCCGAGGTCTTGGCGGGGGACCTGCCTTTGTCCCGCGCATCGGCAATCCACGGGAAATCCTGGCCGTGGATCTTCTGCCGACGTAAAAAACGCGCACTTCCGTGCGCGTTTTTTTCGTTATTGACCGAGCCACTCGCTTGCCCGCTTTTCGGACATGCGGCGGATCTCCTCTTTCGGGTAGGGCGATGCCTCACCACCGTTTACGTATAAAAAGAAATATCCGTCCTCGGTGCGGAAAAGGCTTTCCTCATACCCGGTGGGATCTCCGAAGAAGCCGTAGGAATTCTTTTTTTGAAGCTCGGCACGCTCGGTGTCGTACAGTCGTTTGCAAATGATCTTTTGCATATGGTTTCTCCTTTCGTGATTTCCTGTATTATTGTAACAAAACCGAGTGCCGTGTGTCAAATGTAAATCATGGAAAAAGCCTGCGTCCGCCCCAGGCGGCGGGGTTTTT
>JAZQWX010000197.1:0-8619 GCA_045632565.1 Eubacteriales bacterium | reverse complement strand
GGCAGCCGCTGCGCGGCTCTCCCAAAATCTGCGGGAAGAGGAAGCGGCGCTCTTCTCCGAGGCGGAGCGCATTTTTGCCGCCAATTTGCAGGGCAAAAGCCTGCCTCGCGCGGCACTTTGCTCTCTTCCCTCGGCTCTGTTTTACCGTGTTCTTTTGCTTCTGTGCCGTGCTGCCGAGATCCCCGAGCAGCCCGAACGCCTGCACGTGCGGGAGCTGCATGAGCTGCTTGCCTCGCCGCTTGCCGTGGGCAGCTACACCCTGCCGGGCAACGCCACGCTGCGCTTTGATCGGACGCAGGTCACCGTTTCGTCGGGGGATGAACCAACCCCCGATTATGAAATCCCGCTAACCCTCGGACACAACCCTCTTCCTTACGGTGCCGGTGAAATTTACCTTTCAAAAGGCCGTGACGAAGAGTTTGAAAATAGCCGATCAAATGTTTACAATTTATTTATACAAGCAAAAATGGATTCTGCTACAATATTGGGTAGGTTAATAGCACGGCCGCGCCGCACGGGGGATGCTTACGTCTTCCGTGGCATGACGCACCGCATCCGCCGCCTGATGACAGACGGCAAAATGCCGCATGAATTGCGCCGCGTGATCCCCGTTTTGTGTGACGCGCAGGGCGTTTTGCTTCTCCCCGGCTTCCCCGTGCGCGACGGAAAAGCAGGGGACGAGGGACTTGTCGTCTACTATTGCTATCAGCCCAAGGGAGAGATCACTGATCCCCTGTTTTGCGAATGATCGTGTCCTGCATCGGCAGTACACGCGGAAAGGCTTGGTTTATACCGCATGAAAATAAACGTAAAAAATATCATCTTCTTCGTGGTGATGATCCTGTTGTTCGTCACGGTGGCATCCTTCTGGTCTGCCTCCGCCAACAAAGCGGAGATCCCTACGTGGAGCGAGATCGTTTCTTATTTTGAGAAGGATCAGGTAACGGAATTTACCGTGTCCCCCTCTCATAAGATCAACCTGACCGTTCTTGACGGGGAAGGCAAAACGAAGGAAGTCACCTACCAGATCAGTCATAACGCGCAGTACGAGTATCTCGAAGAGGCCGCCTTGCGTAATTCCTCGAAGGAAGATCCCGTGCTCAAAAAATATGATTTTGAAGCACCCAAGGAGACCCCTGCCATCGTCAGCTACATCCCCTATATCCTGGTCATTGGTCTTGTGATCCTGATCGTGGTGCTGATGATGCGCGCCTCGGGCGGTATGGGCGGCAAGATGAATTCCTTCTCGCGTGCCAAGACCCGCACGCCCGCCAACGATCCGAACAATACGGTGAAATTCACCGACGTTGCCGGTGCGGATGAGGAAAAGGAGGAGCTTTGGGAGGTCGTGGAATTTTTGCGTGACCCGCAGAAATTCGTTCGCCTCGGTGCGCGTATTCCGCGCGGCGTGCTGCTCGTCGGCCCTCCCGGTACGGGTAAGACCCTCTTAGCCAAGGCCGTGGCAGGCGAGGCAAACGTGCCCTTTTACTCCATCTCCGGCTCAGATTTCGTAGAAATGTACGTCGGCGTGGGTGCATCCCGCGTGCGCGACCTGTTTGATACTGCCCGCAAAAATCCCGCCAGCATCATCTTTATCGATGAGATCGATGCCGTCGGCCGTCACCGCGGCGCAGGCCTTGGCGGCGGACACGATGAGCGTGAGCAGACCTTGAACCAGCTCCTTGTGGAAATGGACGGCTTCGGTACGCATCAGGGCATTATCGTCATGGCGGCCACCAACCGTCCCGACGTGCTTGACCCCGCCCTGCTCCGTCCCGGTCGCTTTGACCGTCAGGTCACCGTCAACTATCCCGACATCAAGGGGCGCGAGGAGATTTTGAAGGTACACGCCAAAGGCAAGCCCTTTGAGGAAACCGTTTCCTTCCGCCACGTTGCCCAGATGACCGTGGGCTTCACGGGTGCGGATCTTTCCAACCTGCTCAACGAAGCGGCGCTTTTGGCCGCTCGCCGCAAAAAGAATCTGATCGGCCCGCAGGAAATTGAAGATTCCTATATGAAGATCCTGCTCGGCCCGCGCAAAAAATCCGCTATCCGCTCGGATAAGGACAATAAGCTCGTCGCTTATCATGAGGCAGGGCACGCCCTCGCTTCCTTCTATTCTCCCCATGCTGACCCCGTGAAGCAGATCACCATTCTGCCCGCAGGACGCACGGGCGGCGTCACGCTGATGATGCCCGAGGAGGATACCCTTTGCCATACCAAGGGCGAGATGCTGGATAGCATCGTGGTCAGCCTCGGCGGCCGCGTAGCAGAGGAGCTGGTGCTTGGGGATATCTCCACGGGTGCCTCCAACGATATTCAGCAGGCAACCCGCGTGGCCACCGATATGGTCACCCGCTACGGTATGAGCGAGGCGCTCGGTACGGTGCTCTACGGCTCGGAGCATTCGCGCGATGAGATCTTCCTTGGCCGTGACTTTTCGGGTGGGGAAACCTATTCGCAGGAAACCGCCGGCAAGATCGATAACGAGATCCGCCGCATCATTGATGAATGCTACAGCCGTTGTAAGGACTATATCGCCTCCCACCTTGAAAAGCTTGAGCTGGTGGCTTCCTACCTCTTGAAGCATGAAACCATGGAGGGGGATACCTTCCGCGCCGCCATGGAGGGCGAGAACGTAACCATGGAGGACCTTGAAGCCATCGACGCCGAGCGCGAGCGCAAGAGTGAGGAAGAGAACCGCGCCGCCGCCGAAAAGCAGGCCGAGGCGGAAAAGGCAACCGAGGAGCAGACCTATTCTGAGGCCGAGCGTGAAATGTTTGAGGCGCTGGGAATTTCGATGTCCCACAAGCAGGAGAATGCCGAAGAAAGCGTTCCCGCAGAAGAGCCCTCTGCAGAAGAGTCTGAAGAAAAATCCGAATAAAGCGAAAAGCCCGCGTTTTACGCGGGCTTTTCTTGACAAAAGACGAAAAATATGCTACACTATGGATATCTCCCCGAAAGGATACACAACATGAACAATAAACGGCTTCTGTCGCTGCTTGTGGCGGCAGTTCTTCTGATCCTGCCCCTGCTTGGTATTACCGCAGGTGCTGCTTCCGTATCCACGCGCCCCTCGATCGTGGGTGTGCACGTGCGTGTGGAGGCAAGCTTTACCGCCTATTTTTACATAGAGGCACCCAGCCCCCAGACCACCGAGGTAGGTATTTTCGTGGGCGACGTGCGTATCCTCGCCACCAAGCTGGCAGACGGCCGTTACGTTGCTGTGATTCGCGGCCTCTCGCCGATCAGAATGTCTGACCTTGTTGCCATCACGCCCTACGCCGTTATCGGCACCAGCAGTAACGTCCGCGGCGCGGAATACCTCTTCGGCCTGCAGGATTACGCCATGCGCCTCCTTGCCCAAGAGGAGCTTGCCGAGCCCGCGCGGAATATGCTGATCGCTATGCTTAACTACGGCGCAGCCTGCCAGGTCAAGGAAAACTACCGTACCCACCTGCTTGCCAACGTCGGTCTTACCGAGGAGGAAAAGCAGATCCCCGTCCGTTCGTACAAAAACGAGTTCGTCGCCCCCAGCTTCTCGGGCAAGGATCTGATCTTCTCCGCCTCCGCCTCCGCGTACTATAAGGATCGCCTGCTGCTCAGCTTCGGCTTCCGCGTTGATGACTGGGAAAACAGCACGGATTGCTACATGGAGGTCGCCGACAATGCGGATTTCTTAAAATCCTCGCAGTATCCCCTCGTCCAAGGCACTGCCCAAAATGAAAACGGCGGCACGATCAATATGTATTCTGCCGATACCGACGGTATTTACCTCAACAGCTTGAGCCGGCCGTACTATATCCGTATCGTATCCCCGAACGGCGCAAGTAAAACGATCGCCTACAGCGTGGAAAGCTATGCCTATTTCGTCCTTGAAACCGAAGCGGGGGATGAGATCGACGAGGCCTCGAAAAATTACCTCGCCGCCCTGATCGCCTTTGGCGATGCCCTTCGGGCATATGATGCGGCCGCCGCCGTCCCGGCAGAATAACGTATACTGCTAATACAAAAAGGAGAGCATGTTGCTCTCCTTTTTTTGTATCAGCACTTTTTCATCAGTCGGATATAGAACTCCACCGCGCGGCAGGCGGCATCCACGCGGATGCGCTCGTTGTTGCCGTGGATGGTGGCACGCTCCTCGGCAGAAAGATCCATGGCGGAGAAGCGGTACACACGGTCGGAAATGCGTCCCCAATGGCGGCTGTCCGAGCACTGTACCATCAGGTAGGGGGATATGATCGCGCCCTGCCAGGTTTCGGCCACCGCCCCCGCCACCGTATCCCATGCAGGACAGTCGGTGCGGGAAATGCGGCTCGGCTCGTCGCCTTGGATCAGGCGCAGCTCCACCTGCCCGTCATCCACCGTGCGGCGGATGCGGTCAAGCGCCCCCTGTACCGTATCGGCAGGGTTCAGGCGCATGTTGGAAACCATGCTTGCCTCGGGCGGGATCACGTTGGGGGCGGCGCTGCCCTGCATTTGGGTAAAGGCAACCGTGGTCCGCAACAGAGCGTTCAGCTCGCCGCCGCTTTTGCGGCAGATGCGGTCAAGGACAGGGGAAAACAGCCACAGGTTCGCAAAGATCATGCGGTACAGGAAGGTCGAATGCCGCCCAAGCGTGTCAAACATCTCTTTTACGGGCGGGGTAAGACGCGCGGGAAACGGATGATTTTCCACACGGCAGCAGGCCGCCGACAGAATGCCCACAGGGGTGTGCGGCTTGGGGGAAGAAGCATGCCCGCCGTTTGACTTGACCGTATAGGAAAGATTCATCATCCCCTTTTCGGCAATACCGATCAGACCGCAGGGCTGCTTCACGCCGGGGAACACGCCCTCGACCACAGCACCTCCCTCGTCCAGCACCAGGGCGGGGGTGATGTCCTCGCGCTCAAAATAATCGACAATGTTGGGTGCTCCCGGGCCGCCGATCTCTTCGCCGCCCGAGAAGGCAAAGTATATGTCCGCTTCGGGAACAAACCCGTCCCCGATCAAATGCTCGGCGGCAGAAAGAATGCCGTTTACGGTCGCCTTGGTGTCAAGCGTTCCGCGACCCCAAACCACGCCGTTCTCTAAAATCGCCCCAAAGGGCGGCTTCTCCCAAAGCTCCTCGCTTGCGGGAACGACGTCGTAATGCGCCATCAGAACGGTCGGCTCCCCCTGTCCCTTGCCCTTCCAATGAAAGAGCAGGGCACGCCCCGCCATGCGCGTGAGCGTGCACGCGCGGCACACGTTCGGGTACAGCGAGGGGAGGAAATCGATCAGCTTCTCAAATTCCGCCTCGTCCTCTTTTGCGTGATCGTGATAGGAAACCGTTTTGCACCGCACAAGGGCGCGCAGGCGCTCTACGGCCGCATCGCGGTCAAATTCCACGCGCTCGCCCCCGCTTGGGGCGCTTTTCTTTGGCAAAAAGGCCGCCGTGCGGCAGAGAATGACCGCGATCAGCAGAAAAAGGATGCCTGCCACGGTCCATAATGCAGCTTCAAATGGGCCCATCGCGCCTCTCCTTAAAATTCTTTCAAACGGCAGGTCACGGTGTACATAGTGCCCCATGCTTCCTCGACCAGCGCGTCAAAATCCACCTTCTCCTGCTGCGCTAGCACCTTTTCCAGCACAGGGCGCGTGCGCGGATGGCGGGGGGTAAACACGGTACAGCAATCCTCATACGGCTGAATAGAGGTTTCAAACGTGCCGATCTTCCGTGCGATCTGCACGATCTCCTCTTTATCCATACCGATGCAGGGGCGCAGAACGGGCATCGCCGTGGCATCGTCCGTCACGCCGATGGCCTCCATGGTCTGGCTTGCCACCTGTCCAAGGCTCTCGCCCGTGATCAGCGCGCCGCACTTGTAGGCCTTCGCGCAACGCTCGGCCAGCGTCATCATAAAGCGGCGTAAGAGGAGCGTGAAGTAATCCTCCTCGCAGTGGTCACGCAGCATTTCCTGAATGTGCGTCAGGGAGATCACGTGTACGTGGATCTTCGTGCAGTATTCGCACAGCTCGGTCGCCAGCTCCAGCACCTTTTCTCTTGCACGCTCGGAGGTGTAGGGGAAGCTCTCAAAGTGCAGTGCCTCGATCTCCACACCGCGCTTGGCCATCATGTAGCCTGCCACGGGACTGTCGATACCGCCCGAAAGCAGGAGCAGACCTCTGCCGTTCGAACGAATGGGCATACCGCCCGCACCCTTTTCCTGGTCAGCGTGGATGTAGGCTGCCGTTTCACGCACTTCTACGCGGATGCGGCAGTCGGGGTTGTGCAGATCTACCCGCAGGCGCGGGCAGGCAGAAAGCAGGGCTGCGCCCACCTCGCCCGCCAGCTCGGGAGAACCAAGGGGGAAGGTCTTGTCCGCGCGTTTTGCGTCCACGCGGAAGGTCTTTTTGCCTTCCATGAACTGCGGCAGATATCCCTGCGCCACGCGCAGAATATCCTCTACGTTCTTTTCGGCCACCGCCGCGCGGGTAATGCCCACAATGCCGAATACACGGCGCGCGGATTCCAGCATGCCGTCAAGGTCACACTCGTCATCCTTCGGTACGATATACAGGGTGCTTTGGGAATGGTAGATGTGGAAGTGGCCGTGTCGCTTGGCACGCTCACGCATCTCCTTTTCCAACAGTCCCTCAAAGTAGGAGAGGTTCGCGCCCTTCAGCACCAGCTCTCCGTATTTACACAAAATCACCTCGCGAAATTCGCTCATGTCACAGTCCTTCCAAGTAATATATTCATTATATTGTAGCATAAAATTCGGCATAATGCAATCAAGTGGGAAGAAAAAATGAAAAAAGGGGCAAGCCCCTTGACAAAAAAAGGCTCTTGTGCTACAATCATAAGGAAAGGCGATGACGGAAAGAGTAGCGTGTCCCCTACGGCAAAGAGAATGGGCGGTTGGTGTAAGCCCATGCGCGGGATAGTGAAGGTCACTCCGTAGCCGCGGGAGGAATCAAGTAGAACCCGCCGTGTGCCGCGTTAAGGCGTTTGAGTGGATGCGTTTGCATCAACACAGGTGGTACCGCGCCCATGGCGTCCTGTTACGGCAGGGCGTTTTTTTGTTTGTATAATATTCCGAAAGGACACAGAAATATGAGAAAAGAACTCGCAAAAACCTATGATCCCGCCTCGTTTGAGGACAGGATCTACAAAAATTGGTGTGACAAAAATTATTTTGCGCCCGATCCCGATGAAAGCAAGCCCGCGTTCTCGGTGGTCATTCCGCCCCCGAACGTCACGGGTCAGCTGCACATGGGTCACGCGCTGGATGAAACCCTGCAGGATATCCTCGTGCGCGCCAAGCGCATGCAGGGCTACAGCACCCTGTGGATTCCCGGAACTGACCACGCCGGCATTGCTACCCAGATCAAGGTAGAGGAAAATCTGCGTAAAAACGAGGGTCTTACCCGCTACGATCTCGGCCGTGAGAAGTTCCTTGAGCGCGTTTGGGCCTGGAAGGAGCAGTACGGCGGCCGCATCATCAGCCAGCTGAAAAAGCTCGGCACGTCCTGCGATTGGTCGCGTGAACGCTTTACCATGGACGAGGGCTGCTCCCGCGCCGTGCGCGAGGTGTTCGTCAACCTGTACGAAAAGGGGCTCATTTACCGCGGTAACCGCATCATCAACTGGTGTCCCCATTGCATCACGGCTCTCTCGGACGCCGAGGTGGAGTATACCGAGCAGGCAGGCTCGTTCTGGCATATCCGTTACCCCATCGACGGGGAGGACGGATACGTGGAGATCGCCACCACGCGTCCCGAAACCATGTTCGGTGATACCGCCGTGGCCGTTAACCCGAACGATGAGGAGAATAAGCACCTGATCGGCAAGCAGCTCATTCTGCCGATCGTCGGCCGCAAGATCCCCGTGGTCGCCGACGAGTATGTTGAGATCGGCTTTGGTACGGGCTGTGTGAAGATCACCCCCGCCCACGACCCCAACGACTTTGAGGTTGGTAAGCGTCATAATCTGGAAATCATCCGCGTCATGAACGATGACGCCACCATGAACGCCTATGCCGGCAAATATGAGGGCATGGATCGCTATGAATGCCGTAAAGCCCTCGTCAAGGATCTCGAAGAGCAGGGATATCTCATCAAAACCGTGCCGCATGCCCATAACGTCGGCACCTGCTACCGCTGTAACACCACCGTCGAGCCCCTGACCTCGCATCAGTGGTTCGTGAAGATGGAACCCCTTGCAGGTCCCGCTCTTGAAGTGGTGCGCGACGGCCGCGTGCGCTTTGAGCCTGAGCGCTTCACCAAGATCTACACCAACTGGATGGAGAACGTGCACGATTGGTGCATCTCCCGTCAGCTGTGGTGGGGTCACCGCATCCCGGCGTTCTATTGCGACGCCTGCGGTCATATGGAGGTTTCCAAAGAGGATCTTACTGTCTGCCCGAAGTGCGGCGCGCCCCTGCGTCAGGAGGAGGACGTGTTGGATACCTGGTTCTCCTCGGCACTCTGGCCCTTCTCCACGCTCGGCTGGCCGGATAAAACGGCAGACCTTGCCCGTTACTACCCCACCAGCGTCTTGGTGACCGGTTACGATATCATCTTCTTCTGGGTCGCCCGTATGGTCTTCTCGGCCATGGAGCACATGGGTAAAGAACCCTTCTCCACCGTCTTTAT
>JAZQWX010000196.1:0-7337 GCA_045632565.1 Eubacteriales bacterium | reverse complement strand
AACCCCGCAACGGCTATTGCCGTGGCTACCTATCAGGCTGAGGACTTCGCCGAAATGGCAAAGACCCCCGAGGTCCTGCGTACGGTAAAGGAAAACCTCAATCTGGAAATGAGCCACGGTGCCATCGGCTCTAAGATCACGGTCACCTACAACAGAGAGAGCCGTATCGTCAATCTCTCCGTTACCGATCAGTACCCCAACCGTGCACAAAGCATTCTGGATGAGCTGTGCCGCGTGACCAAGGAAATGTCGGTAGGCCGCTCCGGTGCCGGTGCTTCGGTTGCCGTGTTCGGTGCTGCCGGTCAGGCAGAGCGTGTTGGCTCCGCGATGACAAAGAACGTTTTGCTCGCGTTCCTTGTCGGTCTTGTCGGCTCTGTCGGCGTGATCGTGGCTGTCTACCTGCTGGATGATAAGATCAAGACCCCTGACGTTGTTCAGCGCGCACTCGGTGTCAGCACGCTGGGTATGATCCCCTATCAGCGTGTAAAGGATGATGAGATCGTAGGAGGTGAAGGCTAATGGCTGCGAATAAAAGCATTCAGACCATGACGATCAAAGAGCCGTTTGTCTCCGATTACGCTACCCGCGAGGCCTACAAAACGCTTCGTACCAATTTGATGTTCTGCGGTAGCGAAAAAAAGGTGATCGGCATTACCAGCTGCCAGCCGAGCGAGGGTAAGACCACCGCTGTGATCGGTTTGGCGCGCAGTCTTGCCGAGATCGGCAAGCGCGTGCTGGTCATTGATGCAGATATGCGTCGTTCTACGATGTATTCCCGTTACGGCGAGCCCGGCAAGCGTGTCGGTCTTTCCCAGCTGCTTTCGGGTCAGGTAGAGGTTGCGGAGGCCGTTGTGGCCACGCAATACCCAGGCATGCACATCATCTTCAGCGGATTTTATCCGCCCAACCCCGTTGAGCTTCTTGAGGGTGAGCGTTTTGCAGCCCTGCTTACTTCTGCCCGTACGGAGTATGATTACATTCTGGTCGATTGCCCGCCTGCCGGCGGCGTGATCGATGCGGTGGTCGTTGCTAAGCGTTGCGACGGTGTTTTGATGATTCTTGCCAACGGCAAGGACAGCATCCGTATGGCTCGTTCCTGCAAGCAGCAGATCGAGCGTGCGGGCTGCTCGGTGATCGGTGTTGCACTCAACATGATTAGCCGCCATCAGGACAAATATTACCGCAATTCTCAATACGGTTACGGCTATGGGTACGGTTACGGCTATGGCTACGGCCACAGTCATAGCGACGAGGGCAAGCGCAAAGGCTTCCTCTCTTTCTTTAAAAAATAATCAAAAGGCGCCCGACGGGCGCCTTTTTGAACCACCGGGAAGGAGAATGGGCGTGATCTTGACGCTTTCTGCACACGAAAAAGCTGAATTCGCGGCACTTTGTGAGACGCAGGCCTGCAACCGCCGATTCTTTGAGGCTGTTGCACGTTTTCTCACCGATTTTCCGCGTCTTATAGAGTCCGATATGGTCACGTCTCTTGTGCGGGACTGTCACGTAGGGGAGGAGGAAGCGGTTCGTGCTATTCTTTCGGCCGCTTTTGATCTTGACGAGGATCGCAGTGAGCGGGAGGCGCGGCTGGTTCGGGAGTATCTTCCTGCCTCTGTTCGCCGCGCTGACCCTGCCGCCTACCGTGCCGATCCGTATTATCAAAATATTCACGTGCCGCATCGCCGCGTGGGAGGCTGGTTGCTTTGCGAGCAGACCTACGCGCCCTATGAGGGCTTCGTTTGCGGCCATCTCATCAAAAAAAGAGATGCCCTCATCCCGCCGATTGCTTATTTTTCCGAGGAATTTTCTTTTCCGTCGGTGATGCAGGACGGTGTGGAGTGGATGGCCATTAAGCCGAACGAGATCGAAACCATGCGTGCCCCCGTTGCGCGCGCCAACGGCCACGTGCTGACAGCAGGGCTTGGCATGGGCTATTTTGCCTACATGGCCGCACGAAAGGAAGCGGTAAAGAGTGTCACGGTCATAGAACGCGACCCCACGGTTATTTCCCTCTTTGAGGCAGAGCTGCTTCCGCAGTTCGACTGCCGTAAAAAGATCCGTGTGCTGCAAGCGGATGCCCTGGACTATTTTGCGAACGAGCTGCCGCACGCCTCTTATGATTATATTTTTGCCGACCTGTGGCGGGATGCCTCGGACGGACTGCCACTCTATGCGCGCCTGCGCCGTATCGAGGAAGAGAAGCACCTTTCCTTTGACTATTGGATCGAGGATATGCTGCTCTCCCATCTGCGCGCATCCCTCTTCTCAAAGCTGGAGGAAAGCTATCGCACGGGTGGCAAGGATGACGGCATGATCCTTGGGGATATGATTGCTGTGCGTAGCTTGCTTGGTGACCCCGCTTTGCGTATGCTGGCACCGACGCTTGCCTAAACGTATATAATAGAAAGGAACTCTTTATGCTGACGTACGAAGAACTTCGTCAAGATGCGGATATCCGCACCTATATCGACTGCGCCGATCGGTCGCTGCTGGCGCTTGGATATACCGAGCATAGCTTTGCCCACGTGACGCGCGTGGCCGAGGTAGCGGCCGAGCTTTTGACTTCCCTTGGTCATGATGCACGCACGGTGGAATTGGCGAAGATTGCGGCATATTTGCACGACATAGGCAATCTTGTCAATCGCGTGGATCACTCCCAAAGCGGTGCGCTGATTGCTTTTCGCATTCTCGAGCACCGCGACATGATGGCAGAGGAGATCGCTACCGTGGTGACGGCCATCGGCAACCACGATGAGGGCACGGGCGTGCCCGTGAACGACGTGGCTGCTGCATTGATTTTGGCTGACAAAAGTGACGTGCGCCGCACACGCGTGCGGAACACCGACTTTTCTACGTTCGACATCCATGACCGCGTGAATTACTCGGTCACCTCCTCTGTACTGTCACTCAATGAAGACAAAACAGAGGTCACGCTGTCCCTGACCATTGATATCGATATCAGCCCCGTCATGGACTATTTTGAGATCTTTCTTGACCGCATGATCCTGTGCCGCAAGGCTGCAGAGCGGCTGGGTCTTCGTTTCTGTCTGCTCATCAACGAGCAACGTCTGTTTTAAGGAGGAATTATGGATTTTTTGAAGAATACGTTGGCGTATCTGCAAAGCTCGGCCGAGCTTGCCATGCTTGTGCGCCTTCTGCTTGCTGCCTTGGCAGGTGCTCTTATCGGTACGGAGCGCGGCCGTCACGGTCGTGCCGCCGGTCTGCGTACCCACGCCCTCGTTTGCCTTGGCGCGGCTCTGGCCGCCGAGGTCGGGCTGTTTGCCCAAGCCATTCAGCCGAATGCCGATCCCCTGCGCGTAGCCGCACAGGTCATTTCAGGCATCGGTTTTCTCGGCGTCGGTACGATCCTCATCAAGGGTCGCTTTCAGATCACGGGTCTGACTACCGCCGCAGGTCTGTGGGCTACCGCCGCTATCGGCCTTGCCTTTGGCATCGGCTTCCTTTCGGGTGCTTTGATCGCTACGGTCTTCACCCTGCTGACTATCATATGTCTTTCCTATCTGGAATTCCGCCTGAACAGCCGTCACCGCCGCTTTGGCATCTACGTAGAGCTGTCGGACGTCACGCACGTGCCAAGCATGACGGCGTATCTCAAGGAGCATTACCTGACGGACGACGTGCAGGTCACGCCGCCGCGCTCCGCTCTTGCGGGTCATGTGGGAATGGAAGCCTCTATCCATACGCGGGATGCAAGCCTCTCGGTTGAGAGCGTCATTGCGGAGTTGAATGTCTGTTCCGGCGTTTCCTTCTCGCTTGAGTCCGTATAATTTCGAAAAATGTCAAAAAAATCACAAAAAGCCCTTTTCACAAAGGGCTTTTTGTGTTATAATATAATGGGAAAAATCGGATCGTTATTTATCGCGTTACACGCGTTTTCTTGCAAAGGAGAATACATATGGACATTGTTTTTAAAATTCTGATGCTGGTATCGGGTCTTGCCCTCTTCCTGTTCGGTATGGACACGATGGGGGATTCGCTCCAACGCTCCGCCGGCAGCCGCCTGAAGGTCATGCTTGGTAAAATGACCTCCAATCCCTTTAAGGGATTTTTGCTTGGCCTGACGGTCACGGCCATTATTCAGTCCTCCTCGGCCACCACGGTTATGGTCGTCGGCTTTGTTAATTCGGGTACGCTGACCCTGACGCAGGCCGTTGGCGTAATCCTGGGTGCAGAGCTTGGTACAGCCGTTACCGCTTGGCTGACCGGCCTTTCGGGCGTTGGTGCGGGAGAAAATCTCCTTAGCATCGTGGAATGGTTCAAGCCCGATTCCTGGGTGCCGATCCTTGCACTGATCGGTATCATCCTCTTGATGTTTGCCAAATCGCAGAAGAAAAAGGATATCGGTAAGATCCTGCTCGGCTTTGCGGTGCTGATGACCGGTATGGATATGATGTCCGAATCGGTGAAATTCCTGCGCGACAACGAAGGATTTAAGAACATCTTCATCATGTTCCGTGAAAGCCCTTATGCGCCCTTCCTTGGCATTCTGATCGGTACGGTCCTCACGGCCATCGTGCAGTCCTCTTCCGCCTCGGTTGGTATTTTGCAGTCCCTCACCACCACCGGATTTATCACTTATGGTCTTGCCATCCCGATCATCATGGGTCAGAACATCGGTACGTGTATTACCGCCATCCTCGCAGCTCTTGGTGCGAATAAGAACGGTAAGCGCGCGGCCTTCGTGCACCTGTATTTTAATATCATCGGTGCAGTCATTTGGCTTACCGTCTTTCTCCTGGTCAATCACTTTGCCGCCCCCGCCCTGTTCTCCGAAACCATCGACATGTGGGGCGTTGCTATCGTGCATACGGGCTTCAAAATTCTGTCCCTGCTCCTCTTGTTCCCCTTCCACCGTTATCTCGAAAAGCTCGCGGTCGTTACCGTTCGCGGCAAGGAAGAGAAGGTTACCTCTATGCCGCTGGACGACCTGTTCCTGCGTACTCCCTCCGTGGCTGTAGAGCGTGCCAATCAGGTCACCGTCGAAATGGCGGGCGTTGCCATGGGCGCGTTCCGTGAATCCATTGACCTGCTTTCCGCGGGCTATAACGAAAAGCTGGCGGAAAAGATCCGCAAGATCGAGGGCAACGTGGACAAGATGGAGGATGAGATCGGCTCTTACCTTGTGCGCGTGTCGGGTCAGTCGATGGACGAGGCTGACAGCCATCAGGTAACCAAGCTGCTTCGTCTGATCGGTGACTTTGAGCGCATTTCCGACCACGCCGTGAACATCGTGGAATCGGCAGAGGAGATCCGCGATAAGGAGCTTGCCTTTACCGATGAAGCAAAGCAGGAGCTCTCCATTCTGTGCGCTGCCGTTCTGGAGATCCTGTCGCTTTCCGAGCGTGCGTTTGCCGAAAGCGATCTTGAAAGTGCCGAGCGCGTGGAAGCACTGGAAGAGCAGATCGACGATCTGCGTGACCGTATTAAGCTCAACCACGTTTACCGCGTACAGAAGAACCTTTGTGATATGGAGCACGGCTTCGTTCTGTCGGATATTTTGACCAACCTCGAACGTGTGGCAGACCACTGCTCCAACGTAGCCGGCTGTGTGGTTGAAATGGCGCGCCACAATGCGCTGGATATGCACCGCTATAACGATGAGGCAAAGCACGGCGACAGCTTTGATACCCTGTACCGCGAATACGCGCAAAAGTACGCCCTTTAAGTAAAAGGAAACAAACCATGCAAGATACGCAAAAGATCCTGTCCGTGCAGGATATTTCCTGCTTTGGACAGTGCTCCAATACGGTGATGCTCCCCATGCTGTCCGCCGCAGGGCTGGAAACGGTGGTCTTGCCTACCGCTCTGCTCTCCACACATACGGGCGGATTTCGGGATTTCACGTTTCTTGATACCACGGCGGAAATGGAAAAGATCCTTTCTCATTTTCGTGCCTTATCCCTGCGTTTTTCCTATCTCTGCACAGGTTATTTCGGCTCGCCCGCGCAAATTTCCTTGTTGGAAAAATTCCTCCCCGCGCTGCTCACCCCGGATGCCCGACGCATGATCGATCCCGTGATGGGCGATCACGGAAGGCTGTATCCCACCTATACACAGGAATTTGTACAGGAAATGCGCCGCCTGTGCCGTGGGGCTGACCTCATTACCCCCAACCTCACAGAGGCCTGCCTTTTGGCCGATATGCCCTATTTCGGCGCAGAGTACGATAAAAAGAAAACAGACGAACTCTTTTGCCGTCTGCAAGCTCTTGGCGCGCACCGCGTGGTGCTCACGGGCGTGATGTTTGACGATCATACCATCGGCACGCTGGCGTGCGAGGAGGGGAAGACTCCCTTCGTGACAAAAGCTCCCTACGTCGACCGTCGCTTCCATGGAACGGGTGACACCCTAATGGCCGCCCTGATCGCCCACCTCGTCAACGGTGTTGAGTTTGAAAAAGCGGTGGCGGGCGCGGTTGCCTTCGTGTCCGACTGTATTGCCGACACCGTCCCCGTCATGCAGGAGCATTGGTACGGCTTGCGCTTTGAGGGGCATCTTTCTAAAATTACCAAGCTGATAAAATAAGAAAAAGCGGAGAACCTCGGTTCCCCGCTTTTTTGTTGTGATCCTTGGGGAAAATCCCCAAGGATCTTTTTGTTTGTTATTCCACGTAGGTGATCACGGGATGCAGGATCGGCCATGCGTTGGTCTTGGTTATACCGCCCGTCAGTGCGCGGGTGGTGTCGCTGACCAAGCAGAACTGAACCATATCGCCTTCTGCTACCGTCAAACGTACGTCCTTCCACAGCTCATTAAGCTCTTCCGTGCCGACGGTGTTTTTATCCATATACCGCCAGGTGGTGGAGGAGGTAGAGGTGGGAAGTGAGGTGATGGCGGTGCTTGCCGGCCACACCATCTTGCCGTTGATCATCACGGCAAGGAATGTACCGGTTCCGGCAGAATTGGAAGCCGCAGTAAATTGATCAGCCGAAATGGCGATGGTGCCATTCATTTCTGCTGTGTAACAGATAGCAGGAGCATGCGTCATACCCGTCTGCAGTGATGCGTGCCAGGTTTTCGAGGCCGAGAACGATCCACTTGCGTGGTGAGAACTACCGTATACGCCGCTGATCCAATCTTTGGTTTCGTAGATGTAAGGCAAGAAAGAAGAGGACTGCTGGCTGTCATTGATCAGCTTGACACCGCCAAGCGACCAAGGCTCATTCATGGTAACCGAGACGCTGCTTACAGTAGGCGCGTTATCGAGGAAAGCCGAGGAATACGTGTGCGCTACGTAGATGATGTAGGGCATGAGGATCGGCTGCGCGTTGGTCTTGCTTTCGCCGCCGGTCAAAGCACGCGTTGCATCACTTACC
>JAZQWX010000195.1:0-1852 GCA_045632565.1 Eubacteriales bacterium | reverse complement strand
TGATGGCCTTAATGGACATGGGCTCATTCTGGCCCTCAAGGGTGATGGTGTTCTCACCGGCCTCGAACACGAACTCGAAGTTGGAGGTGTAGTAGCCGCTGGAATCCTTCAAATAATAAGTCATCCAGGCGGGACGGTCGGTGGTGGTGGGTCTGATCTCGTTGCGGTTGATGTCTCGCTGGAAGAAGCGGACCTCATGCTCCTCGGCGAAGAGGGCCATCTCCTGGGTGACGAAATCAGGGAAGGTGATGTAGGACTTGCCGTCCTTCTCCACTACCTCGTAGCCGACCTCCTTGGCCTCAGCGACCAGAGATGCGTCGATTTCGAAGTCCACGTAATCGTTGACCCAACGCTTGGGCAGGGTCAGGAAGCGTGCCTCTGCAAAAGGAACCTTGTCGTTGATCTGCAGGATACGCTCGATGGAAGCAGCACGGTTCTGATCGGGGTAGTACTCGATCATGATACCGTACTTAGCGGTTGCGGGGACGTTGACCGTCCAGGTAACCGATCCGTTCTGGGGAGTAAACAGCGCGTTCACGCCGTCCTTGACCTCCATCTTGAAGCCGTCATCCTTGGTGACGTACTCCTCGATCGGGATCTGAACAGCCGTGGTTGCCTTGGGTACGCCAACGTTCTTCTGGGAGTATTCCTCGTAGGTGATCGCGTTCAGACGATCGCGAAGCTCTTCCAACGTAACGTCGGTAATGGAACCTTCGGAGCCTTCAAGGTCCGAAGCGGAAGCGAGAACGACCGCGTTGCCCAGAAGCATGGTCAGGCAAAGCAGAAATGCCGCTATCCGTGTAAATTTCTTTTCCCTCATTACACTTTTCCTCCTGTGTAGATTTTGGCTCGCGGCTCGGGAAAAACCGCGATCCAGGCGGGTATGATGCTGCCGTCAACATACCATGATGCGGAGAGCCATCCCTTACCTCTCCTGCGCGTCCGCCGGTATCGGCCTTCCCGGCAGTCAGGACTCGCAGGCGGCGCGCGGGGGGAGCGCGATGCCGGCGGGCGATCAGCCGAAAACAGCGAAACACATACTGAGGCAGGACAGGCAGGATTCAGTCGGCGAATAGTGCCTCGAAGCAGGAACTCCCCGTTCCCGTCACCCTTTTCGGGAGCGGGGAACCCCTGTTTCGAGGCCTTCAACGCCGGTCAAATCCGTGCGGAATGGTTGCATGACACCCTAATTTGACGCTACTATCATACCACAAAATCGCGAAAAAGTCAAGACCCGCCCCCGTTTCGTACATATAAGGAAACCCAAATTCCGGGGGTTTTCGGCGGCTTTTCGGTCGTTCACGATTTGTTCATAAGTTCATCACATCCCCCTTCCATCTTCCACATGCAGTCGCAGGAACGCAAGACAAAAAACTCAATTTGAACAAAAAGTAAAAATTGCCCCCCTTCGTCCCGAGTGTTTACATTTCGTCCAAAAGTTATACAAAATTGTTTACATTTTGTCTCTCTTTAATTTACTTTTTTCACGCATAAATCATGCGCTTTTCGCACGCCAAACACCATACCACCGCACGCGTTCACAAGATTGCCATGTGCATCCTGCACAAAATCCGTCACCAATTTTCTACACGCTCGCGATTTGCACAAATTTTTGCTCGAATCCAAATTTATACTCATTTGGGCTTGTATTTTTCCTCTTTTTGCCATTTTTAGCAGTTCCTCGGTTACATCTTGCAATTTTGCGCGAAATGTGCTATACTGTTTGCAAAGCCTTCAACCATCCGAACGCCCCCCTCTTCGAGGGGACAGAAAGGAACCATACAGCCTATGAAAAAACGATCCTTCCCCCGCGCCACCATCACCCCCAAGGGAGAAAAGGCCCTCCGCGGCG
>JAZQWX010000194.1:0-20689 GCA_045632565.1 Eubacteriales bacterium | reverse complement strand
ATATCTTTCCGAGAGCGTGGTAGATTTCCGCACCCGCGCGCACAGCCTCGCATAGTGCGCCAAATCCCGTGGGAACTATCATAAACTCCTGCATCTCAACGTTATTTGATGCGTGTGCACCACCGTTCAGAATATTCATCATGGGTACAGGCATGACCTTTGCCATGCAGCCGCCAAGGTAGCGGTAAAGCGGCATGGAAAGACTTGCTGCGGCAGCTCGGGCACAGGCAAGCGAAACGGCCAGAATGGCATTTGCGCCGAGCTTGGTCTTATGCTCCGTACCGTCCAAAGCGAGCATGGTGTGGTCGATCTCCTCCTGATCGAAGACGGAAATGCCGCTGAGCGCCGGAGAGATCAGCTTGTTGACGTTGTAGACCGCATCCATCACGCCGCGGCCGCCAAAGCGGCGGCGCGTGGTATCGCGCAGCTCGTGCGCCTCGTACCGTCCCGTGGATGCGCCCGACGGAACGGATGCCACACCCGTTGACCCATCCGAAAGAGTGACACAAGCCTCTACCGTTGGTTGTCCGCGTGAATCGAGAATTTCCCGTGCTGTTGTTCTGACGATTTGATTCTTTCCCATTTTTCACCTCGTAAACGAATATACTCCTATTATTTACCGCCGCAAGAGAAATCATACAAGAGAAAAACATCCCGCCAATACGGCGGGTTGTTTTATGCTTTTTTCAATATTATTTCGCGGCAGATCAATCCGCGATATATTCGCGGATCTTGATCGGGACGCCGATCTCGCGACAGATGCGCTCGCACTCCGCAAGCGATTCGGGTGAAAGAAACTGACGCACGACCGAAAGCACAACCTCTTTCACATAGGGTTTTACGGCCACGGCAAAGTCGAGCATACCGGAAAAGGCTTCTTTTCCGAAATCCGAGTGACAGATGGCGTCATATTTTTCGGCATCGCATTCATTGAGACTGATGGAAAGCGTATCGACCAATCCCGCAAATTCAGGGGCGGTATTGCGGCCGTGGATCAAGGATGCCTGACCGTTTGTATTCAAACGGATGGGCATATTCCAGCGTGCGCGAATTTCCCGACAGACCCAAAGCAGATCGTCAAGACGGCAGGTAGGCTCTCCGTACCCACAAAAGACGATCTCTTTATATTGTGTGGGATCAGCCGCCTCGATGGCGGCCAGCACCTCTTCCCTTGTCGGCTCACGTTCGAGCCAAAGAGAGTCGCTGCCATACGCACCTGCACCGTTCTGACGGATACAAAAGTCGCAACGGTTGGTGCAGCGATTGGTCATGTTGATATACAGACCGTCGCCAACCTTGTAGGTGATCGTCATAATTCTTCTCCTTTGAAGAAAAGCTGTTTTGCGTTTTGTGAGGTGATGCGCGCCACCTCGTCTACCGGCAGCTCCCATAGCTCTGCGAGCATGGCGGCCGTATGATGCAAGAGCCCGGAATGATTCAGGCTTCCGCGAAACGGATGCGGAGCGAGATAGGGGCAATCGGTTTCGATCAAAACGCGATCGCGCGGCATGTTTTTGGCAACTGCCGCAATTTTTCTTGCGTTTTTGAAGGTAATCGTGCCGGAAAAGGAAATATAGTAGCCGCGGCGAATGAGATCCCGCGCCATTTCTTCACTTCCGCTGTAGCTGTGAAAAACACCTCTGACATCGGGATAGCGACACACGGCATCAAAAGAGTCGCCATGCGCTTCCCTATCGTGGATGATCACGGGAAGCCCCAGCTCACGCGCCAAGGCCAGCTGGCTGTCGAAATACGCGGCCTGCTGTTTTTCATCCGTATCGGGATAGTGATAATCCAGCCCGATCTCACCGAGTGCTACAATTTTGGTATTCCTTTGGGTAAGCAGTGCTTTCAGCTTGGCTAGCTCCGCATCCATATCGGGATAATGGCGGCTATCCGAGGGATGAATACCGGCCGCCACGTACATACCGGGATACCCCTTTGCCTGCTCAATCGCAAGAAGAGAGGACGGAATATCCGTTCCTACGTTGATAATATGCGCGATTCCCTCTTCGCGGAAAAGTCGCCCGAGCAGGGCATCTACCCCCTCAGGACATTCCTCCGAGGCAAAGCGCGCATCAAAATAATGCGCGTGTGAATCAAATAGCGGTGTCATCAGTGAATACGGTTACCGAGAGGTGCGTCATCATCAAGGAAAACCACGCGGATACGGTCGCCACCGGAGGCGAGCAGCATGCCGTTGCTTTCCACGCCGCACAGCTTGGCGGGCGCGAGGTTCGCAACGACGATGACCTTTTTGCCGACGAGCTCCTCGGGAGTGTAATCCTTGGCGATGCCCGATACGATCTGACGCTGTTCAAAGCCGAGGTCTACTTGAAGAAGAAGGAGCTTCTTGGCTTTGGGGAGCTTCTCGCAGGAAAGGACCTTGGCAACGCGCAGATCGGCTTTCATAAATTCATCAAAGGAGATCTCGGGAGCAAGGGGCTCTTCCTCGACGGCTTCTTCCTTCTTCTGCTCTGTTTTTTCTGCCGTTTCCTGCTCTTTTGCGCGGTCGGCAAGGAACTTGGCCTCGTCGATACGGGCGAAGAGCGTCTGTCCCTCACCAAGGGTAGCACCGGCCTTCAGAGCACCGAAGGCAGCGACGGATGCAAAATCCTTTTGATCGGTGGCAAGGATCGAGAAAATCTTCTCGGCAGTTTCGGGAATAAAGGGAGCGAGCAGAACCGCACCTGTACGGATGGTTTCCAGCAGGTTATACAGCACGGTAGCGAGGCGGGCACGCGTTGCCTCGTCCTTGGCAAGCGCCCACGGCATGGTTTCGTCAATATACTTATTCGCGCGGCGGAGCATGCCGAAGATGGCATCCAGCGCATCGGCAATATGGAAGGATTCCATGAGGCGGCAGGAATCTGCGATGGCGGCCTTGACGCTTGCCTTGAGGTCGGCATCCGGCCCTTCCTCCGCTCCGGGAGTGGGAACGACGCCACCGAAATACTTCTGGGTCATCGCGTGTGTACGGCTGACGAGGTTGCCGAGGTTGTTGGCAAGGTCGGTGTTATAGCGATTCACCACGTTCTCGTAGGTGATGCTGCCGTCTGCCGCATAAGGCATTTCGGACAGGGCGTAGTAGCGCACGCCGTCCACCGAGATCAGGTCGGCAAGCGCGTCGGCATAGATCACGTTACCGCGGGATTTGGACATTTTATCCACACCCGAATTGAACCACGGGTGACCGAACACCTTTTTGGGCAGGGGCAGACCGAGCGCCATCAGGAAGATCGGCCAATAAATGGTGTGGAAGCGCAGAATATCCTTGCCGATCACGTGCACATCGGCCGGCCAGTAGTGGCGGAACAGCTCGTCCTGCTCTGCCTTATCGGGATCGTAGCCGAGGGCGGTGATATAGTTGGAAAGCGCATCTACCCACACGTAGATCACGTGGCGATCGTCAAACTGCACGGGAATGCCCCACTTGAAGGAGGAACGGGACACGCACAGGTCCTGCAGACCTGCTTTGAGGAAGTTGTTGACCATTTCCTTTTTGCGAAGCTCGGGCTCGATGAACTCGGGATGCTCCTCAATGTGCTTCATCAGGCGGTCGGTATAGTTGCTCATACGGAAGAAGTATGCCTCTTCCTTGGAACGCTCGACGGGGCGGCCGCAGTCGGGGCACTTGCCGTCAACGGCCTGCGTTTCGGTGAAGAAGGATTCGCAGGGGACGCAATACCAGCCCTCGTATTCGCTTTTGTAGATATCACCCTGATCGTAGAACTTCTTGAAAATATGCTGCACGCTGTCTACGTGCTTCTTGTCCGTGGTACGGATAAACTGATCGTAGCTGACGTTCATGCGATCCCAGATGCGGCGGATCTCACCCGATACACCGTCCACGTACGCCTGGGGTGTGATACCGGCGGCGGCAGCGCACTCCTCGATCTTCTGACCGTGCTCGTCCGCACCCGTCAGAAAATATACGTCCTTGCCCATCGCGCGCTGAAAACGCGCAACGGCGTCCGTCATGATGATCTCATAGGTATTGCCGAAGTGGGGCTTGCGCGAGCTGTAGGCGATCGCCGTGGTGATATAAAACTTCTCTTTGCTCATACATTCCTCCGTAGCGCGGCATGGTCTGCCGCGAATTATATACTCAATTTGGAATAAATGCCGAGGCGATCCGAGGGGCATTTCCCATCTGCTATTGAAGCTAACCGCAGAAAGCTCCCCGGCATTCTCCTTGTTTCTTGATATTATACCACATACTACCGAAAAACTCAATACGATTTTTGATTTTCTTTTCTGTTTTTTACAAAAGCACTCCAAGGAATTCTGCACTTTCGGTTGACAAACGCCACGTCTTTTGCTATAATGTATTTGTATAATTATAAGCACGGAGGCAACATGAAGCGTTTTTTTCCCACTCTGCTGAAAAACGAGCGCTACAAAGCGCAATTTGGCGAGCACATTCTGCACAAAACGCTTGCCCACGCCTACCTTCTGCAAGGGCCGAGGGGGACGGGAAAAAATCTGTTTGCCCACCTGCTTGCCGCCGCGCTTTCCTGCCATCACCGCGAAGAAGACGGCGCGCCGCTTCCCTGCGGAGTCTGTCCTGCCTGTGAAAAAATTCTGTCGGACAAGACCCCCGACCTGCACCACGTGAGCCTGGGGGACGCTGCCTCGATCGGCATATCAGCCATCCACACCATCAAGGATGACATGTACCTGTCGGCTACCGAGATGGAGAAAAAGGTCTACATCATTCACGATGCCGATAAAATGACCGTGGCCGCGCAGAACGCTCTTCTGATCGTTCTGGAAGAGCCGCCACCCGACGTTGTGATCTTTTTGCTTTGTGAGGATGCAGCTTCCCTGCTCCCGACCGTTCGCAGTCGCGTGCAGACCGTGCGTATGTCCCTGTTTACCGAGGAAGAGCTGGATCGATTTTTAAGCACGGCGCGCGGCGGACGGCCGAGCACCGTCGATGAGCTTCACTACCGTCATCTTTTGACGGCAGCATGCGGCTCTCCCGGCAAGGCGCTTTCGCTTCTGCAAAGCAAGGAGCTGAATGCCTCTTATGCAGAAAAGGAGCGCGCGGCAGGTATTCTTGCGGCGCTTGGTGCACGCGCAGATTTTCTCCGCATTCACGAAGCGACCGCCCATTTATCCACCAAGCGCGCCGAGCTTTCGGAGGAGCTGCAAATGTTGCTTCTCGGCGTGCGTGACCTCATTCTGCTTAAGCGGGAGGAGAGGACACCCCTTCTCTTCTTTGCCTCACAGGAGGAAGCAGAGGCCTGTGGCGGCACGCTTTCCTTACGCTGTCTTTTCGACATCTATGACAAGACAACCGAGGCGGTCGCGCAATTGCGGCAGAACGCAAACGTCAACACCGTGTTAACGGTGCTGAACACAAACTTTTCTCATATTCACACCAAAAACCGATAAACGATAGGATATCAACATGAACGAAGAAAAAAACGTACAAGACGCTCCTCTTTCCGAGGTGAGCGAAGCACTTGAGCCTGTTATGACCGAACAGGCTCCGAAGGAGGCTGCTACGGTCGAAATCGTGGGAGTTGGCTTCCGCAATGCCGGCAAGACCTATTATTTTTCTCCCAAGGGTCTTCCTCTCACGCTTGGCACGCCCGTTATCGTGGAAACGGCACGCGGCGTGGAAATGGGCAAGATCACCATTGCCAACAGGCTGATTGACGAAAAGGAGATCGTATCCCCACTCAAGCCGATCATCCGTGCGGCAACCCCCTCTGACGTAGCGCGATACAAGGAAAATCAACGCCTTGAAGAGCAGGCTGCCGAGATCTGTCGAGAAAAAATCAAAAGCCACCGTTTGGAAATGGATCTTGTCAGTGTGGAATACACCTTTGACAACAGTAAGCTGCTGTTCTATTTCACCGCAGAAAGCCGTGTGGATTTCCGCGAGCTGGTCAAGGATCTGGCATCGGTATTCAAGACCCGCATCGAGCTGCGCCAGATCGGCATCCGCGATGAAGCAAAGATGATGGGCGGCTTCGGATCCTGCGGCAGACCCTTCTGCTGCTCTTCCTTCCTTTCGGACTTTGTACAGGTTTCCATCAAGATGGCAAAGGAGCAGAATTTCTCCTTAAATTCCAACAAAATTTCGGGTGCATGCGGCAGACTGATGTGCTGCTTACGCTACGAGCACGAAACCTATGAGGAAGCCTTAAAAAAGACGCCGACCGTCGGCTCTTACGTCAGCACGCCTGCCGGCCTCGGAACGGTAGTGGAGGCGCGCCCCTTGGCCGGAACGATCAAGGTTCGGTTGGATGAAAAGACGGACGCCCCCAAGCTGTATCCCGTTTCCGACATTCGTGTGATCCGCAGCAAGGGCAAGGGCGGACTTCAACCGATCGAGGAGGAAGGCGAGGCATCCGAAAAAGCAACGCCGGAGTCTGCTCCCGCACAGGAGAACGGCGCAACGGAAAAAGAAGTCAAGAGCAACGAGCAAGGCGAAGAAAAGAAACAGAACAAGCGAAATCACAAAAGACATTATTACGCGCGCAGAGGCAATAAAAAGCAGAGCAAAAAGCCGTCTGAACCCCAAAATTCATAAAAAATGCCGACACCTTTCGGGTGTCGGCAATCTTTTTTTCAAAAACCTCTTGATTTTTTACGGAAGTATGATAGAATAGTGGCAGTCAATAAAAATTGGAGGTGTATCATGGCTTACAAAATTACCAATGATTGCATCGCTTGCGGTGCTTGCGAGGGCGAGTGCCCCGTTGGTTGCATCAGCGAAGGCGATGGCAAATACGTTGTCGACGCAAATGAGTGCGTTGAGTGCGGCGCTTGTGCAGGCGTTTGCCCTGTTGGCGCACCGGTCAAAGAAGACTGATGACATAAAAACGGAGGGGTGAGCAATCTCCCCTCCGTTTTTCTCAAAAGGAGCCAACATGGACACAATCGCAATCGGAAGCGACGAGCAGATCGATGAGGTCAATTACCGCATCCGCCTGATCCAGAAAAAGGACGGCCTGCGTTTTGGAACAGATGCGCTTCTTCTTGCTTCCTACATATCGGGCAAGGAGGGGGCGCACGCCGTAGAGCTTGGCGGCGGAAGCGGCATCATTTCCCTGCTCGCCCTATCAAAGGAAAAATTTCGGGACGTGATATGCGTTGAGATCCAGCCTGCTTACGCCGAGCTGATCGCACGCAACGCGTCACTTAACGGATATTCCGACCGTCTGCACGCATGCTGCTTGGACGTGCGAGATTTTGCCGCAAAGGGCGAGGAGCGCGGAACGGCAGACATCGCATTTTCCAATCCCCCTTACATGCACACGGGCGGTGCGGCCAACGAGGCGGAAGAAAAAAACATTGCCCGTCACGAGGTGCACGGCGGCATTACCGATTTTTGTGCCGCTGCGGCACGCGTCTTGCGCTACGGTGGACATTTTTACTGCGTATATCGAACGGACAGGCTGATCGATCTCCTCTCAGCCATGCGTGAAGCGAAGCTGGAGCCGAAGCGCATGACCTTTGTTCACGCAAAGGAGAGCGCACCGCCGTCTATGGTGCTGGTAGAGGGAATTTCAGGCGGCAAGCCAGGCATCCGCGTTACGCGGCCGCTGATCCTGTATCAAAGTGGCACACAAACCTATACAAGCGACATGGACAGCGTCATGGAACGTGGCCTCCTGCCGCAAAGCAAGGAATGAGAAATGAGCAACGTACAAGAAGAAAAAAACAAAACAGTAGGCGGGATGCTGTATCTTGTCGCCACCCCGATCGGCAATCTGGCCGACCTGACCGACCGTGCCAAAAAGGTTCTGCGCGAAGTAGACTTTGTGGCGGCGGAGGATACAAGAAATTCCGGCAAATTGCTCGCCTGCCTTGAAATAAAGCAGGAAATTATCAGTTATTTTGAACATAACAAGCGCGAGCGCGGCGAGCTGATCCTTCAAAGATTGCAAGCAGGCGAGAGCTGTGCCCTGATAACGGACGCCGGCATGCCCGCCATCAGCGATCCGGGAGAAGATCTGGTGGTGCTTTGCGCGGAGCACGGCGTTCCCGTTACCGTGATTCCCGGCTGTTGTGCGGCTGTCACGGCCTTGGCACTCTCTGCCCTATCCACGGCGCGCTTTACCTTTGAGGGCTTTTTACCGACTGACAATCGTGCGCGCAGAGAGCGCCTGGAGGAACTGAAATTCGAGCAAAGAACCATGATCCTGTACGAAGCGCCGCACCGTCTTACAGATACGTTGCAGGATCTGGAAGAAACGATTGGAAACCGAAAAATATCGATCTGCCGTGAATTAACAAAGATTAATGAAGAAATATTCCGAACGGACTTGGAGAACGCGATTTCCTTTTACAAAGAAAACAAACCGCGCGGCGAGTACGTTCTGATCCTGGAGGGCGGCGAGGCTCTTGGCATCGCGCCGCAAAAAAAGACCCCTTCCCCCACCGACGGCATGACCGGCGAGGAGATGGTGGCCTACTTCACAAAAGCGGGAATGGAACGCATGGATGCCATCAAGGCGGCCGCTAAGGAGCTTGGGATATCCAAGAGCGAGCTATACCGACAACTACATAAGGGATAAAAAAACCGCCGAGCGATCGGCGGTTTTTACTTTTCGTTTATTTCACCACGAAGGGAGCGATCTTGGCCATAAGGGCATCCGTATCCTCGGTATGCGCGATCAGCTCAATGGGATTCATGAGGTCCAGGCTGAAAATACCCATGATAGATTTGGCATCGATCAGATAGCGGCCGGAACGAAGGTCCATCTCAAAATCAAAGGACAGAACAGCGGAAACGAAGTTGCGGATATCCTCGATGGTAGAAAGACGAATCATAATGCTTTTCATAACGTTTTCTCCTTTACATATTGTTTCTTTTCACCGCTATTATACTGTATTGAAACGAAAAAGTCAAGAGCTTTTTCTCCCCTTTTTAAAATAACGGCGAAAGAATGCAAAGGGATCGAGATCCTCGTTCCTTATTTGGGGAAGATGCTGTATGGGACAAGGGCGATGAAACTCCTCGCCTTCCTTTACGCGACTTTTTCCGTGATAGATCGGTGCATCCTGCAAGAGCCCCTCCTTCTCACGCGTGGGCCAATATTCATATTGAGCATCTGTGACGTATACCTCTGCCGGGAAATTTCTATCGAATTTTGAGAGAAGACCTACGTGCTTCAGTTGCCCTTCGGGACACAGATCGCTTGCAATTCCACCTCCGATCTCGTCATACGGAACAAGAACATGTCGGCTGCACGTTTCCCTCGGCTCTGTTCCGCGCACAAAATAACCGTAGGCGATCCGTTCTCCGCGCGGATCTGCGCGGCATGCCTCGCACGGCAGATCTCCCGAATCTCGGCAATAAGCGACCCGAACGATATTGGGCGGTGTCAAAAAGACGTTCGTGCGCGCCTGTTGCCCGAAAACGCCCCGTTGATGCAAGGCGGTCATCACCTCATCCCATACGGCCATATGCGCCTTTTCCGCACGGCTTGGCACAGGTGTACTTCCATCCTCATATCCGCACCATACGCCGGCAAGCGCATAGGGGGTGTACCCCACAAGCCATTTGTCGCGCGTGTTCCCGGACGTGCCTGTTTTGGCGGCAACAGGAAGTCTGTCCCCAAGCGTCAGGGAGGATGCCGTTCCCTCCCTGACCACCGTGCGAAGCAGTTCTGTGGTAATATACGCATGTTCTCTTGAAAAAACATGCTGCGCTTGCGGGCGTTTTGACAAAAGAACCTTACCGTAACGATCAAGCACAAGCGAATAGGAGCGCGGCGCGTGATAATCCCCGCCACTTGCCAAGCTACTGTACGCCCCAACCAAGGCACGCAAGCTGACGCCATCCGTTAACTGTCCAAGGGCGAGCGGGGCAGCGGCAAGATCGGTGTTTTTCTTGCCGCTTGCCACCGTTTTCTCACGAACGAGTGTAGACAGCCCCATTTTTTCCGCAAGATAGTCAAAGGAACGCTCTTCGCCAAGCAACCCGAGCACCCGAACTGCTACGGTATTTTTGGAAAACGCAACGGCACTCTGAATATCCGTCAGTCCGCTGTATACCGACGGCGAATTGTGCGGCCAAGCGGTATATCCTCTTTCCCCTTTCAAAAAACGGACGGGAACGTCATCAAAGACGCTTGCCCAAGTAATAAGCCCTTCCTCTAATGCCGGGGCGTACACCGAAAGCGGCTTGATGGCCGACCCCGGAGGCCGCAGGGCCAATGCATAATGCAAAGGACGGTTGGTATTTTTCTTTCCGACATCCCCAACAATGGCTAAGAGGTCACCAGTCCGTGGATCCGTAATGGCCATCGACATGTGCAGGCCGTTTCGAAATTCTGTTGAAAAATTGGCAGAGTCGGCAAAATAAGCTTCGAGATATTCCTGGGCTTCTTTGTTCATTTGCGTGTATATAGAAAGCCCACCACCATAGACCAATCTTTCGGCGGCCGCCTTGGAATAGCCGTATTCCTGCATCAAGTCAGCCACCACATCCGCCATCACCGTTTCGGTATACCAGCTATAAATGGCGGCAGATGGCTGTTTTTCCGTAACGGTTTCCACGGGAAGCGCTTGCGCCGCGCGGCATTCCTCTTCTCCGATCATCCCCTGCTTTTGCATTTGCGACAATATTAAATCACGGCGTTTTCGATTGTTTTCAGGATTTGCAATAGGATCATAGCGCAGGGGTGAATTGGTAACTGCCGCGATGGTCGCGCACTCTGCCAGCGTCAGCTCGCCAACGTCCTTGCCAAAATACAGCTTTGCCGCCGCCCCCACACCCACACACCTGCCCGACATGGGCGCGATGTTCATATACAGCTCCAGAATTTCTTGCTTGGAATGGTTTTTTTCCAAGTGGATGGCGCGGCAGATCTCCCTCGCCTTCCTCGAAACGGTCAGGGCATCATCCGAGGAAATGTTCTTGATGACCTGCTGTGTGATAGAAGAACCGCCAAACCGACCATCAAAATGCAGAAGATAATTCAAGGCAGCCTTTGCCGTGCGCCACCAATCCACTCCCTCATGTGAAAAGAAGCGTTTATCCTCGATCGCCACGAAGGCATTTTTTAAGTGCTGCGGAACATCCGAATATCGGCAAAAAACGCCATTCTCCTCTCCCACGATCCGCTCTGTTTCCCATTCAACGGGCGTGTAGGTGCTTGGCAATCCGTTTGTATGATGAAATGAATACGGCGCGTCCCCTGTATCGGCATCGTAGTAGATGCGGGACACCCGATCTCCCCTTGCGGCTTCAAACAAAGCCTCATCTGCCGTATAATCTATATGATGATAGAGATATGCGCCAAAGGAAAGAACAAAAAAGAGCAAAAGTGCCACTATGACGGTGAGCAGGATACAGGCTCTTTTGAAATATAGAATACCCTTTCGCTTTTTGGTTTGATGCTTCATGCTTTTGACCTCGTAATCTTTCTTTTACAGTATTTCCTGTTTTCAAAAAAAGAAAAGGGATCAAAAAATGGCAAGGCAGACAAAAGTCTGCTTTGCCATTTTATTTTTATACGTAAGTTTAACGGTACAGCTCGTCACACAGACCTTCGGGATATATCACCTTGGCAAGGTGCAAGCCGCATGCGGGGGCGGTCATTCCTGCCTCTACCCTGCGATAGCCTTCCAAAATGCCAGGAATATTTTCGGGCAGAATTCGGTTTTGCGAAACATCGATCAACGTTCCCATGATGATACGAACCATGTTATAGAGGAAGCCGTCACCGCGGATATACATCCGCACAAGCTCCCCCTCCCGCTTGCAGTAGCAGGAAAACACGGTGCGGGTGGTATCCTTGATCTGCGAGCCCTTTGCCATAAAGGCGTGAAAATCATGGCGACCGACCAAATGGGCAGCAGCACGGTTCATTTCTGCAATGGCCTTGTCGTCAAGATACCGCGGATAATGCCACGCGCGGTCGGCAAAGAAGGGGTTAGCCGTCGGGCCGTTCCAGATATCGTAGCGGTATTCCTTCTCTTTGACGTGATGACGCGGATGAAAGCCGCAAGGGGCTTCGATCGCGGCGTACAGGGATAGATCGGGCGGCATGTGGACGGCAATCGCGCGTGGCAGGTTTTCGGGCGGCACAGGGGCAGCTTTTGCCTCATCCTGCGGCTCGATCAACAGACAAAACTGCTCTGCATGCACACCGCTGTCCGTTCTGCTGCATCCTGTAATGAAGCAGGGCATGCCGAACAGAGCCTCGGTTGCGCGGTTTAATTCCCCTTGTACCGTGCGGCGGTTCGGCTGCACCTGGAAGCCGTAAAATTTCGTTCCCACGTAGCGCACCAAGGCGAGATAACGCATATCCGAACTCCTTTCAGATCCCGATTCCGAGAGGACTGAGGTAATTGATGAAAAGAACCATCGCCAGCAACAGGATGACAGAAAGGATCGCAAAGAGATCCCGCTTGGCATAATGCAGCGCGTTCAGCTTGGTACGCCCTTCTCCGCCGCGATAGCAACGGCATTCCATGGCAATGGCCAAATCATCTGCTCTTTTGAAGGAGGATACAAACAAGGGGACGAGGACAGGGATCAAGGCCTTGGCGCGGCGGACAAGTGAGCCGGATGCAAAATCCGCGCCACGCGCCTTTTGCGCGTTCATGATCTTATCGGTTTCTTCAATCAGCGTGGGAATGAAGCGAAGCGCGATGGTAATGATCATCGCAATATCGTGCACAGGCACGCGCAAGACCCGCAAGGGCCTCATCAGATCCTCAAGGGCATCGGTCAGGGTGATGGGAGAGGTGGTATACGTGAGAAAGACGCTACTGACCGCCAAGAGAAGGAGCACGCGCAGTGCCGTAAAGATCGCACGCAGAATGCCGATACGGTAAATGGCAATACGGAACCACGGAATAGCCGAAATCTTCCATTCAAGAAGCGGTGCTTCTTCCGCAGAAGAGATCAAAAACAGGTTCATGGCCGCCGTAAAGATCAAGATAAAAACGATCGGCTTCAGACCCCGCAAAACGGTCATGATCGGAATGCGGCTGATGAGCACCACCAAGACAGCTACGGCTGTAAGCAAGACAAACGAGAGGACGTTGTGCGCGCAAAACAGGGCGACTACATAGATAACGGAGAGGATCATTTTGGCGCGCGGGTCAAGGCGATGGATGAGAGAATCACCCGGGAAATACTGTCCAAGCGTGATATCCTTAAGCACGGTCAATTCCCTCCTCTCCCGAGGCGATTGGTCCGTTTTTTGTCAAAAGAGCGCGAAGATAGGCGGACGCAACTCCTTCCACGGTGTATAGGCTTCTTGTAAGGGGGATACCGCGTTTTTGCAGGGCAAGTGCCACGCGTGCGATGTGCGGAATATCCAAACCGATCTCGGAAAGCTCTGCCGCACGGGAGAAGACCTCTTCCACGCTGCCCTCTGCAAAGACGCGAGTATGGTTCAAGGCTACGATACGGTCGCAGTATTCTGCCATATCCTCCATGCTGTGACTGACAAGGATCACCGTCGTGCCGCTTTTTTGCTGATAAGCGCGAAGACCGCCGAGAATTTCACGGCGACCGAGAGGATCAAGGCCTGCCGCCGGCTCGTCCAGCACAAGCACGTCCGGGCGCATTGCCATAATACCGGCAATCGCGGCACGGCGCTTTTGACCGCCCGACAGCGAAAAGGGCGAGAGGTCGAGAAGTGCTTTATCAAGCCCTACGAAAGAGGCTGCTTCCTGCACACGGGCCTCCACCTCTTCGGGAGAAAGCCCCATATTACGGGGAGCGAAGCCGATGTCGGCACGCACGGTTTCATCAAACAGCTGATATTCGGGGTACTGCATCACCAAGCCTACGCGGTAGCGGATCTTACCAATTTCCTTTGGTTTTTCCCAAATATCCCGGCCATCCAAGAGGACCGTTCCGCCTTTGGGACGCAACAGGCCGTTAAGAAGCTGCACAAGCGTGGATTTTCCGGAGCCCGTATGACCGATCAGACCGGTTACAACCCCTTTTTCAAAGGAAAGATCCACGTGGTCAAGGGCGGTGATTTCAAAGGGCGTTCCCTCGCCGTAAACGAAGGAAACGTCACGCAATTCGAGAATGCTCATCGCGCACCTCCTTCATACAGGTGCACGAGTGCATCCACGCAGGCGTCAAAATCCACGCAACCGGCGGGCAGATCCAAACCGTTACGCCGCAAAAGCTCCATCAGCTCGGTTTCCTGGGGGGCTTCCAGACCGACGCGGTGCAGTTCATTGACGCGCGAAAAGACCTCTTCGGGCGATCCCTGCATATAGACGGTTCCGTCATTGACAACGATCACACGATCGGCACGCGCGGCCTCATCCATATGGTGTGTAATATTCAAAACGGTGATACCGTGCTCATGATTGAGCTTGTCCATGATGGAAAGCACCTCGCGTCGACCGGCGGGGTCGAGCATGGCGGTGGCTTCATCAAAAATCACACAGCGCGGCATCATGGCAAGAATGCCCGCAATCGCCACGCGTTGCTTCTGTCCGCCC
Organism: Eubacteriales bacterium; assembly: GCA_045632565.1. Classification (GTDB taxonomy): domain Bacteria; phylum Bacillota; class Clostridia; order Oscillospirales; family CAG-272; genus UBA1740. Next base: position 6,241 of record JAZQWX010000194.1, on the reverse strand, counting down.
GACAGGCGATGGGGCGCATGACGCGCATAGTCGGTCATGCCGACAGCTGCAAGGGACGAATCAACCCTCTGCCGTATTTCTTCTCTCGGAATTCCGAGATTTTCAGGGCCGAATGCAACGTCCTCTTCCACCATAGTGGCAACGAGCTGGTTGTCCGGGTTCTGAAATACCATCCCGACGTTCCGTCGGACGGCAAACATTTCATCCTCCGAAAAATCGGGGGTGGTGATGTCCTTGCCGCCGATACGGATCACACCGCCATCCGGCACAAGGATCATATTGAGCAGCTTGGCAAGCGTAGACTTTCCCGAGCCGTTATGGCCGAGAATGGCTACGTACTCGCCCTCTGCAACCGTCACCGAAACGCCGGTCAAGGCGGGGTGGCGCACTCCCTTGTCTTCGATATAGGCAAAGGAAATATTTTCTGCTTCAATAAAATTATTCAATGTTTTATTCCTTTAAACAAATGTACAACGAACGCTGCTGCCGCACGGAATGGCCATCCCCGTCATGCTGACGGGCAGGCCGAGCTCTTCTGCCTCCACTTTTCCCCCAAATCTCGGCAAAAGATGCAGTCCCGCGAGATAGCGCATCGCCGATGCGGAAAGACCTGTGGTGTAGGAGTTGAGCAAAAAGAAGAGGGGGGCTTCACTGAACAGTCCTGCGGTCATCGCAACGAAGGCGTCGATATTCTCTTCGAGCTTCCAAACCTCGCCGGTCGGACCGCGCCCGTACGAGGGGGGATCCATGATAATGCCGTCGTAGCGGTTTCCGCGGCGGAGTTCCCTTTCGATGAACTTTTTGCAGTCATCTACGATATAACGGATAGGAGCATCCTGCAGGCCGCTGAGGGCGGCATTTTCGCGTGCGGCGGATACCATGCCCTTGGCGGCATCCACGTGGCAGACGGAAGCGCCTGCGCGTGCGGCGGCAATCGTAGCACCGCCTGTATAGGCGAAGAGGTTGAGGACTTTGATGGGGCGGTGAGCATTACGGATCAGCTCGGAGAACCAATCCCAGTTGGTTGCCTGCTCGGGAAACAGGCCCGTGTGCTTAAAGCCCATCGGCTTGATGCGGAAGGTGAGATCACGGTAGGAGATGTTCCAGCTTTCGGGAAGCTTGTTCTCGCTCCACGCGCCGCCTCCCGTGCGGGAACGGCGATAGCTGGCATCTGCCTTTTTCCAAAGCGGGGATTTTTTATCACTGTGCCAGATGACCTGCGGATCGGGGCGGATGAGGGTATATTTTCCCCAGCGCTCAAGGCGCTCTCCGTCCGAGGCATCGATCAGTTCATAGTCTTTCCATGTATTGCTTGTCCACATGATGTTTTCCTCTATCAGCGTTGTTTATCAATGGCGCGCAGGATAGCTCCTGCACTTTGTCCGTGGCATAGCGCGATAGCGATCGCGTCTGCGGTATCATCCGGTTTTGGAGGCGCGGGAAGCTGTAAAAGGCGCGTCACCATGTCGATGACCTGGTGCTTCTCTGCTTTGCCGTAACCGACCACCGCCTGCTTGACCTCGGGCGGGGTGTATTCCGCCACGGGGATGTTATGCTGCTCGGCGGCGAGCAGGATCACGCCGCGCGCTTCAGCTACCGCGATACCCGTGGTCTGGTTGTTGGTGAAAAAAAGCTCCTCCACCGCCATTTCGTCGGGGTGATACTTTTCGATAATTTGGTTTAAGTTTTTATAGATCAGGGATAGACGATACGGAACTTCTGTATGAGCGGGGGTGTTGATCGAGCCGTAGGCAACAGGACGGAAGGTCATACCGTTGACGCGTTCCACAATGCCCCAACCCACGATGGCAAGCCCCGGGTCTATTCCTAATATTCGCATACCGCTTCCCATATTTTCACGTCCCTTACGTCACTTTTGGTCATACATATTTATTATATCACCATATCTCGCTTTTGTCAATTTTGTTTGGCAAAAACAACCAATTTGTTTGAAAGATATTGACAAACAAGCAAAAAAAGGCTATAATACCCTTGTACTTTCACGAGGTGTGGCGCAATTGGGGAGCGTTGCGAGCGCTGCCGGTGGCAGATGAAGCGAGCAAAAGCGAGTGGCCGCGACTTGGCGATCGACGAGCTCTGCGAAGTCGGAGCCCCAGTCGCAACAGGAAGAACGCTTGCTCCTGTCCCCAAAATATAACGAGGTGTGGCGCAATTGGTAGCGCGCTTGCTTTGGGAGCAAGACACCGCCCCCAAGGTATTCCGAAGCAGAAAACGCCGAAAACCCTTGAAAACACTGGCTTTTTCGGCACTATCCTCTCTCGCAAAAATCCCAATTTAAGGGGTTTGACCACAGATTTGGCCACTTACAGAAATTGACCCAAAATCGAATAAAAATCACACATCGGGGTGTGGCGCAGTTGGTAGCGCGCGACGTTTGGGACGTCGATGCCGCAGGTTCGAATCCTGTCACTCCGACCATCGGGCTTTGAGAGGCAACTCTCGAAGCCTTTTTCTTTGTTTATTCCGACGCAAATTTTGAGGGGCGACCGTTCATGGTCGCCACTTTCCTTATGCCTGTTTTGACTTGTTGACTGCACCCTTGGCTTTCATTGTTTTTATCAGTTCTCTGAGTTTTTCCTCGCATCCCTTTCGTGTCTTGGTATCAAATTCTTCTCTTGTATTCAGCTTCACAATATTTGAAATAAGACAAATTACAACAATCATTTAGCGCCTTGTGGCAGTATGTGTAATGTGCTTGAATATTTAACAGGGATAGCCACCAAAGTGACTATCCCTGTTTTTATTATCCCTTTGGTGGGCACGGATCGTTACCGTATGAGTTCTTTTCGCGGATACGACCGTCAGTGCCATGAACAACAAGTTCGGATTTATTGTTTATGGCAATTTCTCGAGCGATTGCCCTTGCTGCTGCCTGAGTTTCGGTGCGCACTGTTGCTCTCTGATTGCCAGCTCCTTTTACTTGCCATCCGCCCTGAGGATGTGGCGTAACATGCTGATTCTTACCCATTTTATCCTCCTACAATTTCATCGAATTTCTGTTGCCAGTTCTCGGCGTGAATGATGCGTTCTTTGTGTAGTCCACGAGATAATATCTGAGCCTTGGATAATTGAGAAATTGTTTCCCAATCATTCTGCAAGATATACGTGGCATTGTTAGGGAGAGCGCTTTCGAGAACATACAGGTTTTTGTCTTTGAATCCAAACACGGCATACCCCTTAAACCCAGACCTTCCGTATGCGACAAAATCCGGTTGCTTGGCAAAAATTGCTTCGCAGTTTCGGAGCATCATTTCCGTTCTGGTATTAGACTGCCCTTTTGAGATTGTTTTCAGAGTATCTTTAATGGCACTCCACGGATACTCCCCCTTCGGGAGAATATCCCAATTCACAATAACTCGTTTAGTTTCGCGCTCTTGCTCAGCAAAATCTATCGTGCATTCCCCGAAAAAGCCGAGCAATATATTGACCGTGTTTAATAGTTTGTCCTTGTTATCGTCTGAATACAGGATAGGGTCTGAGACAATGTAGGGCGAATCTGCTTCCGTAATTAGTGTAAAATTAACCGAGTACGGAGCATAATAGTCCCTATGATAGCGTTTTTTCGTAATGAAGGAGAACTCGGTAACAGGATTAAGTTCACCTCTTCCTGCCCATTCATATCGAGTCCAATAGACCGTTTGAGTGTAGTCTTCCAAAGGAAGGCTTTTATCAATGGTATAAAACGGCTCGGCATTTTTCTTTGCACAACGATTTACGCAACACGGTAATATGGTAGTGCCGTTTGGGTCGGACTCCTTGAAACCAAAGGCTTTAAGCTTACTGTCAAAGCGTCCGACATTTTCAACCCTAATGTACACAGGTGCATTGGGTACTGCTGCCGCAAAATAACTGCAACTGTTAATACGTGTTTGCTTAATTAGCATATAATCACCTCGTAAAGATATATTAACAAAGCAGAAAAGAGCAGTATTCCTATTTTTTTCACTCCTCAGAATTCAAATTTGCCAAAAGCAATTGACATTTAGCGTCATTTGTGGTATAATATCATCTACACATATTGGAAATGATATCCTTGATATTGCTTCCGTAAGCCCTGTCAAGATTAGGCCCTTGACAGGGCTTTCCTTTTTTGCTGTTGTTTTAGTTTGGTGTAGTGTGATCGAAGTTGCCACGCAATGATAACTTGCTGAAGCTGCTTATGTACCTCTGGCAAGATCAAGCAACTCTGCAAAATAATATGTTTTGCATCGTTTCCGGTCATCACACAGTAATATCCGTTTTTCTTCAAGTGCGTTCAAATATCGAACAACCTGTCCGCGAGATACTGCCAGTTCATCTTCCAACATATTTGCATTAAGTACGGGATGAGTAAAGAGGCACTCGATGATTTCATCAAATTTAGGGCTGTTGATACACTCCTTAACCGTGTTCTTGGTTTTTGTATACAACGCATTTAGCGCATCGATGTATCCGATGTGTTTTAATGTTTGCACTGACACCTTGTGGAGGAAGTACTTTATCCACTCATCAAGGGTGTTTGTTCTTGAATCGGTAAGCATACGATAATATACCGCTTTGTCCATGTTGATGGCTTCGCTGATATAGAAAAACGGGAAGTTGATAACCTTGGCCTTGAAAAGATATAAACTGATCAATACTCGCCCAATACGTCCGTTTCCGTCAGAAAAAGGGTGTATGGATTCAAATTGGGAATGGATCATCGCAGCCTTGATTAACGGATTAAGGTTGTCCTCGGAATTATTCATAAACGAAATCAGTTCATCCATATATTTTTTGGTTTCCGAAGCTGCTGGTGGGATGTACACTATTGTGCCGGTGGAGCTTTTAATTTGATTGTCCGTTGACTTATATTTTCCCAAGGTTTTTTCAAGACCGGGAGCAATGATATCCGTCATCATGTACTCATGAATTTGTTTCATAAATGAATGCGTGAATTTTCCAGTGCGAAGATGATCGGCACCATAAATCAAAGTTCTGATGTGATTTCGAACTTCAATGCGAATCTTATCATCGCTTGGCTGAGGGTTGATCTCACTCTTCAAAACATCAGTAATGGTGGTTTGTGTACCTTCTATATACATTGAAGATATTGCTTCTTTTTTTTGAAGCATAGGAATTAGGATGCCATCAAACTGATACGAATCAATTTTGGCTTCCAAAATGCCGAGATTTTTTGAAGCGTCCGCAAGCTCGTTGACAAAGTACCCAACATTAAAATCCTTTGAGCGATTTACAATAAATTCTAACATAGGGATTCCTCCTTTGAAATTACAACAATAGTATACCATAGATAATGCGGATTGTCAATATGTAACGTGCATCTTTTTCAAAAAGATGCACGTTACCGCATTTTGCAATGAGAAAGATAGCAAAAATAGTTATAATCAGCTATGGGGCGACCGTCATGGTCGCCCTCTTTCGTTACACACTCACCGCCTGTTTTCTTCTCTCTTTCTCCGCTTTTATCTCAGCCTTCATTTCCACGATCAGCACCGCGAGTTTTGCTTCACATTCCTCTCTCGTCTGTGCGTAGATATTGCGTGAGATTCGCTTGCCATCGGCGTTAGTGGGCGTAAACCGTCCCTCGTAGAGGTGGTCGTTTATCATGGTGACGCATCCCGTGCCACTCTTGCGTATCTTGCCCTTATAGGGCTCAAATTCCTTCTCCGACGTGGCTTTGGCAGGGGTAGGTTCACTTGCCTTGGGTGGCTCGGGTTCGGGCATTTCGGCGTTTGTACCGCCGATTTTCCGGTCGATGCGAACCGCCGCTTGCTGTTGCATGGTGTCCGTAATATGGCTGTAGATATTCAACGTAGTTTCTGCGCTGACGTGGCCGATCATGGCAGACAAGGTCTTGATGTCCATACCGTTTTCGAGTGCCATCGTAGCGAAGGTGTGGCGCAGGTCGTGGAAGCGGACACGCTTGCAGTTGGCTCTCTCGAGGATGAGCTGGAAGCGGTGATAGATTGCCGTGGGGTTGCGCGGTTGTCCATCGTTGACAGGTGACGGAAATATCCACTCGCACACGGCCGTCTGCTTCAGCTCGGCAAGGATCTCCACCATATCGGGCGCGAGGATGACCGTGCGGATCGAGGATTTTGTCTTTGGCTGCGACACCACCGTTTCGCCCTTGACTCGGATGACCTGCCGTGCGATATGGAGCTCGCCTGTCGCGAGGTTGAGGTCACGCCATTTCAGCCCGATGATTTCGCCACGGCGCATGCCAGTGGTCAGTTCC
>JAZQWX010000193.1:0-5872 GCA_045632565.1 Eubacteriales bacterium | reverse complement strand
CTTCTCTCTGTCCCTTTTTGTACGAAAAACCGAAAAAGCTGTCGTTTTCGCTCTTGTTTTTCTCCTTTTCGTGTGTTACAATGAAGTTGCTTAAGCGGGGAAAAGGGAAGCAGGTGCAAGACCTGCACGAGCCCGTCGCCGTAAACGGCTTTTTGGGCAGCTTTTCCGTCCCGTACCGCAAACGGGACGTTGCCACTGCGCTTTTGCGTGGGAAGGTAGAAAAGCAAGCCTTGCCGTAAGTCGGAAGACCTTGCCCCTTTGTGTGTGACGCCGCGATGTCCGGCGGCCTTTTGGCCACACGCGCACTTGACGAAAAATTTAATAATAGGAGAAAAGACTATGAAAACAACGAACAGACTTACGTCGGTTGTTTCGCTCGTTCTCGTCCTTGTGCTGATTGCGGCAGCAGCGTGCACGTCCTGCGCGCCTAAACTGACAGATCTTGGAGCAACCATTGTCGCCGAAAAAGAGGTCGGGGAAGGGACAAAGACCATCACCCTGACCGTCATCAACGGCGCAAACGAGGCCACGGTGTATACCGTGCATACCGATGCAGAATACCTGCGCGGTGCGATCGAGCCGCGCGGCCTTGTCGGGGGCAGAGAAGATATCTACGGCATGTGGGTCACCACCGTGGACGGTATTGTGGCCGATGAAAGCAGGCAAGAGTGGTGGAAGCTGTATGAGGGCACGGAGCAGTCGAACTACGGCGTGGACGGTTTGAAGATCCAGGATGGCGGCAGCTATACCTACGTTCTGACGGTGGGCTGGTAAGGTGAAAGGACACGAAGAGCTTCGGGCGCTGTTGCGTGATGCGCTCATGGGGGCGATGATGATCGTATCCAAGGAGGTGCTTGCCTTTTTGCCGAACGTGGAGCTGGTCACCACCCTTGTAATGGCCTATACGGTCGTATACCGCTTTCGCGCGCTGGTGCCGCTTTATGTGTTTGTGTCGGTCGAGGCAATTATATATCCCAGCTTTTCCACAGCCTTGATGTATCTGTACGTGTGGCTTGTGCCTTGGGGGATCATGATGCTTTTGCCGAAAAAACCGCTTCCCGCGCCCGTGTACATGGTGATCGGCGGCGCTTTCGGTCTTGCTTTCGGCATCCTGTGCGCGCCTGTACAGGCGGCCTATTTCGGGCTTTCCTTTCGGGGAACGATTGGCTGGATCGTGGCGGGATTTCCGTTTGACGTCATCCACGCGATCGGCAATTTTGCCGTCGGCATCCTGACGCCTGTACTGATCCGCCTGTTTAACATGCTCGAAAAACGGACAACGTGAACAAAAGAGAGATCCTTGGATCTCTCTTTTTTTATAAAAAGGTTGCAAATTTTGCCAAAGTATGTTATAATCATGAATAAATCATTTTATAAATGAATTTTTTGGAGGTAATTATGTCAAAATCGAAAAAGATTACACTTGCCGTCGCGGCGGTGCTGATCCTTGCCGTGATGATCTTCGTCGGTGTTACCGGCGCGTCGAACGGCACGGTTGGTTGCCCCGACTGCGCGGGTGAGGGTGTTCTGGATTGCGCTTGTCTGGTAGACGGCGTTGCTCTCGAAACCTGTGAGGATTGTGAGGGCGCAGGACTTGTGGATTGCGACACCTGCTCCGCTGACGGCAAAGTTCGCGGTACGCTGTGGGCTCTGCTTCCCCCCGTGATCGCTATCGGCCTTGCCCTGATCACCAAGGAGGTGTACAGCTCGTTGTTTATCGGTATCCTGTCGGGTGCGCTGATGGCATCGAACTTCTCCGTGACCGGCACGGTGGATAACATCGTGGGCGTTGGTCTTGCCAATGCTGTTTCGGCTACGGCGGGTATCTTTGTCTTCTTGGTTGAGCTGGGTATTATCGTGGCCCTGATCAACAAGGCAGGCGGCTCGGTTGCCTTCGGTAACTGGGCAAAGAAGAACATCAAGTCCCGCGTGGGTGCGATGCTCGCCACCTTCCTGCTTGGTGTGCTCATCTTTGTAGACGACTACTTTAACTGTCTGACCGTTGGCTCGGTCATGCGTCCTGTGACCGACAGCAAGCGCGTATCCCGCGCAAAGCTCTCCTACATCATTGATGCAACGGCCGCCCCCATCTGCATGATCGCCCCGATCTCCTCTTGGGCTGCTGCCGTTTCGGGCTACGCTCCCGAGGGGGAGGGTCTTGCCCTGTTTATCAAGGCTATCCCCTACAACTTCTATTCTCTGCTTACCTTGGTATTCGTTGTGGCACTTGCGCTGATGCGCTTTGACTACGGTCCGATGCGCCTGCATGAAAAGAACGCCATTGAGCTTGGCGACCTGTACACCTCCGGTGAGAAGAATGAGGTTCCCGAGGTCGAGCCCTCTACCAAGGGTCGCGTGCTTGACCTGGTTATTCCCGTTGTATTCCTGATCGTTGCTTGCATCTTCGCGCTGGTATACGTCGGCTTCCAGTCGGAGGGTGTTGCCAATGTCATTGATGCCTTTGCCGCTACCGATGCTACCGTCGGTCTGCCGTGGGGCGGTCTGGTCGCGCTGGTTGCCATCCTGATCTACATGATCGCGCGCGGCGTGATCTCCTTTAAGGATTCGATGGCCTGCATTCCCCAGGGCTTTATCGCCATGGTGCCCGCTATCCTGATCCTGACCTTTGCTACCGGTCTGAAGGATATGACCGCTGAGCTTGGTGCGAAGTACTTCGTTGGTGACCTGATGTCCGGCTCGGCAGAGGCGCTTGGTATGCTCCTGCCCGCTATCATCTTCCTGGTCGCTTGCGTGCTGGCCTTTGCTACCGGTACCTCTTGGGGTACGTTCGGTATCCTGATCCCGATCGTGACCGCGATCTTCGAGCCCGGTACGGAGCTGCTCATCATCGGTATGTCCGCATGCCTTGCCGGTGCTGTGTGCGGTGACCACTGCTCCCCCATCTCGGATACCACCATCATGTCCAGCGCGGGCGGTCAGTGCAACCACCTCAATCACGTATCCACCCAGATGCCCTATGCCATCACCGTCGCGGCCATCTCCTTTGTGATGTTCGTTATCTCGGGCTTTGTGCAGAACATCTTCATCTGCCTGCCCCTTGGTATCGTTCTCACGATCGCTACCCTGTTTGTGATCAAAAAGGTTACAAGCAAGAAGGAAGCATAATTCCATATCTGCCCAAGCGGACGCCGAGTGATCGGCGGGCGCTTTTTGTGTAAAACAGCAATACAAGTAAAAAAAGCGGCAAAAAAACGCTATCAAAGGCTTTGTTTTTATGGTATAATGAAGAAAAACTTCTTTTTTGAGAGAGGATTCTATGATCTATCAAAAAGAAATTGTCGATAAAGGACACTACTCCGTCATCGTGGCGGGGGGTGGCTTTTCGGGATTTGCCGCCGCCTACGCCGCCGCGCGGGAGGGGGCGCGTGTGCTGCTGATCGAGCGTGCCGCCGCGCTTGGCGGCGTTGGTACGCAGGGCATGGTCAACCATGTTCTCGGTGTGCGCCTTTTGGGGGAGGACGGCCGCATGCTTCCCTGTGTGGGGGACGTATTTGCGGAGCTCGAACGCCGCGCCCTTGAAGCAGGCTATGGCGTGGACGCCCGCGAGGTGGATCTTTCGCTTAATCCCCACGGTTGGTATCCCACCCTTGGCACGGGACTTGTATTCTCGGGCGAGGGGATGAAGCTTTTGCTGGAGCAAATGCTTGCCGAGGTGGGCGTCGAGATCCTTTACATGACAAGCGTGGTGGATGCGATTGCCGAGGGCGAGCGTGTGACGGGGCTTGTGCTGCATAATAAAAGCGGCCTGTTTACGGTGCACGGCGACTTCTTTGTGGATGCCACGGGGGATGCAGATCTTTCGTCCTATCTTGGTTTACCTCTGCTCAAAGGGGACGAGGAGGGCGGCATGGCCGCCGCCTCGCTGGAAATGCACGTTGAAAACGTGGATGATGCGGCCCTTGCCGCCTATATGCGGGAAACGGGGGACGTGCGCTTCCGCGCGATCATTTCACGCCTGCGGGCGGAGGGAAAATGGAATTTTCCGTATGATATCTTTATTTCGGTCAAAATGCCCGCGCGCGGCGTGTATATGATCAACACCATCCGTCAGGTGGGCGTAGACGGCACGGACGGGGATTCGCTTTCCGCGGCGATCCTTGCAGGCAGGGAAGAGAACTTTGCCCTGCTTTCGGTCATGCGGGAGCATTTTCCCGGCTTTGGCGCGGCCACGGTGCGTGCCATCGCGCCTGCCATCGGTATTCGTGAAACCAACCGTATCGTGGGGCGTTACACCCTGACGGTAGAGGATCTGGTAACAGCCAAGGAATTTGAGGACGGCGTGGCACTCTCGGCCTACGGCTGGGATATGCCAAACCCGAAAAAGCCGAGCCTGCAGCCCTATCACGGCGTGCGCCGCGCGTCCGAGATCACCGTGATCCCGTATCGCTGCCTGCTTCCCGTAGGGGTGGACAACCTCATTACCGTCGGACGCTCGGTCAGCGTGGAGCGTGAGGCGCTTGGCCCGGTACGCGTCATGGGTCCCTGTATGGCGATGGGAACGGCGGCGGGTATTGCCTGCGCCATGTGCGCGAAGCAGGGAAGCACGCTTGCCAATGTGGATATCCCCGCCCTGCGCCGCCGTATCGTGCAGCTTGGCGGCTACGTTGACCGCACACAGTGTGAAAGGAGCTAAATCATGAAGCTTGCGTTTTTACAGGCAGAGGAGCTTCTTGGCGGCATTGCCGCCGTTGCACCCGAGCTTGGTTTTGTGTACACCGCCCCGCAGGAAGCGGACGTGTGTGTGACCGTTGCCGTGGCGGAGGAGGCGATCTGCTCCGTTAGCTTGACAGGGAAAACGGCCACCGTGACCTATGGCGGCGGACGTGCGCGCTTTTTCCGCGCGCTTGCCAAGCTTGTTGGCCTTCTGAAGGAAGGGAAGCGAGAGGCTAACGTGACCGAACGCCCCGTCTTCCGCACGAACGGCGCAATGGTGGATATGTCAAGAAACGCCGTCATGAACGTCCCGACCGTCAAGGCCATGCTTCGTCGCATGGCGCTCATGGGCATGAATATGTACATGCTGTACACCGAGGACACCTATGAGATCGAGGGGCGTCCCTATTTTGGGTACATGCGCGGCCGTTATACAAAAGAGGAGATCCGTGAGCTGGATGCCTATGCCGCCATGCTTGGCATCGAGCTGATCCCCTGCATCCAGATGCTCGGTCACCTTGCCACGCATCTGCATTGGAACAGCGCCTTTCCCTACCGTGACACGGCAAACGCCATGCTGGTGGGCGCGCAAGCTACCTACGATCTGATCGAGGACATGCTGAAAACCATCTCCGAATGCTTTACCTCCCGCCGCCTGCATATAGGACTTGACGAAACGCGTGACCTTGGTACGGGGCGTTCGCTTGCCCTCAACGGATATGTGGATCGGGAGGAGCTGATCCTTGCGCATCTTTCTCGCGTGGCAGAGATGGCGCGCCGCTACGGCTTTCGCCCCATGATGTGGAGCGATATGTTCTTCCGTCAGGCAGGCAAGGACATCGCGGGGTATACCGACTACGATCTGCGCGTGCGCTTTGAGCGCCCCTTGACCGACAAATTGCCGGCAAACGTGGAGCAGGTGTTCTGGGATTATTACCACGACACCGAGGAATTCTACGCCGAAAATATCGATAAGCACCGCACCTACCTTGGCGGCGAACCGATTTTCGCGGGGGGCGTGTGGTTCTGGAGTGGGCACTGCCCGCTGTTTGAGCGCTCGCGCCGCTTCAGCATTCCTGCGCTGGAGGCCTGTCGGAACAAAGGCATTTCCGAGGTGCTGGCCACCGTGTGGCACAGCGGCTCGGAGGGAAGCCTGATCCTCTCGCTTGCAGGACTTGCCTGGTACGCGGACTTTGAT
>JAZQWX010000192.1:0-10197 GCA_045632565.1 Eubacteriales bacterium | reverse complement strand
GCTCTGCCTTTTTTCGTTTGGTTTATTTCTTTGCAAGGACCTCGCGCACGCGGGCAACGATGTCGGCGGTGGTGAGGTGCATGTATTCCAGCATAGCGGGAACAGTGCCGGAGCGGCCGTAGCAGTCCGGAACGCCGATGCGGGATACGGGAACGGGGCAAGCCTCGCAAACTGCCTCGGCAACCGCGCTGCCAAGACCGCCGATGATGCTGTGCTCCTCTGCGGTAATGATCGCGCCGGTCTCACGAGCAGCAGCGACGATCAGCTCGGTATCGAGGGGCTTGATGGTGGCGATATTGATCACGCGAACCGAGATGCCCTCGGCGGCGAGGATCTCACGAGCCTCCAGAGCCAGATGTACCATGTAGCCGGTAGCGACTACGGTGATGTCCTTACCTTCGCCAAGAACCAGACCCTTACCAATCTGGAAGCTGCCTTCCTCGGTAACGGTGGGAACGGCGGCACGGCCAAGACGGATGTAAACGGGACCCTGATAGGTCAGGGCTGCCTCAACAGCCGCACGGGTTTCCTGTGCGTCTGCGGGATTGATGATGACCATGCCGGGGATGGTACGCATCAGGGCAAGGTCTTCGTTGCACTGGTGGGTTGCGCCGTCTTCACCAACGGTAACACCGGCGTGCGTTGCGCCGATCTTCACGTTGAGGTGGGGGTAACCGACCGAGTTGCGGACCTGCTCGTAAGCGCGGCCTGCGGCGAACATAGCAAAGGAGCTAACAAAGGGAACAACGCCCGTGGTAGCAATACCAGCAGCAGCGGAGATCATGTTGCCCTCTGCGATACCGCAATCAAAGAAGCGGTTCGGGAACTTTTTCTTGAAAACACCGGTCTTGGTAGCGGCAGCAAGGTCCGCGTCCATGACTACGAAATCATACTTATCACCCAGCTCGGCAAGAGCGTTGCCGTAAGCTTCACGGGTTGCCATTTTTTCTGCCATATTATTTACCCTCCCCCATCAGCTCGGCAATTGCCTGCTTGTATTCGTCATCGTTCGGAGCCTTACCGTGCCAGCCGCACTGGTTTTCCATGAAGGAAACGCCCTTACCCTTAACGGAGTTGGCGATGATCATGGTGGGCTTGCCCTTTACGGTGCGTGCTTCGGCAAGAGCTGCGGCGATCTCTTCAAAGTTGTGTGCATCGATGGTGATGACGTGCCAGCCGAAGGCAAGGAACTTCTCGTCATGCGGCATGGGGTTCATGACCTCGGTGATTTTACCGTCGATCTGCAGACCGTTGAGGTCGAGGAAAGCAACGAGGTTGTCGAGCTTGTAATGAGCGGCAAACATAGCTGCCTCCCAAACCTGACCCTCTTCGCTTTCACCGTCGCCAAGGATCGCGTAAACGCGATAGTCAGCGCCCGTGTACTTGGCGGAAAGAGCCATACCTGCGGCGGCAGAGATACCAAGGCCGAGAGAGCCGGTGGTCATGTCTACGCCGGGAGTACCCTTCATATCCGGGTGACCCTGCAGGTGAGAATCGATCTTACGCAGGGTGGGAAGATCGGACTTGGGGAAGAAGCCGCGCTCGGCAAGAGTGGCATACAGCGCGGGAGCGGTATGACCCTTGGACAGCACGAAGCGGTCTCGTGCGGGATCCTTCGGATTTTTGGGATCGACCTTCATCTCCTCAAAATAGAGGTAGGCCAGAATGTCGGCGATCGAAAGCGATCCGCCGGGGTGACCGGATTTTGCGTGATACGTACCCTCGATAACGCCTACGCGAATGTTACGCGCAAGGTCAGCGAGCTTTTCAAGTTTCTTTGCGTCCATAGCGCCTCCTGAATGATAGGAATTTTGTGGCATACGTGTATATTGTACACCAAAAAGAAAGAAATGTCAAGGGATTGTTCCTCTTTTCCCTATATATTTCCCAATAAAAAGAAAAAAGGAACGGCATGAACAGGTGCATGCCATTCCTTTCCTGTGTACGGGGTGAAATTACTTTACTTCAACCTCGGCGCCGGCTTCCTTCAGCTTAGCCTCGATAGCGGCAGCCTCTTCCTTAGACACGCCTTCCTTAACGGTCTTAGGAGCGGACTCTACCATGTCCTTTGCTTCCTTCAGACCCAGGCCGGTCAGCTCACGAACAACCTTGATTACGTTGAGCTTGGATGCGCCTGCTGCCTTCAGGATTACGTCGAACTCGGTCTTCTCCTCAGCGGCTGCTGCGGGAGCTGCGCCACCGGCAACTGCAACTGCAACAGGAGCAGCGGATACGCCGAATTCTTCTTCGATTGCCTTTACCAGGTCAGAGAGTTCAAGGATCGTCAGACCTTTGATGAGGTCGAGGATCTGAGTAGTCTTTTCGCTTGCCATTGTGATATACCTCCACAAATTTTCGTTATTGTTTTTGACTTAAGCTTCTGCAGGGGCTTCTGCGGCTGCTTCCTCCGCGGGGGCTGCTTCCCCATTCTTGTCGACCACACCCTGAAGAGCATAAGCCAGGCTGCGGATCGGGCCGGTCAGGCTGCCAAGCATTCTGGCGATCAGAACTTCCTTCGCCGGAATGGTTGCGAGCTCACCGACTTTCGCTGCGTCGATTACCTCACCGTCAAGGAAACCTGCCTTTACGTTAAAGGTTTCGATCTTGTCTGCGTATGCGCTGGTGATCTTCGCGGGAGCGAGGGGATCATCACCGCAGATAGCGATAGCGGTCATACCTTCGAGATACTGTTTCATATCACCAAGGCCAACCTCATCGCATGCACGGCCGGTCAGCGTGTTTTTCATAACCATGTACTCAACGCCTGCGGCACGCAGCTCTCTACGCAGCTTGGTATCATCTTCTACCGTGATACCCTGATAGTTGACAAGCACGCCTGCCTGTGCGGCACGCAGCTTCTCAGCCAATTCCTTGACAATGCTTTGCTTTTGTTCAAGAATCTTACTGCTGGGCATTTTCTTTCACCTCCGTATCAAATAAAAAATCCTTCTCCCGCATGGCATAGCACGACCGAGAAAAGGATAATATCCAAAAATATTAACGCTTCACCTCGGCAGGAGAGTGCGATGCACCTTTACGGGAACCTGCTGTCTTAGGATAACAACAATATTATACACGTTTTTTGCAGTTTGTCAAGTGTTTTTTCAAAAAAAGTAAAAATTATTTTTCCCCTCCGTAGGGGTTCTTATCCTTTAGCACCGTATAGAGCGAAACGTAGCTTTCATAGCGCGAGGGGGCAATCTTTCCCGCGGCAAGGGCGGCGCGCACGCCGCACTCCTCTTCCTTGACGTGGCGGCAGTTGGCGTAACGGCAAGCACCGAGGTAAGGCGCAAATTCACGGAACGCGCCGGGCAGATCCTCCCACGTCATAAAATCAAAGCGGATGAAATCCAGCATGCTGAATCCCGGCGTATCGGCAAGATAGCCCTCTCCCCCGAAAACGGGATACAGGGCGGTGGTACGGGTGGTATTTTTCCCGCGGCCAATCTTTTGGCTGATCTCTCCCGTTTCCAGCGACAGATCGGGAAACAGGCGGTTGATCAGCGAGGATTTTCCCACGCCGGACGCACCTGCAAAGGCGGCAATTTTGCCGTCCGTGAGCGTTTCTTTCATATAGGTAGCCAGTTCCCCGATGCCCGTGTTATCCAGCGAGCTGACGCAAAAAACAGGGTAACCCGCGGTGCGATAAAGGGCGGCGAGCTCCTCGGCACCTGCGGACGAGGTATCTTCCTTGGTGATCACGACCGTGACGTCAATGCCGTTATGCTCGGCAATAGCAAGCAGCTTATCGGTGGTTTCGGGAATGGGCTCGGGCTCGCGCACCGAAAGAGCCACGAACAGATGGTCGAGGTTGGCAAGCGGGGGACGGATGAGGCTGTTCTTGCGTTCTTCGATCGACTCGATCACCGCGTCGCTTTCCTTGCCGCGCGGCAAAGAAAGGCGCACGAGGTCACCGACCAGCAGTTTTCCCTCTCCACGGCGCAAATTACCGCGCGCGCGCACGGAAAACCGCTCGCCGTCCTTGGTGAGCACCTCGAAAATACCGCCGACCGAGCCGACGACTCTTCCTTGCTTCTGTTCTTCCATAAGTCAATCCGTTTCTGTCTGTTTATTGGGGTCAAGCGTGGCAATGAACAAAATCAGGCTTTCCCTGTCTGCGTCACCATCCAGCTTTAAGCGCGTACCCCCTGCGGGGGCTTGGGAGATGACCGTGCCCTCGGGCAGGTCGGGGCGGTACACGTACCGAATTTCAACCAAGATGCGGGGGTCAAGCGACACGCTCCCCTCGGCGTATATGCGTTCGGTATAAGACGGCAGCTCCACCACCGTCACGCGCGGCAACGGCGCCACGCTGGTAAAAAGGATCACCGCATACACGAGAAAAGCCGCGAGCACCACGCCAAGCGAAACGAAGAAAAGCACCCCGTGCCGTGCAAAAAAACGAGCAGGCGAGGGCAGGCGGGAGGTTCGAAAGCTGCGGAACACGTGGCGCGGATCTCTCTCAAGCCGCTTGATGGCCAACAGCATATCCGCGGCACTCGGAAAGCGCCGATCGGGGCTTTTTTCCATCGCGGTCAAAATGATCTGCTCAAGACCTGCGGGAATGGCGGGGTTCAGCGTGGTGGGATATTTGGGCGGCTCGTTGATCTGCATAAAGGCCACCGTTTCATCATCTCCGCGAAACGGCAAAACGCCCGTGGCCATATGATACATCAACACGCCGAGTGAATACAGGTCGGAGCGCGCGTCCACGCGGCCGCCCGAGGCCTGCTCGGGGCTGACGGTATCCACCGTACCAAGCACGCGCCCTTTCAACTGAAAGCGGTCCTTCCAGGGGGTTTTGGCGATGCCGAAATCCGCGACCTTCACGCCGCCTTCAAGGGTAAGGAGAATGTTCTGCGCCTTGATGTCGCGGTGAATGATGCCGTGCTCGTGCGCCTCACACAGCGCCTCGAGTATCCCACGCGTGATCGAGAGCACCTCGCGCACGGCAAGGCAACCCTTTTTTTCGATCCGCTCGGAGAGAGGAATTCCCTGCACGTACTCCATCACGATGTAGGGGTTTTCGGAGTCCGGCAGAACGTCAAACACCGACACGATGTTGGGATGGGAGAGCACGGCGGCGGTATCCGCTTCCCGCAAAAAGGCACCGCGGTTGATGATGCGTGCCTCCTCATTGCGCGCGGCGCGCTCAGCTTCCGTCCATTGATCGCTGCCGTCTGCGGGGGCAGCACCGTTTCGCAGCATTTTCAGGGCAACGCGGCGACGAAGCAAGAGATCCTCTCCGTCAAAGACAACGGCAGAGCCGCCCACGCCGATCACGGCGTGCAGCTGATAACGGTTATCGAGCACCTGCCCGACCATATGCTCCAGCCTATCTTCCACGTCCTCACCCCTTTCTCTGCTTTGTTTGATCTTACAGCTCTATCACGGCAACGGTCACGTTATCCTCGCCGCCGCGCTCGCACGCGTGCTCGATCGCACAGCGTACAAGGCTCTCTGCCGTTTCGTTTTCTGCGATTTCTCCGATCTCTTCATCCGAGAAATACGCATAAAAGCCGTCACTTGTCAGCAAAAGGCGATCTCCCTTTTGCAGCTTTTGGGTAACAAAATGAAAATCCGCATACGGAGCAACGCCCAGCGCGCGGGTCAAAAAATGCCGTTCGTGACTTTTGCGTGCCTCTTCCCACGTCATCTCTCCGCGGGCAACCTTCTCGGCCACCACGCTGTCATCCTGCATAAGTGACGTGGCGTTTTTGCCGCGCACAAGGTAGGCGCGGGTGTCACCGATGCTGGCGATGTAGGCGGTATCCCCCAAAAGGTACGCGGCGCACAGGGTGGTGCCCATCCCCTTCCATTCGGGATTGAGAACGGCGGCCTCCAGCACCTTGGCGTTGGCCGCATACACGGCATGGCTGAAGAGGTGATGCAGATCGGTGTCCGTGGGTGCGCCGCCCTTGGCAAGCTCGGCACAGCGGGAAGAAAATTGCGACGCAAATTCGACAGCGGCGAGCTCGGCAGCGACCTTGCCGCCTGCCATGCCGCCCATGCCGTCAAACACGGCGGCAAGAATGCCGCCCTCGACCTCCAGAACGCGAAAAACGTCTTGGTTTTCCGCGCGGACAAGGCCGACGTGACTATCGGCAAACGCCCTCATACCGTCCCCTCGCTTTCCTGCTTCGTTTGCGCGGCGGCACGGCGAAGCTGGCCGCAAGCGGCGTTTACGTCCGCACCAAGACGGCGGCGAACGGTGGCCACGATGCCACGCTTTTCAAGGGTGGCGGCAAAGGCGCGCACGCTTTCACGGTCACCGCGGGAAAAGCCCGTGCCCTCCACCTCGTTCACGCGGATGAGGTTCACGTGCAGGGGCGCGCCCGTACCGCGGAAGGCGCGGATAAGACAGTCGGCAAGCTGCTCGGCATCTGCTGTGCTATCGTTTTTGCCGGAGATCAGCGTATATTCAAAGGAGATGCGCCGTCCCGTTTTCGCGTAATAATCACGGCAGGCCGCAAAGAGGTCTGCAAGCGGATAACGGCGGTTGATCGGCATGATCGAGGAGCGCGCCTCATCGGTCGGGGCGTGCAGGGAGATGGAGAGCGTGATCGGAATATCGACCTCAGCAAGGTCATAGATGCGCGGCACAAGACCACAGGTAGAGAGCGAGATGTGCCGATAGCCGATGCAAACCCCATCCTCATGATTGACAAGTGACAGAAAACGCAGGACGTTATCGAAGTTATCCAGCGGCTCTCCAATGCCCATCATGACGATGTTGCTCACGCGTTCGCCACTGTCGAGCTGGGCGGCGATGACCTGCCCCAGCAGCTCCGAGGGGTAGAGATCGCGTACGCGACCGCCGATGGTAGAGGCGCAAAAGCGGCAACCCATACGACAGCCGACCTGGCTGGAGATGCACAGCGAATTGCCGTGCTCATAGCGCATCAGGACGCTTTCAACACACGCGCCGTCATACAGGCGGAACAGATATTTGACCGTTCCGTCAATGGCGGAGACCAGCTTTTTCTCCACGCGCGGCAGGGTGTCGGCGCACTGCTCGGCAAGCGTTTTCCGCAGATCCTTTGGCAGGCTCGTCATATCCGCAAAGGACACGCCGCGGGAAAGCATCGGAAAGATCTGCTTCGCGCGGTATTTCGGCTGACCAAGCGACACAAGGAGTGCTTCCAGCTCCTCGGGGAGCATGGAAAGCGCGTCCGGCTTGCCGTCAACGCGCGCGGGAGGTGAGAGGGTGAATTCTTTCATAACAGTTCCTATGTACGTTCAAATTTGGCAATGAAAAAGCCGTCCGTTCCGTGGACGTGGGGATAGAGGGTCAGCATGCCGTCCTGTGCGGCAAGCGCCCCCACGGCAAAGGGTACGGCATGAAAATCGGGGTGCGAGGAAAGGAAGGCACGCGCGACCCCCTCGTTTTCCTTGGGGTTCAGCGTGCAGGTGGAATACACCAGCGTACCGCCCGCGCGCACGTAGGTCGCGGCGGCGGCAAGGATCTTTTCCTGTAGGGGTGGCAGCTCCTCCGTGCGGCAGGCGGCGCGGTGACGCAGGTCCGCCTTTTTGCCAAGCACACCAAGGCCGGAGCAGGGCGCGTCACACAGCACGCAATCCGCGCGTCCTGCAAGCGAGGCAAGGGGGAGAGTGCCGTCATGCACCGAAGCATGAACGGAAGAAAGGCCAAGGCGGCGCGCGCCCTCGCGGATAAGGGGCAGCTTGCTTTCATGCAAGTCAAACGCTTCCACGCTGCCGCGATCTTTCATATCCAGCGCGATACCAAAGGTCTTGCCGCCCGGGCACGCACAAGTATCCACGGCAAGGGCGGCGTCCTGTGCGCCAAGCGCAGCCACCGCGATCTGGGATGCTTCATCCTGCACGTAAAAGAGTCCCTCGGCAAAGCCGGGGAGGGCGGTAGGATCGGCACTGGCCAAGAGGCGTATGCCGCAGGGGGCATAGGGCGTTTCGGCGGCCTCATAGCCTGCGGCGCGGAGCGCGGCAAGCAGGGTGGCGCGGTCGGTTTTTTCGGTATTGACGCGGAGCGTCAAGGGCTTTGTTTCATTGAAAGCAGAAAGAAGCGCCTCGGTTTCCTCCAAATCAAGGAAAGAGAGAAAATGGCACAAAACTGCCTCTGAAAAGGAATAGGTGAGTGAGAGATAGCGCACGGGATCGGCTTCCCGCGCGGGGGGCGCGTATTTTTCGGGGGAGCGGATGGCGGCGCGCATCATGGCGTTGAGAAAGCCGCGTTCCCCACGGCTGCCCGCAAGGGCCACCGTTTCGTTGACGGCGGCGTGATCCGGCACGCCGTCCATGTACAGCAGCTGGTACAGCCCCAGCCGCAGGGCGTTTTTTGTATGCGGCGCCATGCCGCCCGGGCGGTTGGCAAGCGAGTCGATCACATGATCCAGCGTGACAAGGCGCTCCACCGTGCCGTACAGCAGGGCGGTCAAAAAGCGGCGATCCTCGGCCGAGAGGGCGCGCACGGCCTCATCTGCAAGAATGAGATTGACAAACTGCTCCTCTGCCTCATAGCGGCGGAGTAGGCGCAGGGCGATTTTACGCACGTTTTGTTCTGCCATAGAATATCCCTTCAACGCCGACGGTTTGAGCCGCCCGCGATCATCAAAAGACGCAACAGGTTGGCAAGCGACACGGCAAGCGCGGCCACGTAGGTGAGCGCGGCGGCAGAGAGAACGCGGCGCGCGCCGACCTGCTCCTCCTCCGAGAAGCGACCGCTGTCCCCGATGGCCACCATGGCGCGGCGGCTGGCGTTGAACTCCACGGGAAGCGTGATCAGCTGAAAGACGGTAGAAAGGCCAAAGGCGGCAACGCCCGCATAGGCAAGCGGCGGATAGGCAAGAAGAATACCGATAAGAAGAAGGGGAAATGCAAGCCGCGAGCCGAAATTGGTAGCAGGGATGATGGCGGCGCGCAGGCGCATGGGGGCATACTGCTCCGCATACTGCACGGCGTGGCCCGCCTCGTGCGCGGCAACGCCCACAGCGGCGGCGCTTGCACCGTGATAGACCGCCGAAGAGAGGCGGATGACGTTCGTGCGTGGGTCAAAATGATCGGACAGGTGTCCCTTGACCTCCTCGACCGCCACGTGCGACAGACCGTGGCGGTCGAGCACCATACGCGCGGCCGCATAGCCCGTCATGCCGCCGTGGGTGGGTACGCGGCTGTATTTGTTAAAGGTGGAATTGACGCGGATCTGCGCCCAAAAGGCCAAAATAACGGCAGGCAGAACTAAAACCACGTACCAATAGTCGATAAAGAACCAGGGCATTTACGAAAGGACCTCCCCAACTTGAATCTGTCTGCCGCGCACGAAATCGGCGGCACGCATTCTTCCCTTTCCCTCGGGAACGATCTCGGTAAGGAGCAGCGCTCCCTCTCCGCAGGCGACAAGGATACCGCCGTTCTTTCCGTCATCGACGGCAAGAACGGTACCGGGATCACCATGCCCCTCTTTTACCTCGGCGCGTGCGATCTTCAGCATTTTGCCGTTCTCGCGGCGCACAAAGGCCAGGGGAATGGGCGAGAGCCCACGGATGTAAGGGTCAAGCGCGGCAGCGCTTTTGGCCAGATCAAGATGGCAGTCTTCCTTCTCGATCTTTTTGGCATAGGTAGAGGCATCGTGATCCTGCGGGGTGCGCGTGGCTTCCCCATTTTTAAGAAGAGAAACGGTGCGGCACAGAAGCCGTCCGCCCAGCTCTGCCATGCGGTCATGCACAGTGCCGAAGTCATCCGTTTTTTCGATCGGAAAGGACTCGGCGATGATCACGTCACCGGTGTCAAGTCCCTTTTCCATATACATGATGCTCACGCCCGTTTCGCGCTCTCCGTCCATGATGGCGCGTTGAATGGGGGCGGCACCGCGGTATTTCGGAAGCAGCGAGGCATGCACGTTGATACAGCCGTATTTCGGATAAGAAAGAACGCTCTCGGGCAGGATCTTGCCGAAGGCGACCACCGCGATCAGATCGGGGTCTATCTCGGAAAGCGTCTTGGCAAAGGCCTCATCCCGCAGCGTTTCGGGCTGGTAAACAGGAATGCCGTGCTCGGCAGCCAGCACCTTGACGGGGGGCGGCGTGATGGTATAGCCCCTGCCCTTCGGGCGGTCTGCCTGTGTGACCACCGCCACGACCTCTTCCCCTGCCGAAAGAAGGGCAGAGAGGCAGGTGGCGGCGATATCCGGCGTTCCCATAAACAGAATTCTCATTCCTCATC
>JAZQWX010000191.1:0-6559 GCA_045632565.1 Eubacteriales bacterium | reverse complement strand
TGTAAGAAGATCAAATACATGTTCCCCAAGGCGCACGCCGCCGCCTACGTCATGTCGGCCATCCGCCTTGCCTGGTATAAGATCTATTACCCCATGGAGTTTTACGCGGCCTTCCTCACCGTTGCTCCGGGCGGCTTTGATGCCGAGATCGTAGGGCAGGGCAAGCACCACGTGTATAACACCATCGCGGAGCTTGAAAAAAAGGGCAATGAGGCCTCCCAGAAGGAAAAGGAAATGATCACCACTCTGCAGCTTGCAGGGGAATGTATGTGCCGCGGCGTTCGCTTTTTGCCTGTCAACATCTGGAAATCGGATGCCACCGCCTTCCTGCCCGAAAACGGCAGCATTCGCATGCCGTTTTCCGCATTGGCAGGCCTGGGGGACGCGGCCGCGCAGGGAATCGTTCGTCTGCGCGACAGCGGGGAACTCTATTCCATTGAGGATCTGCAGCGCAAGGGCGGTATCTCTAAATCCGTTATTGAGCTTTTGCGCCGCAATAAAGCCCTTGAGGGACTGAGCGAAACCAACCAATACACCCTCTTTTAAGACTCCCAAAGCAACAGCAGCAAAAGAAGGATCGCCAGCTCGTTTTCGGGACGCTCCCCCTGTAACAGCACCGCCGCGAGCAAGAGCAGTAAAATGTCCGCATTTTGTGAAAGGGCATCTTCTTCCTTCGCCTCGGACGGCGCAGGGGTATAGGGGGAGGGCTCACACCTCTTCTCCCGCTCCCCACTTGGCTGCTCCTTATGTATTTCTTCCTCGGAGGGGATGGGGGACTCCTCCTCTTCCGCCGCCCCCTGCCAAAGGGCTACACCGCTGTATCCTTCGGGGATGGGTGTGTCTTTTGGCGGATAAGCACGTGTGTACATTACGACCTCTTTCGGCGGAATACCGCCATCAGCTCAAGTATTTTTAACAGCGTGTCGATCATCTCGCACCGCTCGCTGGAAAGAAATGGGCGCAGGGCATCCAGAAGACAAGCCCGATCATCCCGTGGCTTTGACGGCGGAGCAGGTAAAGCAGGCGGTGGCGGCGCGCCCCCCTCCTCACACGGTGGCGGTGCGGCACAACCGCCCTGCGGCTTTCCCCCCATGTTTCCCAGCAGGGAAGAAAGCATCGACAGAGCGGCAGGGTTCGAAAGCAGCGTGCCTACCAGCGCGGAAAGATCCTGTCCCCCAAGCGGCTTTCCCTCGTTTTCCATCAGTTGCTTCCTCGCTTATAGCGCGCAAGCGTTGCCATGGCACTTGCTACGTCTGCCTGCCCCGCTCCGCTCATCAGCGCACGTAGCTTTTTCATCTCCTCGGGCGGCGGTACCGTTTTTGAAAGGGTCACACCGTTTCCTGCGGCGATGGCCGCGATCTTCGCCCACAGGGAAGCATCGTCAAGCGACAGCAGGGCCGACATAGCACTTGGATCAAATTTCATAAACACACCTCTCTTTTTCTTGTGCTGTTTTCAATATATGCAAGGAGAGGGTCATTTGTCCTAAAAATAAGGGGTTTTTATGCGTTTTCTCATTTTTTCGGATTCTCATGGGCAGGATTTCTACATGCTCCGCGCCCTTGCCCTGAACCCGGATGTGCGCCACGTCCTTTTTCTTGGGGACGGACTGTCCGATATCGCGCGTCTGCACGCGCGGCGGCCCGATCTTGACATCCGCGCGGTGCGCGGCAATATGGATGGCCTCTTTCTGGATTATCCTGCCGAAAACGAGGATTTGTTTACCCTCTTTGGGGTCAACGTGCTTCTTATGCACGGCCACCTGTTCGGCGTAAAGGGCGGTATCGCCGCCGCTGAGGCGCGAGCCGCCGCGCGGGGCGTAAACGTTCTGCTTTTTGGCCATACCCACTCCCCCTATTCTCGCTATGATAGCGAAACGGGGCTCTACACCTTCAATCCGGGCAGCATCGGCCGCCCGTATGACAGAAGCCCCTCGTTCGGTCTTCTCGATATCCTGCCAAACGGGCAGATATCTCTCTCGCACGGCAATTTTTAACACCTCGAAAGGAACGTCACCATGATCATGACAGGACCGATCGTGAATGCGATCGTTGTGCTGATAGCGGGTCTGCTCGGCTCGCTGCTAAAAAGAGGAATACCCGAAATCATGTCAAAAACCATCACCCAAGGCGTTGGCATGTGCGTGCTGGTTATCGGCATCCGCGGCGCGATCAAGGGCGTAGCCGAAAGCGCCGCCGTCAATGACAATATTGAGATCATCGCCGTCATCTCCGTGGCCCTCGGCGCGGCTATCGGAGAACTGCTCCATATCGACGGCGGCATGAACCGCCTTGGCAATTATATCAAATCCAAAATCTCCCCCAAGGCCGGAACCGCATCCCAAAAGAACGGCGACGTGGGAGAGGCCTTCGTATCCGCCACCATGATCTTCTGCATCGGCGCATGGGCTGTGACCGGCGCGATCGACTCCTCACTTGGCAGTCACACATCACTCATCACCAAATCGGTCGTGGACGGCATTACCGCCATGATGCTTGCCTCCACCCTCGGCTGGGGTGTGTCCCTTTCTTCGCTCTCCCTGCTTGTCTATCAGGGGGGCTTGACTGTCCTGTTCTACTACCTCGGCTCGTTCCTGTCCGCTTCTATGATCGGAGCAATGGGGATCGTCGGCTCGATTTTGATCATGATGATCGCCCTCAATCTCATCGGCATCACCAAGATCCGTGTGGCCAACTGCATCCCCGCGATGTTTTTGCCGATCATCGCCTGTCTTGTTTTGAGGTAAACCATGAAAGCCTATTTCTTTGATTTTGACGGCACGCTGGTGGATTCCATGCCCCTGCTTGTCCGCGTGACCTGCAAGCAGCTCACCGATCACGGCATCACCCCGCCCCCAACCGACGAGCTGCTTGCCACCATCATTCCCATCGGCTATTTCAACGCCGCGCGCTACCTTGTCAGCCTCGGTATTCCCAAAACACCCGAAGAGGTGCTGGCCGATCTGTACCGCGACGTCGCCGAGGGCTATCTTACCACCGTCCCTGCTAAACGGAACGCCGCCCTTCTGCTTCGCCACCTCGCGGAAAAGGGACACGATCTCTACGTCCTCACGGCAGGTGCGCCCGCCGTTGTCGGCCCGTGCCTTGAGCGCCTTGGTCTGCTTTCCTATTTCAAGGAGCTTTTGTTTACCGATAGCTTTGCCATGACCAAAAAAGAACCCGATTTTTACCTCGCGGCCGCCGCGCGTGCAGATAAACCGATCGCGGAATGTATCTTTGTAGACGACAACGCCGAAAATATCGCCGCCGCGAAAAAGGCAGGCATGTCCACCGTCGGTATGTATGACGAGGGCTCTGCCTACGGCTGGGAGGATATGAAACAAGCCGCCGACCTCACCATCCGCGACTTTGCGGAACTCATAAAATAAGAAAAAAGCCTGCTCCGAGAGCAGGCTTTTTCGTTTATTCGGGCAGCTTACACACGTCTACAAACCCAAGGGAGTCGGATAATGCTTCCAGCTCGGGAACGGTCAGCTCGATCGCGCTGTTTGCGCTGCCGCAGGCAGGGAAGACCGTTTCGAAGCGGAGCAGAGAAGAGTCAAGATACACCGAAACCCCCTCGTTTACCGCAAAGGGGCAAACGCCGCCAACCGCGTGGCCTACGCGTGCCTCTACCTCTTCGAACGGCAGCATCTTCGCCTTGCCGCCAAAGCGTTCCTTATATTTACGGTTATCGATCTTCGCATCCCCTGCCGCCACGATCAGCAGCGTGCGCTCACCAAGCGAAAAGGAGAGCGTTTTGGCGATCCGTGCCCCCTCACAGCCAAGCGCCAGCGCGGCGAGCTCCACCGTGGCGGAGGATACGGGAAATTCCCGGATGCGATCGGCCATCCCCTTGGTTTCAAAATAGGCCCTTACCCGTTCGATAGACATGTCCTGTACCTCGTTTTTTCTTTATTGTACCATGTTCCGCGCGGCTTTTCAAGACGTATCTTGACAGAGGGGCAAAAACATGATAAAATAACAGTATATTTGTGAAAGGAGAGGCTTATGAACCGAGAAAAGACAGAAAAAAAGCCCTTTGGTGCGGCAACCCCCAAGCCGAAACGCGTTCGTGATATACCGAAATACCTTGCCGACGTGGTGCTTGGCTTTTTCTCTCGCCTCTTGTATATATTGAAGCTCGTGTGGGAGGCCAAGCGAAGCGTTCTCTTTACCCTTGCCCTTCTGTGTCTGTTGGACGGTACACTACCCATCATCGGTGCCTTTATCACGGCAGAGCTACTGAACAACCTCGGCTTTGCCATCAAGGGGGAGCTTGCCGACTTTGCTCCGATCCTCTTTCTCTTGATTGCCCTCTTTGCTTACCAATTCTTCAACCGCATCAGCGGCCGTATTTGTACCATGGCCACCCGCATTGCGGGTGAGCTGGTCGCCAATCATATCCGCGTCAAGATCATCACCAAGGCAAAGGATGTGGATCTTGGCAGCTTTGACCGCCCCGCGTTTTACGAAAAGCTGGAAAACGCCAACCGCGAGGCAGGGCACAGACCGATCGCCATTGTATCGGCAACCTTCAGCGTGATCTCCGCCTTTATCAGCGTGGTCAGCTTTGTGGCCATCATCGCCGCCCTGCACCCTGCCGCCCCCCTGCTCGTGCTCGCCATGGCGCTTCCTGCCGCGGTCATCAACTATATCTACCGCCATAAGACCTTCCTCTACATGCGCCGCCGTTCCAAGGAGCGCCGCCAGATGGATTATTACGCCCATGTTATGGTGAATAAGGATTTGGTCAAAGAGGTTCGTCTGATGGATCTCTCGGATACCTTCATCGGCAAATATAAAAACGTCTTTGCCAAGTATTACGCGGGTATTCGTCGCCTGATCCTGCAAGAGGGCTTTTGGCATATGGGCGTGGCTCTGTTCACGGTTCTTGCCAACGCCGTGGTGTTCCTTTACGTTGCCCACAACGTCTTTGAGGGCTCTATGGAGCTTGGTGATTATTCGCTGTACACAGGCGCTCTTTCCTCCGTCCTCTCCTATGCCAACACCCTCGTTTCCTCTACCGGCACGATCTACGAAGGCACGTTGTTTATCGACAATATGATGACCTTCATGAATGAAAAGCCCACGGTCGTGCCCACCCTTGCCGAGCCGCGCATCCCGAAAAAGGGCAGGCACGTCATTGAATTTTGTGACGTTTCCTTTGCCTATCCCGGCACGGACCGCCGCGTGCTCGATCACGTGAATATGCGCCTCGAAAGCGGTGAAACCACCGTCCTCGTCGGGCTCAACGGCGCAGGCAAGACCACCCTTATCAAGCTGCTCACGCGCCTCTATGATCCCACGGAGGGATGCATCCTGTTGGACGGTCACGATCTGCGGGAATATGACGTCCGCGCCCTCTACGATCTCTTTGGCATCATCTTCCAGGACTTTGGAAAATACGCCGTCTCGGTGGAAGAGAACATCGCCTTTGGTGACGTACACCGCACCATGGAGGAAAAAGCGATCGAGAATGCCGCCCGTGAAAGCAGCGCACACGATTTCATCACCCAACTGCCGAACGGCTATGCTACCCCGCTTTCCCGTATCTTTGAGGAAAACGGTATCGAGCTTTCGATCGGCCAATGGCAAAAGCTCTCGATCGCCCGCGCGTTCTATAAGGATTCGGATATTCTGATCCTGGATGAGCCCACTGCCTCGCTTGACCCGCTTGCCGAGCAGGAGGTCTTTGATCAGTTCAGCCGCCTTGGAGAGAACAAGATCACCGTCTTCGTGTCCCACCGCCTCTCCAGCGCCACCTGCGCCAAGCAGATCCTTGTGCTGGAATACGGCAAGGTCATCGAATGCGGCTCGCATGCCGATCTGATGAAGATGGAAAACGGCCGCTACCGTGAGCTGTTCTCCACGCAGGCACGCCGTTATATCGAACAAGAAGAATAAATAAAAGAACCGATGCACCGCATCGGTTCTTTTATTCCTGTTTCAGGTCGCCGGGGGTAGGGCGGCCGCTTTTTTTGTGCTCACGCACACAAGCGGTCAAGAGATACTCGATCTGACCGTTGATGGAACGGAAATCACTTTCAGCCCAGACGGAAAGATCTTCGTATAAAATAGGGGAAAGGCGTAGGGGAACTTGCTTTTTTGTCTCTGCCATGTTGCCTCCTGCACGGGAATTTCCCAAATGCTCAAAGGGATGTCCCGACGCGCGCGTGCCTTGCTTTCATCACGTGCGCGCCGCGCTGCGGTCATGGGGGCGAACTCCCCTCGTCGGCCAAGCCGCTGTTCGCCTGTGTCCCATGGGGACAATCGCAGTGCTTCGGAACGCCGCGCCGAAAGGAGATGCCGACGCGGTTGCTTTTTTTGTTCCTTGATATCATAATTATATCATAATGATATCAATTTGTCAATAGAAAAAATGACAAAAACCGAAAAAATTTTAAAAAATGTGCCGTTTTTCGAATTTGGAAAAAACCTTTTAAAAAAAGAAGATTTTTTCGCCAAAACCCTTGACAAACGCAACTTGATTTGCTATAATACCATTGTTCTGCGCGAGTGGCGGAACTGGCAGACGCGCACGTTTGAGGGGCGTGTGG
>JAZQWX010000190.1:0-1609 GCA_045632565.1 Eubacteriales bacterium | reverse complement strand
GATTGCGATAAAATAAAGAAAATAGCCCTTAAGGGAGGGAAGCATATGAAAAAGCTGAAAATTTTGATGATCGGTGCCCATCCCGACGATCCGGACGGATGCGGCGGAGGTGCGGCGCTCAGATACGCGGCGCGCGGACACGAGGTGCGCTTTCTGTCCGTCAGTGACGGACGCGCGGGGCATTTTTCCATGCCTCCCGATGCCCTTGCAGCGCGTCGCCGCAAGGAGGCGGACGAGGTCGCACGGCTGATCGGCATCACCTACGATGTGTGGGATATCCCCGACGGCGAGGTGGAGGCAAGCTTGGAAAACCGCCGCCGTATGGTGCGCTATATCCGCGAATTTTCCCCCGATCTTGTGATCACGCACCGCAATAACGATTATCACGCCGACCACCGCAACACGGCGCTTCTGGTGCAGGATGCCTCCTATCTGCTTACCGTGCCGAATTATTGTTCCGATACGCCCATTATGCCCCGTATGCCCGTGATCGCCTTTTTCTCCGACCGCTTCAAGGAGCCGCCCTTCCGCGCGGACGTGCTTGTGCCGATCGACGAGGTGGTGGACAAAAAATACGAGGTGCTGCGCTGCCACGAGTCGCAGTATTTTGAGTGGCTGCCCTTCAACAAGGGCACGCTGGATACCGTTCCCGAGGGGGCTGAGGCGCGCGCCGAGTGGTTCCGCACGCCGCGCATCCCGCGCGACCGTGTTCTTCTGCCCGAGGATCTGAACATCGGCGCTACACCGAGCAACCATCCCGAATATCGCATGGCGCGCTCTGCCGTGCTTTACCGCGAGGTGCTGCGCGCGCAATACGGTGACGCCGCCGACCGCGTGCTGTTTGCCGAGGCGTTCCAGATCTCAGAGTACGGCAGGCAGCCCAAAAAAGAGGAGCTTGGTGAGCTTTTTGCCCTGTGACGGGTGTCGCTATTTACCAAAAAAACGTCCCAAATCACAATTGCTCCGACGGGGTGATTGCGGTATAATCAAAGCAAGGAGAGGGAAGTCCCTCACAACGAATGCGCAAAGGAGCAGCGGTTATGAAATTCAGAGAGATTTGCTGGCTTTGGGGGCATCCCGAAGGCCGCTATAACGGTTTGTGGGGGAACAGAAAGGTTTCCCGTATGACGCCGATGGAATGCTGCAGCTATCTCGGCATCTGCAACACCTTTATGGTGCCCGTAGAGATCGACGTCAATCGCCGTCAGTATAACAAATCCTTCAAAAGATTGCAGCGTGTGGGCTGGGAGTGCAACCACTCTGCCACGGATGAGGGTAGTCTTCAGCAGGTGCTGGACGAGGCGAGAGAATTTCCGAACATCAACTGCGTGGTCTTTGACGATTTTCGCGGCACGGAGGGCGGCTTCCCCTTTGAGGATCTGACAAAGGCGATCGACCGCTTCCACCACAACGATGTGCGCCCCTTGGATGTATGGATGGTGCTTTATACCAACCAGTTCGGCAAGGATGCCGAGGCGGATGCAAAATTCCAGCCCTATATGGATGCCTTTGACGGCGTCATTATGTGGACGTGGGAGGAAAAGGACGCCAAGCTGATTCCCGAGAAGTTCGAGATCTTCAAAAAGCAGACCCCGAACACGCGCCGTAT
>JAZQWX010000189.1:0-1625 GCA_045632565.1 Eubacteriales bacterium | reverse complement strand
ATTTAGGGGGTGAACCAATGTCAGAAATGCAAAAAGGAAGCCGCGCGGCACTTGTTGCCATCGCGGAGGATACAGCGTCCGCACCTGCTTGCGAGCGTAGTCTGGACGAGCTTTGCCGACTCCTTGAAACCGCAGGCGGGGAGGCGGTCGTGCGCCTCATCCAAGTAAAAGCCGCCTATAATCCGCGCACCTGTATCGGTAGCGGCAAGGTAGAGGAGCTGCGCGATCTCTGCGAAAAAAATGACCTCGATCTCGCTGTGTTCGACTTTGAATTATCTCCCTCGCAGATCAGAAATCTCGAAGAGGATCTCGGCGGCATCCGCGTCATCGACCGCAGCATGCTGATCCTGGATATCTTCGCCCTGCACGCCACGACAGGCGAGGGAAAGCTGCAGGTCGAGCTTGCCCAGCTCAAATATACCGCCCCGCGACTGATGGGTCGCGGTAAGGAGCTTTCCCGTCTTGGCGGTACGATCGGCACGCGCGGCCCGGGTGAAAGCCAGCTGGAAACCGACCGCCGCCATATCAAGCGCCGCATCGACG
Source organism: Eubacteriales bacterium (assembly GCA_045632565.1). Taxonomy (GTDB): domain Bacteria; phylum Bacillota; class Clostridia; order Oscillospirales; family CAG-272; genus UBA1740. The sequence continues at coordinate 1,082 of JAZQWX010000189.1, read as the reverse complement.
CCCTCGAAGCCCAGCTTGACGAAATGAAGGGCACGCGTGCCACCATGCGCGCCGCCCGCGACCGCAGCGGCATTCCGAAGGTAGCCATCGTCGGCTACACCAACGCAGGGAAATCCACCCTGCTCAATTATCTCACTGACGCGGGCGTGCTCCCCGAGGATAAGCTGTTTGCCACCCTCGACCCCACCACGCGCCGCCTCGACCTGCCCGATAATATCAGCATGCTCCTGACCGATACCGTCGGCTTTATCCGCAAGCTGCCGCACCATCTCATCAAAGCCTTTCACTCCACCTTGGAGGAGGCCGCGTATGCCGATATCCTCATGGTGCTGATCGACGCCACCGATCCCGAGGGAGAAGAGCATCTCGCCGTTACAGAGGAGCTTTTATCCGACCTCGGCGCGGCCGGCAAGCCCGTCCTCTACGTGTTCAATAAATGCGATGCAGCAACCGAGCTGCCGAACGCCTCCGCGATGGGCGACGCGGCAGTATTCGTGTCCGCCAAAACGGGGTGGGGAATTGACCGCCTGCTCGCCCGCCTCGTCGCGATGATCCAGAACGGCAAAAAGAAGGTGCAGCTCTGCTTCCCCTACAGTGAACAAGGCCGCCTGTCTGCCGTCTACGGCGCAGGAAACGTCGAGGACGTGTCCTATACCGATGAGGGCGTGCTCGTCGAGGTAGTGCTCGATCGCGCGGGCATCGGGCAGTTCCGCAAGTACCTGACCGACCCCTCCGAATACAAGACAAGTGAGGAAGACGATGGCTGAGGAAATGCGTTATACGACCGTGCGCCGTGAAGCGCACACCACCTTTGAAGAAAAGAAATCCGAGTTTATCGGACACGTCAAGCCTGTGTCTACCGAGGCCGAGGCACTTGCGTTTCTTTCGGAGATCCGCGCACAGTACCCCGATGCCACCCATAACGTCTATGCCTACGTCCTGCGCGAGAACAACACCGCGCGATACAGCGACGACCGCGAGCCGCAGGGAACGGCAGGCATGCCCGTCCTTGACGTCCTTCGCAAGGGAGAGATCCAGGACGTGATCGTGGTGGTTACCCGCTACTTCGGCGGCACGTTACT
>JAZQWX010000188.1:0-8134 GCA_045632565.1 Eubacteriales bacterium | reverse complement strand
GCTTGGCCTCCGACTTGTGTGTCGCGAAGCGGCAAAAAACAAAGTAAAAACACAGGGGTGCAGTATAACGGCGCGCGGCGCAGCTCCCGCGTATCCCGTGAAAAATCCCCCACAAGAAAGCCGAGCGCGAAGCGCGGCAAGAAATAAAGAAAACGGCACAGCCTTGGCTGTGCCGTTTTCTCATGCTATGCTAATTCTAATGCTACCCGTGGAGCAGCGCACCTTGCAACGCTCGCCCGACGTGAAATCGGACTCGGGAACGCGCACGCGGCCCGTATCCGACTTCGCGTCAAAGATCTTGCCCGTAGAAAGGCTGCCCTTAACGTCACCCGTGTCGGTCTTGATGGAAATATCCTTTCCTTGCATGACCTCAAATTCCACGTCCCCCGTGCTGCGCTCAATGTCAAGCTTGCCGAAGGCGCACAGATATCGGATGGACATATCCCCCGTGCTTCCGTTTGAGTAAAAATCTCCGCAGGTGACGCCCTCAAGCTCGACATCCCCTGTGCTGACGTTCATCCTGGCGTCCCCTACGCAGGTAACGCGGGTTGCTTCGATCTCCCCCGTAGTCACCGACAGCTCAAGCGAATGAGCCATGATATCAGAAAGATTGATATCACCCGTAGTCAGCTTGATGCGGATATTCTCGGTGGCCGAGGCGCGAAGCTCCACGTCGCCTGTTGTCGCCGTCACGTCAATGCTTCGAAAGCTAAAATCAGCGGGGATACGCGTATCCCCCGTGTTCGACTTTACCGAAAGCGCACCGTACTCGCCCGCGGGAATGCGGACGGTGATCTTCGGCGTGCGGAAGTTGATGCCGATATACTCATACCACTTTCTCTCGTCGTTTGCTTCGATGCTCAGCTCGCCGTCCTTGACCGACACCGTGTGCTTGACGTTCTTTTGCTCATAGCATTCTACCGTGGCCACCGCTTCATCTGTCGGCAGAAATACCACGTCGGCCATCTTGGTCAGCACCGATATGTCGGAGAATTCTCCCCCGATCTCGTAGCGGTTGGTTTCATACTTTGACGTTGTCAATTTGCGAAAATCCCATTTCAAGGCACTCATCACCCCCACAAATATCACAAGGCCAAGCACCGCGAGAATCGCGGCAACGGCAAACCAGATCGTCATTCTTCGACTCATGATGCCACCTCCTTTTGTGTAATACATCATATCACAAGGTGCTTCTTTTGTCAATAGAAAAGAAAAACTTGATTTTTGGAAAAAGACATGCTATACTGTAAAAAAACGGTTGCATTTGCAACAAAAGGAGCGAGCCGCACCATGAAAACAACCTATCATGACTGTCTTTTACGCCACCGACTTTTCGAAGGGTTATCGGAAGAGGATATTTTGCGCGCGCTTTCGCTTCTGGAGGCACACAGGCGCACCTACGCCAAAGGGGAGTATCTGCACCGTATGGGCGAGCCGCTTCTCTGCTTTGGGGTGGTGCTCTTTGGCACGGTGCAGGTGTACAGCGACGATTCCGACGGCCACGGCATGATGATGGCCAACGTGGAAGCGGGCGGCTCGTTTGGCGAATCACTTGCCTTCCTTGCCCTGCCCGCCGCGCCCGTGCATATTCTGACCGCCACGGGGTGCGAGGTGCTGTGGCTGCACACAGCGCCCCTGCGCGCGCCGTCGGGAGATCCCTTTGTATTCCGTCTGCGCGACCGCTTTACCGCCATGCTGGCGGCGCGCACGCTGGACATGAACGACCGCATCCAGATCCTTTCCAAGCTCACCCTGCGTGAAAAGCTGATCACCTTTTTTGCCGAGTGGAAGCGGCGCACGGGAAAGGCCACCTTTACCGTTCCGTTTGACCGCGCCGCGCTTGCCGATTACCTTGGCACGAACCGCGCCGCCCTGTCCCGCGAGCTGTCCCATATGCAAGCGGAGGGACTCATCGAATTTTATAAAAACAGCTTCAAAATTCTTGGCTAATTGGTTGCAAATGCAACCAATTAGCCTCTTTTTTTGGTATATAATAAAGAAAAAAGCCATTTGGAGGATATAGATCATGAAAAAATTTCTAACGCTTTTGGTTCTTTCGCTTCTTGTGCTGGGCGTTTTGACCGCCTGCACGACGCCCGCGCCCGCGGATAACGTGACCGTGCGGATCGCCGGCATGACCGGCCCGACCTCAATGGGTCTTGTGAAGCTGGCCGAGGATGATGCAAACGGCACAGCACAGCAGGATTACGACATCAAAACCACCTACGCCAAGGGCGATGAGATCACGCCCCTGCTGGTAAAGGGTGAGCTGGATATGGCCGCCCTGCCTGCCAACGTGGCCGCCACCCTGTACAACCGCACAAACGGTGCTATTCAAGTATTGGCGATCAACACGCTGGGCGTGGTGAACATCGTGGAAAAGGGGAACACCGTGAACGATTTCTCCGACCTCGTTGGCAAAAAGATCTACGCGATCGGTAAGGGCACGACCCCCGAGTACGGCCTGCGCTACCTGCTGGCCGAGAACGGCGTGAACTATGACGATCTGACGATCGAATGGAAGAGTGCCGCCACCGAGATCCTGCCCCTCCTCAAAACCGAGGAGAACGCCATCGCCATGATCCCCCAGCCCTTTGCCACGGCAGCAAAGCTGCAGGTCGAAGGGTTGCGTATCGCGCTGAACCTCAATGAGGAATGGGCAGAGCTGGAAAACGGCACGCAATTCGTTACGGGCGTTCTGGTAGCCCGTACGGCGTTTATCGAGGAGCATCCCGAGGCGGTCGCTACGTTCCTCTCGGAATATGAGGCCTCGATCAACTACGCAAAATCCAACCCGAACGAAACCGCTCCTCTCATCGTCAAGTACGGCATCATGGACAAAGAACCGCTTGCCAAGGCCGCGCTGCCGAACTGCAATCTTGCGTTTATTTCGGGGAATGCGATGAAAACCACGCTGTCGGGCTACCTCTCGACCCTCTACAATCTGAATGCGGAGGCCGTTGGCGGCAAGATGCCCGCTGACACATTCTACTATGTGGCGAAATAACAAAAAAACCGTACGCGCCCTGCAGATCGTGGCCGCCTTTGCCATCGCGCTTGCGCTTTGGCAGGTGGCGGCCATGTCGGTGGGGCACACGGTGCTGCTTGCCTCTCCCCTTGACGTGGGGACGCGCCTTTTCTCGATGCTGGGCGAGGGGAACACCTATCTCGTTCTCTTCAACAGCCTTACGCGCATTCTTCTCGGCTTTTTCCTTGGTCTTGCCGTGGGATGCGTGGCGGCAGTGATCGCGGCGCGCTTTGCGATCGCGGAAATTCTTTTCTTCCCCTACATGATCACCATTCGCTCGGTGCCCGTGGCGTCCTTCATCGTACTGGCGCTGGTATGGCTGTCGGCGGCGGAGCTTTCGGTCTTTATTTCCTTTTTGATCGTGTTGCCCGTGATCTACAACAGTCTGCTGGGAGCACTGAAGGCAAGCGACCGTGGGCTTCACGAAATGGCGGCGGTCTTCCACCTGTCCTTTTTCGCAAAATTGCGCTACGTCTGGATTCCCGAGGTGCGCGCGGCACTGCTTGCCGCCTCCACCACGGCGGTGGGGCTTGCCTGGAAATCGGGTGTGGCGGCCGAGCTGATCGGCCTCTCGGATCGCACGATCGGCGGTGAGCTGTACAGCGCCAAGCTGTATATGGACACCCCTTCCCTGTTTGCCTGGACTCTGCTCATCGTGCTGGCAAGCCTGGCAAGTGAAAAGCTGATCGTGGGGGGCATGCGGCTGATCCTGACGAAACGGAGGACACGCACATGAGGGATGTCGTGCTGAGCCATCTCAATAAGTCGTTTGACCATCTTACCGTGCTTCGGGATTTTTCTGCCACCTTTGCGGCGGGCAAGATCACCTGTATCATGGGACGCTCGGGCTGTGGCAAGACCACGCTTTTGCGGATCCTGCTCGGTCTTGAAGCGGCGGACAGCGGAAAGATCGTGGGGGTGCCCACGCGGTGCTCGGCCGTGTTTCAGGAAAACCGCCTGTGCGACGAGTTTTCAGCCATCGAAAACGTCAAAATTGCCGCGCCGCGCCGCACCTTGGAAGAGATTAAAAAAACGCTCTCTTCCCTGCTCCTTGACGGGGAAGCGCAAGAGAAGCCCGTTTCCGAGCTTTCAGGCGGTATGCGGCGGCGCGTGGCCATCGCACGCGCGCTGCTCGCCGAGGGCGAGCTGCTCCTGATGGACGAGCCGTTCAAGGGGCTTGACGAGGGAACGCGGGATGCCGTGATCGCCTACGTCAAAGAGGCGGTGGCGGGACGCACGGTGATCCTCGTCACCCACGACGAGGAAGAAGCCAAGGCACTTGATGCGCCGGTGCTTTCTATGTAAGCAAACAAAAAAGGACGAGAAATTCTCGTCCTTTTTGTTTGCGTTATCGGTCCTCAAAGGATACGGCGGGAATTCCCTCGCCGTTAAAGAGGTGCATTTCAAAGAAGGGCTCCATGCCGAACTCCGCACCCACGGCCTTGGCGATATCCGCCTCGCCGACAAGGGTATCGCCCTCGATGCGGCACTTGGCAAGGTGCTTTTCGCCTGCCTCGTCAATGAGGTACAGGCAGTTGATGTCGCCGTCGGTCTTAAGTCCACCCTCGGTGTGGGTAAAGGTCACCGTCACGCGACCGCCCTCATAGGTACAGGTCTTTTTCACAGGGCCGAGGTACGGAATCTCGGTATGGCCGTACACGGTGTGCATCAGGGCGCGGTACACGCGCTGGCCGACCTGCTCCTTACGGATGGGATGGATCTCATGCGGCTCGCCCACGTCACCGATGGTAACGATGGCAAGGCCGGTAAGCTCCTGCGAAGCTCTCCACTGCGCCTGTCTTGCCTTCACCGTGCCGATGCCGCGGTCCTGGTTAGGAGCAAGCTGCACCTGCACAAAGGGCAGGAAGGGATCGCGGAATGCTTCACGCAGAGAGGTCATCATCATGCGCATCAATTCGGTAAACATTTTGGCTTCCTCGGGGTGGCCGTTTGCCTCACCCTGATACCAGATCACCGCGCGCACCGACAGGGGCGAGAGGCGCTTGATCTGGAATTCGTAGAGCATGCCGGGGCGGCTCCACACGGGATAGCTGAGCATGTAAGACGCGTATTGGGGAGTGAATTTTTTGCTGCACTCGCTGGCCGCGTACAGATCGGGGCGGATGAAGCTTTGCAAAATGGCCGCGCCCTGGAACGCGGTAACAATGCCCACGGCAACGCCCTTGGCACGTGCCAGACGAATCGCGGCAAAGTAGGCGACCGCCGACATGCCGCGTGCCTTATCCTTGGTGGCTACCGTCCACTCGGGGCGCAGCCATTCACCGGGCTCGGGACGCTGGGTGTTGTAGTAGCGCACCAGCGGCTCGTCCTGCATTTCAAATTCCACCGGGGGCACGCACGCGCCGACGGGCAACTGCATGTTGGACTGACCGCCCGCGATGATGACCTCACCGATCATCACGTCGGTGATGGTACGCTCCGCACCGTCAATATTCACCTGCATCTCATAAGGGCCGCCTGCTTCCTTGGCGGGCATTTCGATCACCCAATCGCCGCCCTGGCAATCCACCTCATAGGTCTTGCCAAGGAAGGTGACGGACGCGTGTCCCGCGCCCGAGCCGAAAATGCGGATAGGCTTTTCAGCCTGCAGCACCATATGATCCGAGAAAAGCGTATGAAGAATCATGTCCTGTACCTTCTTTCTTGAAAATCTTGCTTATTTGCCCGTAGAGCCGAAGCCGCCCTCGCCGCGCACGGTGTCCGAGAGCTCCTCGCACTCCTCGTAGGAAACCGAAAGGAACGGCGCGATCACCATCTGGGCGATGCGCTCTCCGTGTGAAAGGGTCTGGGGGATATTTCCGTGGTTATAAAGCGCCACCATGATCTCGCCGCGGTAATCCGCATCGATCACGCCCACCTTGTTGGCGGGGGCAAGGCCGCGCTTGCAGGCCAGACCGCTGCGCGCATACACAAGCCCCACGTACCCCTCGGGGATCTCCATGGCAATGCCCGTGTGCACGAGCACCGTCTGTCCCGGCTCAATCGTCACGTCCGCGTCACACACCGCGTACAGGTCCGCGCCTGCCGCGTACCTTGTGCCGTAGGTAGGCATGGTAGCGCGGGAATCTAATTTTTTAAACCGTACCGTCATCTTTCTACTTTACCGTCCTTTTCTCCAAGCTTTGCCCAAATAACCGCCTCGCCCTTCGCGCGTGTTTCGTTCAGATCAAGAACACGTTGGTTCGAAGAGCCGCGAAAGCGCAGGCGCAGGCTTTTTAATTCCTCAACAAACGGGCCGTCTACGAGAATATCAATGCAGGAGAGCATCTCGTCGGTCACCTCACACCGTGCGCGACTCTTTGAAAGAAGATCGCGCTCGTACACGTAGCCCGTGTAGCACCAGACCGTTTTGTTCGGGAAGCGGCGACGAAATTCCTTCAAAAAGGGCAAGAGGCCGCGCTGATTTTGCGGCTCAAACGGCTCTCCGCCAAGGAGCGAAAGCCCCGCAATATAGGAGGGTGCAAGCATGGTAAAGAGGCGTTCCTCCACCTCTTTTGTAAACTCGTTTCCGTAGGTAAAATCCCACGCGATCTCGTTAAAGCAATTTTTACAGCGATGGGTACAGCCCGAAACAAACAGGGAAACACGCACACCCTCGCCGTTGGCGATATCGCAGTTTTTAATTTCCGCGTAATGCATAGGCGCACCTCCTTATATGACTATATTATACAACACCCCCCAACAAAAGGAAAGGCTTTTTTGAAAAAAAGTGAAGAAAAAAAGCACGCTTCTTGACAGGGAAAGGGCTTTTGCAGTATAATAAAGAAAACGTTTGGAAAAGAGGCATTTGTATGCAGGAAAAGATCTCTCTCGCAGGCGACCTTGGCAGCGGCAAAAGCACCGTGGCCAAAATTCTCGTTGATCGCCTTGGTATGGAATATTACTCCACGGGCAGTATCTGCCGTGAGGTGGCCGCACGCCACGGCATGACGGTGGTGGAAATGAACAAATACATGGAAACGCATCCCGAGCTTGATAAAGAAATTGATGACGGTCTGCGGGCCCTCTCGGACGTGGACAAGCCGCTGCTGATCGACTCCCGCATGGCCTGGCACTTCGTGCGCGACACCTTCCGCGTGTATCTGTCCACCGAAACGGCGGTCAGCGCGGCGCGCATCTTCGGCGCAGGTCGCTCCGAGGAGCATTTTGAAACGGTAGAGGAAACCGAGCAAAAGATCCGCGAGCGCCGCGACAGCGAGAAAAAGCGCTACATGGAGCTGTACGGCGTGAACAACAAGGATCTTTTCAATTACAGCCTGATCCTTGACACCACCTACGCAACCCCCGACGAGGTGGGCGCGTGCCTGTGTGACGCCTTTGCCGCATGGAAACAGGATCACGCGGCAACCTTCTGCTACCTCTCTCCCCTGCGCCTCTTCTACCCTGCCGACGTACAAGAGGGCGGCAAGAGCCCTGCCGAGATCGCCGCAGAAATCGAAGCGGGCGCGCGTCCCGTGCTGGACGTGGCCTATGACGGCGAGAATTTTTACGCCGTGGGAGATGCCGCCCTTGCGCTTGGCTATTCCCTTTCCGATCTCGTGTATATTCCCTGCCGATTGGTAAAGACAGAGCCGCGCGGTGAGTACGTCCGTATGGCAGACAGTCTGTAAAAAGGAAGGCATACAGACGCTCCGTAACCTTGTATGGCGGGGGCTTGCTCCCGCCGCATGGGGCTATTCTATCATTTACGGCGGGAGCAAGCCCCCGCCCTACAAGGTTACGGAGCGTCTGTATGCCTTCCTTTTTACAGACTGTCCGCCATGCGGACGTACTCACCGCGCGGCTCTGTCTTTACCAATCGGCAGGGAATATACACGAGATCGGAAAGGGAATACCCAAGCGCAAGGGCGGCATCTCCCACGGCGTAAAATTTCTCACCGTCGTAGGCCACGTCCAGCACGGGGCGTGCACCCGCTTCAATTTCTGCGGCGATCTCGGCAGGGCTTTTGCCGCCCTCTTCTACGTCGGCAGGGTAGAAGAGGCGCAGGGGAGAGAGGTAGCAGAAGGTTGCCGCGTGATCCTGTTTCCATGCGGCAAAGGCGTCACACAGGCACGCGCCCACCTCGTCGGGGGTTGCGTAGGTGG
>JAZQWX010000187.1:0-12240 GCA_045632565.1 Eubacteriales bacterium | reverse complement strand
GTGGCAGTAGCTGAGGATGAGAAGATCCTTTCCTCGTTTACCGTTGACAGCGGCCTGACACAAAGCGAGCTGCTTTTGCCGCTGGCGCGGCGCGCATTGGAGGCGGCACACCTTTCCTTTGCGGACGTGGAGCTGTTTGCCGTAACGGTTGGCCCGGGCTCTTTTACCGGGGTACGAATCGGCACGTCCCTTGTCAAGGGGCTTGCCTTTGGCAAAAGCATCCCCTGTGCGCCCCTTTCACTGATGGAGGTGCTGGCCGACAACCTGTTCCCTCTTGACGGCATATATTGCCCTGTGTGTGACGCACGGCGCGGACAGGTATACAATGCCCTGTTCTGCGAAAAGGATGGCGTTCTGACCCGCCTTACCCCCGACAGACTCATTCCCGCGCGCGAGCTTCTTCTTGAGCTCGAGGCGCAATACAAGGATCTGCCCATCCGCGTATGCGGTGACGCGACCGAAGCGTTTTGGCGGCTTACCGCCGAAGCAGCACCCGATTTGCAGTTGCCGAAAACGCCGCCTGCCCTTTTGCTTTCCGACGGTGGGGCTGTGGCGCGGCGCGGCCTTGCCTGCTACCGCCGCGGCGAGGCGGTAAACGATCTGTCGCTTGCCCCCATTTACCTGCGCCCCTGCCAAGCAGAGCGCGAGCGACTTGAAAAAGAACAACACGAAAAGGAGATATAATCATGCAAAGAAAAACCATTTACATTGGCGCGGATTCTGCGGGATTCGCCATGAAGGAAGCTCTGATCGCATCCCTGCGGGAACAGGGCTATGAGGTGACCGACTGCGGCGCATATAGCGATGCCTCCAGCCACTACCCCGAATTTGCAGCTGCCGTTTGTCAAAACGTACAGAAGACCCCGAACGAGGCTTTTGGCATTCTGGTATGCGGCACGGGCATCGGCATGAGCATGGCGGCCAACAAGCACCGCGGCATTCGCGCGGCTCTGTGCGGCGACACCTTCAGCGCCCGCTTCACCCGTCTGCACAACAATGCCAACGTGCTGTGCATGGGCGCGCGCGTGATCGGCCCCGGTCTTGCACAGGATATCGTTTCCGCATTCCTGGATGCCCCCTTTGAGGCGGGCGGACGTCACGAGGCGCGCGTGGACATGATCACCGCGATCGAGGAGCGTGAAAGACAGGCATAAAGAAAAGCGTTGCCTTTCGGCAACGCTTTTCTTTATGCTAATCCTGCAAAATGAAAGACCGCATTCTGCGGGCACAGGCATTCGGCATGCTCCTTTATGTAAGCAAGCTTACCCGAGGCCGCACTGACGGGATCCCCAAACTCCTGCGCGGGGTGATAGGTCGGTGCTTTCGCATCCTTTTTCCCATCCTCACGCAAAGCGAGGTAATACCCCTCGTCGGGGACGGCGTACACCTCGCTTTCCCCCGAAAAATCCGAGGCAAACAGCGCGTGACACAAGGAAATGAGATCCGCAAGAGAGGAAAGGGCGTACATACGCACCCGCCCCTGTGCATCCGTTTTTCGCTCCGGCGCACCGACGCTTCCGGGGATCTTGGTAATATACAATTCGCATCCGCCCGCGCGGGACGGATAGGCTTGGATCAGGACGCGGTCACTTGCCGCATCAAAGCCCGTGCGATGCTTTGCTTCATCAAGGATCTGCCAAACGGCGCGACGCGTTTCTGTGTTTTCATAATTGAGCGCTTCGGACGCGATCGCGTAATGCGCCATATCCTCAGCCGTAAGCATGATCTTTAACTTGGTGTCGCTGATCTTAATGAGTTCCATCGGCATTATCCTCCTCCCTACTATTATAAGCAGGAGGCGGCAAAAAAGGAAGCGGTATCTTTTGTGCAGAGCGGCAGTTTTTTCTTATTCTCGGGAGCTTTTTTTGTTTATTGGAAGACCGCCCAAAACTTACCGCACATAAAAAGCAGGCAGAGCACGCTCTGCCTGCTTTGTTTAGTCGAGCTCTACGGGCGTACCGCCTGTGAGCAGGATCATTTTGACGGCATCGATGGAGAAATCCTCTGCCCGAACGGTGAGTGGCTTTGTCAGCATGCCGCGGGCAAGGATCTTGAGGCGCACCGTAGAGGGCTCTACGAGCTTCAGCTCCTTCAGCTTTTCGAGCGTAACGGTATCGTTTTCTTCAAAATTCTGATCGAGCGTATCGATATTGACGATATCCTGCTTGCCCTCTTTTTGGCCGCTTTTGGCGAGATGGGCAATATGGTGCTCGGCAACGGTATTATCGAGAAGATCTGCCGCCTGCTCCGCCGTTACGGTATCCACGTGGGGGATGTATTCATCGGCATAGGCGGGGTCTACCGTGGGAACGGGCGCTGCCCCCTCTGCCACCGCGCCACCCTCGATCAGGGCGATGATCTCTTCATCCGAGAGCTTTCTGCCGCTTTCGATCTCCTGTGCGGTGACCTGAATGAGGCCGCGGGCGATCAGGGATTCCTTGCTTTCGACGGGCGGGACAAAATCCTCTTCCATGAGCGAGCCCATCGGGAAGCCGTTCTGCTCCATGGTAGCATCAATCAGCTCTTTTGCCCACTTGAAGGAGCGCGCGGAGCGAATTTTCAGCTTAACGGGCGTTTTCTCAAAGCGTTTGCGGTCGCCTACGTCATCAAATTTATACTTGCTTCCCTCCAAAGTGGCGGGATCAAGGGCGAGATAAAGAACCAGGGTCTTGCCCGTAATGTTGATCTTGGCGAGCTGACGGCGGGCGGCACCGAAGCTTTCGTAATTCTGGCTGTCAACGGCGCTGACTCCTTCAAAGGACAGCAGGTAATTCTTAAGCTCGGAATAATAGGCCTTGCTTTCTTCGCACGCCTGGATCATACGCGCACGGAAGCTTTGACGAAGCTTGATGAGCACGCGGCGACCGTCGGGGGCTACGAGCACCACGGACATATCGTCCTCTTGCTTATCATCGGATCGCACGGAGGAGAGAGCACCTGCCACGGCCGCTGTACGCTCTTCATCCGTCATGCTCTTTTTGGACTTTTCTTCTTTTTTCTCCTCGGGCTTCTTCTCTGCCACAGGGGTAGCCTGTTGCTCTGCTTGTTCAATCGGTGCACTTTCCGAAGCGGACGAAGCGGCACGCAGGGCTTTCAGCTCTTGCAGGGCACGGCGGAGGCGCACACGCACCCACTGTGTCAGGCCGATCAGGAGCAGAATGCAAGCAAACAGCACCGCGATCGAAAGGAGAAGCCACTTGATTATGGAGGAATCCGTACCTGCGGCTTCTGCGGTGGCGGCCGATGCGGGAATCATGGCCGCGACGAGCGAGATCAAGAGGCACAGAACAAAATGGGTCATTCGTTTCAGGTAACCAAGTTTGTGTTTCATAGCATCTCCTTATATCGTTTTTATTTCATTGTAACAAGAATCATTCTAAAAATCAAGCGATTTTTTGATATTTTGCGTATTTTTTCTGTTTTTTGCGCCACACGCCCCCCGTCATATGAAAAAAACACGCCATTTCCTTAGTGACAGCCGCGTCCGCGGCGCGGCGGCTTTGGCGGCGGGCAGCATCCCTCCGCATCCACCAAAATGACGTCCTCTCCGATCTTTTGGATCTTTTGCCATGGGATCACGATCTCCTCGCCGCAACCGAAGAATCCCCCTTTGAGGGGCACGACGATAGCGGTGATGCGGCCGTCACACACGTCGAATTCGATATCCGACACACAGCCAAGTCGGCGACCGTCGCAGGAATTGATGACCTCCTTATCACGAAAGCTTGCTCCCTTTACGCATTCCATACAAATTCCTCCTTTGATGTGATCAGCGATAAAAACAAGGCGCGCCGCAGGCGCAGATAGATCCCCTCACCCGCACAAAGGGGCAACGGATTCTTCCCCAGCCCACATTCCAAGGTAAAGGCCGGCAAGTGCAGGGCTTCGGCCAGATAATCGGCCATCCCGCCGTAGGCGGCAGCCCCCTCTGCCCTGCCAAGGCGGTAGCCTGTTGCAGCGGCAAGAAATCGGCCGTAACGATCTGCCCCCGGCACAGGCGGGGTGGTGGGCTTATAAAAGATCTCCTCTCCTTGGGTGTGCAGGGTAAGAGTCAGGGAGGGACGCAAAAAGCAAAGAAAATCCCGCATGGCGGCCGTTTCCGGCTCGGAAAAGGGATACGGGCCGCTATACCGCGTGGGCGCGCCGCCGAAAATGCCCATTTCCCTCTCCTTTTCTCGGTACGCGGCAAAGCCCGCGTCATAATTGTGGTTGAGATCCACGCCGCGCGCATTTGCCTGCCAGCGAGAGGTATCGGTGCTGCCGCCGTTTTGCGCGATCACGCGCGGAGCAAACGCACCTGCGGTTTCTGCTCCGCCGAGGGCAATTTCCGTGCCGTCGGGATTGAAGAGCGGCAGGACAAACAGCGAGATCTCCTCAGAGAGAAGCGTTCCCTCTCCGCGACGGGAGATGGCGGTGAGAAGGTCATCCAAGAAGCGGTACAGGAGAAGGGCGGTGATCCACTCCATTCCGTGGTGTGCACCGACAAAGAGAATGGCGCGCCGTCCGCGCCCTACGCGAAAAAAGATGAGAGGACGGCCGAGGGTGCTTTTGCCGATCTCGGCGCAAAACAGCGCGGGATAGGTGGACGCAAAATAGGAGAGGATCTCCTTTACCCTTGCCTCACGTGGCACTTGTTCAAAAAAAGAAAAGACGTTTCTTCGCATGCGTTCCTCCTTTTTCTTCATTTTATGCGTGGGTGCTTTGAAAAATGAAGACGGGGATTGCATTTCGGGTGATCTTGTGATACAATGAAAAGCGAACTACATATTGAATAAGGGATTTAACTATGAACGAGAAAACAAAAACGCCTCTCTCCCCCTTTGCAAAGCTCGTGCTGATCATGCTTGGCGCGGCCATCCTGAACGGTGCTTTGGTGCTGATCTGTGCCGCCTTCCCCACCACGGTGGTGGTCAGCGTGCTGTATTACCTTTGCCGCTTGCTTTCTCTATTTGTCGAGGCGGCGGGCATTGGCGGTGCGTTGCTTTATCTTTCACAAAAGAACCTCAAGCAAGGATGTCTGTTCCTGCTGGCGGGCGCTGGTGCCAGCGGACTGACGCTGCTGATCGCGGCGGTGCGCGAGGCCTTTGAATTTATCGAGATCGATCTTGCGGGGGCGCTTGGCGCACATATCGGCGCGGCGATCGTGAACTTTTTGATCGTCTTGCTGCTGGACACCTCTATTTTGCTGTTCATATGGATCATTTTCTTGCGTAAAGAACCTCTCGCGGCTTGGCAGCTGAAAATTCCGTCTGTGACGGTCATGGCGATCCTGACCGCCTATCAGCTGCTGTCGATGGTGCCCGACACCGTAACCTTTATCCGGGATTATTATCCGAACATTTATCTCGTGGAGATCGCCTCCATGATCTTTGATTATATCTTCCTCTTGATTTCGGCGTTCCTTGGGTATATGATCATCCGCATCACACATTCCTATCTTTCCCCAAGGGAAGATGACGAAGAATAAAAAGAACCGCGCCCGTGGGCGCGGTTCTTTTTATTCGGCGAAGAAGTGTGCTTCTGCCTCGGCACAGAGGTAATGGTAGACGGGCAGGTGATATTCCTGCACGCGGTAGGTTTCGGTCGCGGGAACGCGAACGGTAACGTCCGAGATAGCCGAGAGCTTGCTTTCTGCTTCGCCTGTCAAGGAGAGCGTGGAGAGGCCGAGGGCTTTGGCCACGCGCGCGGCGTTCACAACGTTTTGCGAATTGCCCGAGGTAGAGAGCCCGACGAAGAGATCCCCCTCCTTTGCGTAGCCGTAGAGCATCTGGGCAAAGCTCATGGACGGATCAACGTCATTGGCAAAGGCAGTTGTGATCGAGATACCCGAGCAAAGCGAGATAGCGGGGAGCGCCCCTTGCATCTTTTCACGAAGCTCTGCAGGGATGCGCGAATCGGTTACCGTGCGGCGGCACTTAAATCCTTTCATCAGCTCGCCCACGATATGCTCGCAATCGGCGGCACTGCCGCCGTTGCCGCAAAGAAGCAGTTTGCCGCCTCTCTCATAGGTTTTCACGATCAAGTCCGCGGCGGCCGCGATATCCGCACGGCAGGATGCCAGCGCGGGGTGATCGACAATCAATCTGTTCAGCATACATTATTCTCCTTTTCCAAGAGCCGTTGCGACGGCGGCGTAATCACCGATCTCTTCCCCGAGTGCGGCGGGCAGAACACGGCAAACACCCGCGCTGACGGCAAGGGCTTCTTTTTCAATTTCTATTTTGGCAGCATCCCAAAGCAGGGCGTGGCTTCTCGCAAACACGCTACCGATCACGATGACCTCGGGATTTAAAAGATCGATCAAGATGGAAAGGCCGCGGCCAAGATACTCACCCGAGATACGGTAGACCTCTTTTGCGACGGGGTCACCCTGCAAGGCGGCCTCGGCGATCGTTTTGGCGGTAACATCGGACTTTGTATAACCATCTTTCCAATAGAGAGTCGTTTTGCCGTCGGCGATATGGCGCTCGGCCAGCTCATAGCCAAGCGCGGCGATGCCGCCACCGCTGCAAAAGCCTTCAAACGACCCTGCCTTTCCAAATCCAACGGGCCCCGTTGGGGCGAGGCGGATGTGGCCAAGCTCTCCTGCGTTGCCGTTCGCTCCCTCATACAGCCGACCGTCTAAGATCAGACCAGCGCCAAGTCCTGTACCAAAGGTCATAAAGACCATATTGGTGCATCCCTTTCCCGCACCGAATTTCCATTCGGCCAAAGCGCAGGCATTGGCATCGTTCTGAAGCCTGGCAGGAACGCCGAAGTGCTTTTCAAGATAGGATACGATCGGAACGTTATCCCAACCGGGCAGATTGGGCGGGGCAAGGATAACACCGCGCGTGGCATCCAGCGGACCGCCGCAGGAAATGCCGATAGCATCCGGCTTTCGATCCAACATACCGTCCGCCATGTCAATCAATCGGTCAAGCATTCTTTCAGGGGAAACGGTGCAATCGGTCGGACAAACTTCTTTTTTGAGAAAACGAATGCCATCCCCATCGCACGCGGCCGTCAGAACTGCAGATTTCGTGCCGCCGATGTCAAAGCCGAGAACATACATAAGCGCCTCCAAAGATATACAAGGCAGGGTTATCCCTGCCTTGTATCCATTATACAACGATATTGTGTGTACTTTCACTCAAAAAGCATTGAAACAAGTTCACTATTCTTTCATATTGGCCGACATAGCCACATGGGCGAAAGGGCCGATGGCGCGGGCGGCGACAAGAGCTTTTTCCTTCGTTTCAAACAGACCGAAAACAGATGGGCCGCTACCGCTCATATGCGCGGCGTACGCCCCCAGCTCCTTCATGCGGGCAATGAGTGCCTTTGCCCCCGGACAAGCGGGCAAAACAACAGGCTCAAAGGCGTTGTAGAGCGCGTGGGACGCGGTATGCAGGCTTCCCTCTTCAAGGGCATGGCACAGCGTGGCAAAATCCGCACCGTGCGGCACGCTACCGTCAAAGTTGCGGTAATAGGCATCCGCATCCGAAAAGGCGTGGGGGGTGGACACGCGCTCACCCCGCGCGATGGCGATCACCGCATAGAGGGGGGTGGCGCAGGCAAGTGGCTGCATGTCTTCTCCTCTACTGCGACAGACTTGCGTGCCGCCGACCATGCAATAGGGCACGTCCGAGCCGAGGGATGCGCCGAGCGACAGCATCTCTTCCTCGGAAAGCGGATTGCCAAACAACTCCGCAATAGCGCGCAGGGTGGCGGCGGCATCACTGCTGCCACCGGCGAGTCCCGCGGCGATCGGAAGCTTTTTGCGGATGTTGATATGCACGCGGGCAGGCACGCCGATTTTGGTCAAAAAGGCTTCTGCCGCGCGATAAGCCAAGTTTTTTTCATCGGTAGGCAGACGCGCGCCGTACACGCGCAGGGATATGACCGACTCGCGCGCAGGAAAGACCTCCACGCTGACGTCATCATGCAGGGATAGCGAGTGCATGACGGTGAGCAGATCGTGAAACCCATCCTCACGGCGGGAGAGAATATCCAGATACAGGTTAATTTTGGCGTACGCATGCCGCGTGATGCGGTGTGCGTAGGTTACGTTTACCATAATACAGCCTTTCTTACAGGATGCTTTGCGCGTAGCGAACGCCTTCCATGGCATCCTTTGCATAGTGATCCGCGCCAATGGCGGTGGCATATTCAGGGGTCAGCACCGCGCCGCCCACGATCACCTTACACCACGGTGCTTCACGGCGAAGAAGCGAGATGGTTTCCTCCATTGCAGACACGGTAGTGGTCATCAGGGCGGACAGTCCCACGATGGGCGCGTGCAGATCGACCGCAGCACGAACGATTTCGGCAGGGGGAACGTCCTTACCGAGATCCACCACGCGGAATCCGTAATTTTCAAGGAGTAGCTTCACGATATTTTTACCGATATCGTGAATATCGCCGTGCACGGTTGCCAGCACAAAAGGAGTTCCCTCTTCTTTGCTTTCACCCGCCATACATACCTTGACCGCCTCAAAGGCAGCCTTGGCCGCCTCTGCGCTCATCAACAGCTGGGGAAGATAGACTTCTTTTTGCTCAAATTTCTCGCCAACGGCATTCAGCGCGGGGATGATCTCCTCATTCACCAGGCGAAGCGGATCCTCGGTTTCAAGGAGCACACGCGTTTGTTCACCGGCGGCCGAGGCAAGCCCCTTGATAATCGCGTTTTGCAGGTCGCTTGTCGATATTTTGTCTTTTGCTTGCGGCTGGGGCGCGGCCGTCTGCTGTGCGACGGTCGGCAAAGACGCCGCATAGTGGATATAATCGGTACAGTTTTCATCCAAGCCGGCAAGCACGCGATAGGCCGCATAGGCATTCATCATGTCGGCGGAATTGGGGTTCATGATGGCGGCCGAGAGCCCCCGCGAAAGAGCAAGCGAGAAGAAGGCGCTGTGCACAAGCTCACGCCGCGGCAGTCCAAAGGACACGTTCGACACGCCGAGCGAGGTGTGCGCACCAAGCTCCGTGCGGATAAGCTCTACCGCGCGCAGGGTTTCGCGGGCGGCGTTTTGATCGGCGCTGACGGTCAGGGCAAGGGGATCAAAGATGATATCCTTTTTCTCAATGCCGTAACGCTCGGCTTCGGCCAAGATCTTACGAGCAATGGCAAGGCGACCCTCGGCAGTTGCGGGAATACCGTTCTCATCCAGCGTAAGCGCCACGACCAAAGCACCGTATTTTTTGGCAAGCGGAAAGACGGCCTGCATGCTTTCTTGCTTCCCGTTGACAGAGTTGAGCATGGGCTTGCCGTTGTAAATGCGAAGTGCATCCTCCATGGCAAGCGGATCGGCGGTGTCGATCTGCAAGGGCAAATCAATGATGGCTTGCAGCTCCGATACCACAGTTTTCAGCATTTTTCGCTCGTTAATTTCGGGCAGACCGACATTGACATCAAGTGCGTGAACGCCCTTTTCCTGCTGGGCAATTCCCTCGGAGAGAATATAGCCGACGTCGCCCTCACGCAGGGCTTCCTTCAGGCGCTTCTTCCCTGTCGGGTTGATGCGCTCGCCGATCAGGATCGGTTCGCGACCGAATTCAACGGCATGGGTATAGGAGGAGATGCAGGTGATCTCTTTTTTCTCAATAGGTTTTAGAGGAATGTCACGGGTAGCGACAACCAAGGCCGCGATATAGTCGGGGGTAGTACCGCAACATCCGCCAACGACATGCACACCTTCCTTCACCAAAGCGGCAACCTCGGCGGCAAAGTCGGCAGGGGTGAGATCGTAGACGGTTTTGCCATTTTCGACACGCGGAAGACCCGCATTCGGCTTACAGATGACAGGAACAGAGGCAGCGCGCAAATATTCCTTTACCACGGGGGCAAGCGCGCGAGGACCGAGCGAACAGTTCACGCCGATGGCATCTGCCCCAAGACCCTCTAACATAGCAACCATAGCGGCAGGAGATGCGCCTGTGAGCAGCTTACCATCCTCGCCGTATGCACAGGAAACGAACACGGGAAGCGAGGCGTTCTCACGGGCAGCAAGCAGGGCTGCCTTCGTTTCATAGCTATCGCTCATGGTTTCGATGAAAATGAGGTCTGCCCCGTATTTTGCTCCGATTTTTACAGTTTCAGCAAACACGGCTACCGCATCCTCAAAGGCAAGATCTCCGTAGGGCGCGAGCATTCTGCCGGTCGGGCCAATATCAAGGGCGACCCATTTGGGGGCGTCTGTTCCTACCTTATCAGCAGCCGCTCTTGCGTTCTTTACGGCGGCGGCTATGATGGCCTCTAACTCTTCATGGGAATATTTCAGCGAGTTTGCGCCAAAGGTATTGGTACAGACCACGTGACTCCCTGCTCGGAAGTAGGCGGCGTGGATATCCACGATATCTTCGGGATGGGTGAGGTTGCGACGTTCGGGAAGCTCCCCTGCCCCAAGCCCTTTTGCTTGCAACAGCGTACCCATGCCGCCATCCAGATAGAGAAGGTTATGTTTACAAAAGTCAAGGATGTTCATGTTGATCTCCTATGCCAACGATGGCTGTCACGGATTTGGTGGGGGTCATCAAAAGTGAGGCGTTGAGTGAAAGCCCGATTTTGCGGGAGCAGTCGAGGACCGCGAAGATCTCTTTTTGCATAGAAAGTGGAATATCGCCATATCCGGGGCTAACGCGCGGACGGAGCATTCCTTTATACTCGGCGTTTAAATCGCGGCAGAACGTATCACAGAGTGCTTCGATCCTTTCCGCGCCGATGGCCTGCAGCATGAGCGCTTTCGCGGGCGAGAGGCGCGAGTAACGGACGATCAGCCTGTCCATTTCAAGACCAACGGTCGCTGCGAAAACAATTACACGGTCGCATCCGCCGAGGGCTTTGCCGAGAGTGGCAGACTCAATCTTGCAAAAAGAAAGGTCAAGCCCTGTTTCAGAATGCGCGATCGGGAATTCGCGGTAGCACACGCTATATGATAAGTTATTTTCAGCTTCAGCGAGGCATTCGCGCGCAAGAGCACAAACGTCTTTCCCGCCCCCTTTGGCGGCGGCATAGCGCAAAATCTCGTCCATGCGAATGGGCGGCGCCGCATATCGTTTTATAACAATCATATTACCCCAAAATGTCCGACAGGTTGCGCTGAATGCTGGCGGCAACGTCGGGCTTGTTCATGGAATAGACGTGGACGTTGGTGATACCGTTGGCGTACAGATCGATGATCTGATCGGTGGCGTAAGCAATACCCGCTTGCTTCATAGCGGCGGGAGATGTACCGAAACGATCCACAAGAGCTTTAAAGCGTTGCGGAATGAACGAGCCGGACAGCTTGATGGCGCGCTCGACCTGATTGCCGTTGGTGATCGGCATAATGCCGGGGATCACGGGAACGGTGATGCCCGCTTCGCGAATTTTATAGAGGAAATTATAGAGCAGATTGTTGTCGAAGAACATTTGCGTGGTCAAAAAGGAGCAACCTGCGTCTACTTTTTCTTTTAAGTAACGGATATCCTCCATCTGAGTCGTGCTTTCCGGATGGATTTCAGGGTAACAGGCCGCACCAATGCAAAAATCTGCGCCGCTTTCGCGGATCTCATGGATCAGGTCGATCGCATGGCGATACGGCCATTGGCTACGGTCGCTATTCTCCATATCTTCGGGGATGTCGCCGCGCAGAGCCATGATGTTCTCCATTCCCGCGGCGCGGATCTCGGCAATTCGCTCACGCACGGTTTCGCGCGTCGAGGACACGCAGGTCAGATGGGCCAACGTGGGAACGTCATATTCTCTCTTGATATTCTTGGCAATTTCAAGCGTGTAACGGCTTGTGCCGCCGCCCGCACCGTAGGTCACGCTCATAAACGAGGGACGCAGCTTGGCGATCTCCTCGGTCGCGTGTTTTACAGAGTCAAAAGTGCTGTCGGTTTTTGGCGGGAAGACCTCAAAGGAAAGGTGTAGCCGACCGTCGTTCAGTATAGCGGAAATCTTCATAGAAAGCCTCCGTAAAAAAGTTACCTTTATTATAGCACAAACGAAAGAATGTTGCAATAGGGAGAAAAAATAGAAAAGGCGAGGGGATTTCGCCTTTTTTCCGTACCTTGGTCGCTCACTACCGCTCGTATTTGAGTCCCCTTGGTCCACGTTATAAAACAAAAAAGCCCTTTCGGGCTTTTTCGTTTGGTGGACCTTCGGGGACTCGAACCCCGGACCCACTGATTAAGAGTCAGTTGCTCTACCAGCTGAGCTAAAGGTCCATCTGGGTGATGGATTTCCAAATGCCCATAAAAAACCGAACAAAGAAA
>JAZQWX010000186.1:0-4097 GCA_045632565.1 Eubacteriales bacterium | reverse complement strand
CTCCACCATCATCACCCTGATGGCCGTGAAGGGCATCAACCGCCTCTCCCCCATCCGCGCGATGGTTGCCTCTACCTATCAGGCAGTCAGCGGTGCCGGCGCGGGCGGCCCGATCGAGCTTTCCGCCCAGATCAAGGCTCTTTCCGAGGGCAAGCCCGTGGAATGCAAGACTTTCCCCTACCAGATCGCCGAGAACCTGATCCCCCACATCGGCTCCTTCAACGAGGACGGCTATACCACCGAGGAAATGAAGATGCAGAAGGAGGGTCGCAAGATCCTGCACCTGCCCGAGCTGAACGTGACCTGCACCTGCGTGCGTGTTCCCGTCGTACGTTCCCACTCCATTTCGGTAACTGTTTACACTGAAAAGAAGCTGACCGTGGACGAGGTTCGTGCCGCACTTGCTACCGAAGCAGGCTGCCGTCTGACCGACGATCCCGCCAACAAGGTATACCCCATGCCGCTGGACACCAGCGATCAGGATCTGGTCTTTATCGGCCGTATTCGTCCCGATCTCGTTGCCGACAACGGCATCGCCCTGTGGTGCTGCGGCGACCAGGTGCGTAAGGGCGCGGCTACCAACGCCGTGCAGATCGCACAGCTGCTGACCGAGGAATAAAAAACAAAAAGGAATGACCGCAAGGTCATTCCTTTTCTTTTTTCTTTTTGAAAAGGCGCACGGGCTCGGGATGCGACTCCTCCTCCATAAACACGAAGAAGACCGTCGGAAGGATGGCATATGGCGTCATCAGCCCGGGATCGATCATCGAATAGATCAAAATTGCAAAATACCCAAGCGCAAGAGCATCCATATAGGGATCTCTCGGCGCTTGTTTGATCAGTCGGATGCGCAAAGCAAACTGATATCCGTAGGCCAGGATGCCAAAGAGCCCCATGCCGCCCACGATCTGCGGTACAAGCGAATGGTACCAGTTGACCACCAGCTCGTGAATATCGTAGTTCCCCCGATAGGAGAAGCCCACGCCAAACAGCGGATTTTTGATAAAATCCTCTACCGAACGAATGGCAAAGCGCACGCGATCCTCCTGCAACAGAAGATCCAGATCCAGCGTCAGGCGGAGCAGGTGATGGCCGATATCGATGATCTGGCGGTGAAAGAGCGCAGCCATACCCGCGCAAAGCAATAAAATGGCCCAAAGCACGAAGCGGCCGCCCTTCTTCTGATAGCGCGCAAAATAAAACAGACACAAAACGAACACCACGCCGCCGCAGAACAGGCCGCCGCGCGAGCCGCTGAGCAGCATCGCACCGTACATCAGCATGGCAGAAAGGATATGCAGGGGGTTATGGCGAATGGCGTAATAGAAGATAAAGGGCAGGATCATGACCATCAGGGTCGCCGCACCGTTTCGCCACCAGATATACGCAGAAATGGCAAGACCGACGTTCTCGGACTGCCACAGCTCCGGGTGGATAATGAACAGGCGCAAAATGAGAAAGGCAAGAAAGATACCCAGAATGTACAGGATTCCCGCCACCTTATCCGGTACGTTGTAGGAACGGCGGCAGACCATGCCTCCCTTGAAGAAGAGGTAAATGGGGATCATAAGCGCGCCAAGGCAAAGCACCATTACCAACGGAATGGGATGCAGGGCTTCTTTGACCGATACGGTAAACGTGCCTGCCAGCGTGACCGCCACCGCCACGGCAACAAGGCCGGGGAGCGAATAGAGGTTCTTTGCCTGCCGCGAAAGGCGCAAATTCCGCACGAAGCGGTAAAGCAACGTGCCGACCAGCGGGATCAGCAGCCATAGAAGCCACAGCTGCTCGGTGCACAGAAAGGCCAGTCCGCAAAGCAGGAGCAGGGGGGTCATGGGCAACAGAATATCATCGGTGATGACAAACAAAACAGCAAGGAATAAAGACATCAGGCATATACCGACGGCGGGGATATTGAATGCCACGCTGCCGTATGCCAAAATGAGGCACAGGATCATAAACGGCTCACCGGCCGCAAAATCCCGTACACGGTCTAACAGTTTCATGTTTTTCTTCCCTTTTATTGATACTCACGCAAACCGGCGCGCGTCATCACGCCCGAGAGGCGTTTTGCCAGCGCGGCATCGGTCTGTCCCGAGGCGCGGACCTCGGACGCCATATATTTCTCCCCACCGAAGGCGGCGCGGAAGATGCGTCCCACCCAATAGAACGGAAGCGCCGGCGGAAAGCGTCGGAGTGACGGATATTTTTCTGCCATATACCGATACGGGGGGAACGCGCGGCGAATGTAGAAGCCAAGGCGACCGCCCGAGCGGCCGGCGAGATTGGTGACCGTGTGCAGCGTTTTGCCGTACGTGCCGCTTGAGAGCACGTATTCCGAGGTATCCCGCAGATCGTTTGGCATATCCTTCCCGCCGAACCAGACCTCAGCAAGCTCCGCAAGTGCCAGATGAAAGTCCCACAGAGCAATTTTGTCCAGCTCCGCGTGCAGATATGCCATATCCATATCCGTCTTTTTTCTTAAATAGATAAAGGTATCCAGCACGGAGCGAATACCCGTACCGCCGTGGGCAAAATGCTTCATGGTATGCACCAGGTGGTATATGTAAAAATCCTCATCGCTCATGCGGAAGGCATACTCGCCCTCGGGGATCAGGCGATCCCACACGTTTGCATAGTAGCGGTCGATCCTCTCAAAATCGGTCAGGAGGTTGTGATGCATCTCCATCGACACAAAGCCCTTTTTGTAGGCCGTGTGGTTGGGGTCGCTCTCTTCTTTTTCGTAGCCGAGCGCGGCAAACAGCCCGTCCATGCGCGGACGTGCGGTTTTATCATAATAGATATCCACGTCACAGGAAATACGCATTTCGGGCGCGGGATACAGGGAACGGATGCCGTTGCCCTTCATGGGCAGGTAGCGGATGCCCTCGCGCGTGAGCATGGCAAAAACGCGTTTTGCCTCTACCTCCTGCGCGGCCTGCTGATGGGCGGAGGTAAAGAGCTGACGCTCCAGCACCACAAGGCACTCGGGCGGCAGATCGGGGTCATCCCGCAAGGCAAAATACAGAATATTGAGAATGCTGTGCTGCTTGGCGAGCAAGATCACCGTTTTGTAGTCCGTGACGGTCACGGGCTTTTTTTCTTCGCCGATCACGTTTTTCACTAGCGCGAGCAGCTCGCTGTATGCGGTTTCGTACATAAAGCCTCCCTGTATCGTTCATATCCTTTCCCTGACGCCGCGGCGGGTCAGCACCGCAAGCATCGTGGAAAAGAAAAGCAGAAAATCCGAAAAAAATGAAAGATGCCGCACATATTCGATATCCAGACGCAGCTTTTGCCGATCGTCAAGATCATCCCGCCCCGCAATCTGGGCAAGTCCGGATATGCCGGGACGAACGGTATACACGCCGCGCGCGGCACGCGAGGCGATCAGCTCCACCTCCGTCAACACAAGCGGCCGTGGGCCAAGCAGACTCATCTCCCCCCGCAGCACGTTGAAGAGCTGCGGCAGCTCGTCCAAGCTTGTTTTACGCAAAAAATGCCCAAAGCGTGTGACGTAGCGTTCGGGGTCGCGGAAGGCCGCAGTGGCAAGATCATGCGGCGCGCAGGTGGACATGGTGCGGAATTTGTACAGCAGAAACGGCTCCAGTCGCCGTCCGACCCGTACCTGACGAAAAAGGATCGGCCCGCGCGAGGTCACGCGGATACCAAACGCCGCAAACAAAAACAGCGGCGCGGCGGCAAGAAGCAAAAGTAAGGAGAGGGAAACGTCCGCCCCTCGTTTCAGATACGGATAGATCCGCCCCTGAAGCAGGTGTTCCCTTCCTCTGCCAAGTCTACCTTTTAATTGTAGCACAAAATCACCGCCTTGTCAATCTATCCGTGCCCTAATCATCCCCGAACAGAAAAACAACATGCAAAAAAAGAACAGGAATCTCCTTCCATAGAGCAGAAATGCGCTTTTTTTCAACAAAACAAAACTTTTTCAAAAAACCCCTTGACAACGGCGAAACAAGGTGATATAATATCAACGTTCTGCAAAGAGCATGCGGGTTTGGCGGAATTGGCAGACGCGTAAGATTCAGGTTCTTATGGGGGCAACTCTGTGAAGGTTCAAGTCCTTTAACCCGCACCAA
>JAZQWX010000185.1:0-19487 GCA_045632565.1 Eubacteriales bacterium | reverse complement strand
GGGGGCTTTCGATGAAGCCGTACGGTTATTCTTCGTTCTTTGCGCGGTTCAGCATCAGGTTTACGAGGATGCCGAGGATCAGGGCGCAGGCGATACCGGTGATGGTCACCTTGCCGATCTCCATAGCCATACCGCCGATACCGGGGATCAGGATGGCAGCAACAACGAACAGGTTTCTGTTCTGCTCAAGGTCTACCTTCTGAATCATCTTCAAGCCGGATACGGCGATGAAGCCGTACAGGGTGATGCAAACACCGCCCATGACGCAACCGGGAATGGAATCCAAGAAGGCCACGAAGGGGGAGATGAAGGAAATGACGATCGCCATGATGGCGGTGGTGGTGATGGTGATGACCGAGGCGTTCTTGGTGATGGCTACGCAACCAACCGACTCACCGTAGGTGGTGTTGGGGCAACCGCCGAAGATCGCACCGGCGATAGAGCCAACACCGTCGCCAAGCAGGGTGCGGTGCAGACCGGGCTCTTCGAGAAGGTCGCTCTCGATGATGAAGGAGAGGTTCTTATGGTCAGCGATATGCTCGGCAAATACCACGAAAGCAACGGGAATGTACGCAACGGCGATGGTGGCCACGTAAGACCAGCTGAATTCGCCAACACCCTTGAGTGCCTCCAGGAATGCGAAGTCAGGAACAGAAAGGAAGGTCTTCAGACCGACGCCGTCAGCAACGAGTGCCTGGAAAGGCGCGAAGTCAATAACGCGAAGCTCGGGATTGTCGGTCACAACACCGATCACGGTGAAGATCATGGCAACGGCATAGCCGGCGAGGATGCCGATGATGAAGGGGATGAGCTTGGCCATCTTCTTACCGTAAACGGAGCAGATGATGACAACGGCGAGGGTAACGAGCGCGCAGATGAGCGAAAGCCAGATGGGGGTAGACATGATGAACGCGCCGGTATCGGGGTTCTGGGGGCCGTAGGAGAACACGTCGTTAATGGCGGCGCCGGCAAGCGACAGACCGATCAGGGCTACGGTAGGGCCGATAACAACGGCGGGCATGAGCTTATTGATCCAAGCCACGCCGGCGAATTTTACGATCACGGCGATCACCACGTACACAAGGCCTGCGAACAGAGCACCGAGGATCAGGCCCAGGAAGCCAAGCGACATGGAGGCAGCGCCTGCGAAGGCCGCGCCCATGGAGGGCATGAAGGCGAACGAGGAGCCAAGGAACACAGGGCTTCTGAACTTGGTGAAGAGCTGATACACGAGCGTACCGACACCGGCACCAAAGAGGGCGGCGGAGGCGGTCATACCGTTACCGATCAGCATCGGCACGGCGATGGTGGCAGCCATGATCGCAAGCAGCTGCTGAATTGCGAAGACGATCATCTGGCCAAACGCAGGTTTGTCTTTGACATTGTAGATGAGTTTCATTGTTTTCTCTCCTTCTTTTTTTGGCTTGTCCGTCAAAAGATAAAAAAATATCCTGCCTTGCAGCAGGATACAATGCGGCTCCCAGAAATCCTGTGGGTACGCGTTGCCACCCTACCAAAAGACTTAACGGTTTCACCGAATAATATTATACCAAGTTGTTCACGAAAAGTCAAGCAGATTTTCAAAGAAAGTTCATAATATCCTGTTTTTTCGACAAGCGGGCAAAAATTTTTTCATGATAAATTTGGCTTTTTTCCTTTTTTCTCTTGTATTCGGGAAAGAAACAAGGTATAATAAAGAAGATGTACGTTTCAAATTCAAGGAGGTTACTTATGTTCAATTTTCTTTTGGAAGGCGAAGCTGCTGCCGGCGGTGCAGGCGGCGGTTGGCTCACCTGGATCACGCTTCCCCTCATTCTGGTGGTATTCTATTTCCTGATCATCCGTCCCCAGCGCAAGCAGGAAAAGGAAGCCAATGCGATGCGTAATTCGCTGGAGGTAGGCGACGAGATCACCACCATCGGCGGTATCATCGGCGAGATCGTGAGCATCAAGGAGGAAACCATCACCGTGGAGACCAGCAAGGCCGGCACGAAGATCCGTTTCCTGAAGAGTGCCGTTCGCTCGGTTGACGTTTCTGCCGCCAGCAAGCGCGCGCCCCAGCCCGAGAACAACGAAAACAAGTAAAGCATATCATAAAAGAACGCCCCCCGACATATATTTTCTGTGAGAAAATATTTTCGGGAGGCTTTCTTTTTATGGATCAATCAACAGGCCTGGTACTGCATCGGCCAAAAACCGGATATTCGCTTCTCCGCTCGGTGGGGACTTCCCTTTTATCAACGGCTGTATTCTTGCCGTGCCTTGCATTTCTCTTCACCTTCATAGCGTACAACACGGAAAACCCCTCTGCCCTGATCCCCACCTTTGCCTATCTCGCGGCCTTGACCTCTTCGCTCTTCTGCGGCTTTCTGTCGGCGCGGCTGCGAAAAAAGCAGGGGCTTCTTTGCGGACTGCTGGCGGGCGGCGGAATGCTGATCCTGTTCCTTGTTGCCCTTTTCATCTTTTCGGGGGATGCTGATCTGCACGTGGGCAAGGTTCTTTTTACGGACATTCCCGTTTTCCTGCTTGCCCTTCTCGGCGGCATCATCGGCGGCACACGGCGAGCACCGAAAAGACGGCGCGTGCGGCGTTGATCAATCCGCGCAGGATATATCCGCCCCAAGCGCTTGCATTTTTGGCAGAATATCCTCATAGCCGCGCAAGATCGGCTCGATACCGCACAAGGCGCTCTCCCCTTCCGCCGCACACGCCGCGATCAGAAGAGCCGCACCCGCACGCAGATCGGGGACGCTCATGACGGCGCCGTGCAGGTATCCCCCTACCACGGTGGCACGGTTATCAAAGACGCGGATGCCGGCCCCCATTTTGGCAAGCTCCTCTACGTACCGGAAACGTTTATGCCACACGTTTTCCCGCACGCACCCCACTCCCTCGGCCACCGAAAGGGCGGCGACCATTTGCGGTTGCAGGTCGGTCGGGAAGCCCGGATAGGGGCGGGTACAGATCGACACGGCCGAGAGTCTTTTGGGGGCAAAGATATGCACGGCGTTTTCTTCAAGGTCTACGTCCGCCCCCATCTGCCGCAGCTTTTCCGTAAGAGGGCGAAGCTGGGCGGGCGGAATTCCGTGGGCTGACACCGCACCGCGCGTGGCGGCGGCCGCAAGCAGATAGGTGCCCGCTTCGATCATATCGGGGATGATCGTATAGGAGCAGCCGCGCAGGTGCGCTACCCCGCGGATGCGGATCACGCCCGTTCCCGCGCCGCGGATGTCCGCGCCCGCGCATCGCAGAAAATCCGAAAGATCCAGCACGTGCGGCTCGCTTGCCGCATGGAACAGTACGGTTTCTCCTTTGGCGCGCACGGACGCCAGAATTGCATTGACGGTTGCGCCGACCGAAACGGTATCAAAATCAACAGGTGCCCCAACGAGCGCAGGGGCGCAAACGGTGATCTCCTCCTCCGACAGGCAGACCGATCCGCCGAGCGCGGCAAAGGCCTTGATGTGCTGGTCGATGGGGCGGCCACCGAAATCACAGCCGCCGATCTTGCCAATACGCCCTTCTCCGAAGCGGCCAAGCCCTGCTCCAAGAAGATAAGAGGAGGCACGCAGATCCTCGGTCAAGGGATCGGGGGCGTCCGGCACGTGTGCACCGCGCGAGTCAATGCGGCAGGTATGCAGGTCAAGCCACTCGACCGCGCACCCCATATGTAACAATATAGAAAGCATACACTCCACATCACGGATGCGGGGCAGATTGCCGATCACGCAAGGCCCTTCACAAAGCAGGGTTGCCGCCAGAATGGGCAGGGCGGCATTTTTGCTGCCGCCAACGGACACACTGCCACGCAGGCAGGTGCCTGCTTTTACAATCAAACGTTTCATGTTCTTCACCTTCCACCGGCAGTATACGCGAAAGGCGCAAGACGCGTGAAAAAAAGAGGGCCTCGCACAAGGCCCTCTTTTTTGGCGGATTATATTTCGTAACGGTAATAAGCGACGGCCAGATCCACGACCATGCCGTAGCTGCGCGTACCGGGTGTTCCCTGCATTTGCAGGTAAGCATCGTTGACCGCGCCGCTGATCTCACCGAGCACCGAATCGCGGTATTGGTCGTAGAATTCGCTGTACGCGATCATTTCGGCGCGCACCTTCGGAGAGCAGTTCTCCATGAGGTCATAATAGGCCTTGGGGCTGGCGGAATACAGGGCATTGGCGAGATATTCAAACATATTGAGATAGCCGCTGTATTGGACGTAGGGGTCATCCGAGGAAATACAAACCAGGTAAGCAATAAAGTTTGCTTCATCCTCCCGCGCGATACCGCGTTGGTGAGCCATCTCGTGGGCGGCGGTAAACGGCAGGGTGTAGTCGGGAAAATCGACGTTCAAATTTGCCTCACCCGTCATATAGGAATACACTCCTGTGATGTGGGAGTAGGACATGACGCGGGAAAAGGCGACGGACTTGGGATGAGAACGGAAATTCTCGAGAAAATCATAATCCTTGCGTAGGGTATCAAATGCGAAAACGAGCTTGTCACTCATCTCGTAGACGGTATATCCCATGAAGCTTTCACCCTTGACGTTCTTTTGGGGAATGACCTCGGCGCTTTCGTTGGCTTTCTGCAACATGTACTCTGCCGTGGAATAAAGCTCGGAAAACGAAACGTCCCGACGCGTGATACCCAGCTTCTGATCAAGAGGGGAGCCGTGGTACGCACAGCCGATCGTCAGCACAAACAGGATATAGAGGATCAGCAACAGAGAAAGCAGTACGGCAAGGTAACGAATAAAACGCCGCTTGTCCGCCATGCAACGCACGCCGCCGATGACAAAGAGTGCCAGCAAAACGGGAAGCGAAACAAGAAGCGTTTCACCCAGAGAAAAGGAAAAGAAATCGGTGGCCTTTGCCAAGACAAAACGAACAAAAGAGCCGACAGATGCATTGAAAACATCCGCCGTACCGGGTGAAAAAACGGAAGCTACGTGAAGAATGGCGGCAAGCAAAGCAAAGAGAAAAACGAAAAAGCAAGGAGCGGGAATATACCGATACACGGCCGTAAACAGGCGATCGACCGTGCCGGGGGCTTTTTCACGCGCACTCCGCTCTGCGAGGGTTGTATTTTGTATGGATTCCTTGTCTGTCATGGCAGCTCCTTGTTAAGAATATCGTATATATCCTGCGGCAGATCGGATTTTATCGTCATTTCTTGCCCAAGTGGATGTTGAAAAGAGAGGATGGTGGCGTGCAGTGCCTGATGGGACAACAGGGGAGCACCGCCGTAGAGATCGTCCCCCACAATGGGATAGCCGCGAGAGGCGAGCTGGACACGCAGCTGATGCGTACGGCCCGTTTTGGGAAAAAGACGTACAAGGGTCAGACCGCCCCGAGCGGTTTGCAGCGTTTGGTAATCGGCCTCGGCAAAATCTCCTTCCCCGACAGGACAAGCCTCACGGCGGATGATACTACCCGCCTCGCGGCGGATGCCGCCCTGCATGCTGCCGCTTGCAGGGGTGATGGGGCAGGAGATAAGAGCAAGGTATTCCTTGCGGATGCGCCCTGCCGCCATATCACGCGAAAGCGCTGCGGCGGCAAGGCGGTTGCGCGCCACCAGCACCACGCCGCTCGTTCCGCGATCCAGCCGATTGATCGCGCGAAAGACCGCGCCCTCCCCCTCTGCCGCAAGCACAAGATCCGAAAGCGTGTCCCCGCGATGTCCAAGGGAAGGATGCGTGGGCATGCCCGCAGGCTTGTTGAGAACCAGAATATGCTCGTCCTCATACAGGACAAGACCGGGCGGCAAAAGGGGGGCGATGCAACGCGCTGTGCGCTCTTCAATAACGAGAGTAAGCGTATCACCTGCCGAGAGAACGGCGCGAACGGTAACCGCCTCACCGTTTCTTTGGATGCCGTTTTCTATTTCCTTTAAGGCACGCAAGGTGCGGCCGGAAATCGAGTGTGCATACAGAAATTCACGCACCGTCATGCCGTGTGCTTCGGGTGAAACGGTATAGGTCATCGTTCTTACTCCGTCGGCAACACGCCATCCAGCAGCTCTGTGAGCGCCGCCAGCACGGTGGGCTTATCCACAAAGTAGCTCATGCCGTGATCGGCATCGGGAATCGAGATGAATTTTTTTGGCTCGCGCGCGGCGGCAAAATTCTCTACCCCCATTTCATGCGGTACAAATCCGTCCGCCTGTCCATGCACGAGAACAAGGGGAACGGTATTTTTTGCAAGGGCGCGAGGCGCACTTGCCGCGCGGGGATCAAAGCCCGCCAGACGGCAAAGAAAATACACACCGGGAAGCAGCATACCGACAGGCAAATGCAGATCCCGCCCCACCTTACGCAGGATAGCATCGGGGGTGGTATATCCGCAGTCTGCGATAATTCCAACGATATTCTTCGGCAGATCCTCTCCCGCCGCCATCATAACGGTAGTAGCGCCCATGGACATGCCGTCCAGCAGAATGGGCTGATCCGGGCCAAGGCGCTCTGCCATATAGCGTGCCCAATCCACGCAGTCATCCTTTTCACGAACGCCAAAGGTGATGTATTTTCCCTCACTTCTACCGTGGGCGCGGTGGTCGACCAGCAGCAGGCGAAGCTGACGCTCTTCAAAATAGTGTTGCAGAATTCCGCCGAAATCATGCTCCGGAAAAGAACGGTATCCGTGAAAGAGGATCATGGTGCCGCGAGGATGCTCCGGCTCATATAGCTTGCCGCGCAAGAGAAATCCGTCACGCGAACGAATGCTGACCTCCTCGGCCGACAAGGTTTTTTCGTATAACACCCCGTCCACGACCACGGGAAACCACGGGTCGCGCGAGGGATGCTCGGGATCAAAGCGCTCCCGCTTGGATACCTTATCCCGCAAAAAGGCAAAGCGAAAGACAAATATGCACGCAAGAAAATATGAAAGCAACAGAAACAGAACGACGCCAAGGACGATCCAAACAATCCTACCCTCCATAGTATGCTTCCCCTTTCGCAAAACAATCACCGTTACTGTTTAGTATATCATACATTCCTGCGTCTTGCAAGATGCCGCAAGCAAAAAGCGCCGCACAGGGCGGCGCTTTTTTTATTATTGAATGTGAAGCTCGCCGTTCACAAGATCCACGGTGAGGGTAGTATCGGGTGCTACGTCCTTTCGGATGAGGTGACGGGCAAGCAGGGTTTCGACCTTTGCCTGCAAGAAGCGCTTCAGCGGGCGCGCGCCGTAGATCGGATCGTAGGCGGAGCGGATGACAAAGTCCTTTGCGGCATCCGTCAATGTGACGGCGATCTGCTTGGCGGCAAGGCGGCGGGAGAGGTCTGTGAGCAGAAGATCCACAATCGAACGGATATCCTGTTGCGACAGGGGACGGTAAAAGACGATCTCATCAAGGCGGTTGAGAAATTCGGGACGGAAGGAACGGCGCAAGAGAGCCGTAACGGCTTCTCTGCCCTCCTCTTGGATATCACCACTCTCGCCGATGCTCTCGAGAATGATATCCGAGCCGAGGTTGGAGGTCAGGATCAGGATGGTGTTCTTGAAGTCCACGGTACGCCCTTGGCTATCGGTGATACGACCGTCGTCCAGCACTTGAAGCAGGACATTAAAGACGTGGGGATGCGCTTTTTCCACCTCGTCAAACAGCACCACCGAATAGGGACGGCGGCGCACGGCCTCGGTCAGCTGACCCCCCTCATCATAGCCGATATAGCGGGGAGGCGCGCCGATGAGCCGCGATACGGCATGCTTTTCCATATACTCGCTCATGTCGATGCGGATGAGGTTATGCTCGTCGTCAAAGAGTGCCTCGGAGGGTGCCTTGGCCAGCTCGGTCTTACCGACGCCTGTCGGGCCGAGGAAGAGGAACGAGCCGATCGGGCGGCGCGGGTCGCGGATGCCCGCGCGGGAGCGCAGAATGGCGTCGGCGACCTTTTCGACCGCCTCGTCCTGTCCGACAACACGGTGATGCAAAATCTCGTCGAGGCGGAGCAGCTTGTCACGCTCGCCCTCCATCAGCTTGGCAACGGGAATTCCCGTCCAGCGGGCGACGGTACGGGCGATCTCCTCCTCGGTGACGCGATCGCGCAAAAGGGTGTTCTGCCCTACGTTTTCTTCGGCTTTTGCCTCTTCTTCTGCAAGCTCCTTTTGCAAAGCGGGGAGCTTTCCGAACTTGAGCTCGGCGGCGCGGGAGAGGTCATACGCCTCCTCGGCACGCTCGATATCGCGACCGAGCGCCTCGATCTCCTCACGCAGCTTTTGCACGCGACCGATGGCATCCTTTTCCCCTTCCCACTTCATTTTCATCTCGTCGAAGCGGGCGCGGAGGTTGGCAAGCTCCTCACGAATGACGCGCAGGTGCTCGACCGAGAGCTTGTCGGTTTCCTTTTTGAGGGCCGCTTCCTCGATCTCATGCTGCATAATTTTGCGCGAGATCTCGTCAAGCTCCGTAGGCATGGAATTCATTTCGGTTTTGATCAGGGCACAGGCCTCATCCACGAGGTCGATCGCCTTGTCGGGCAGGAAGCGGTCGCTGATATAGCGATCCGAGAGGGTGGCGGCGGCGATCAGCGCGGCATCGTGGATCTTGACGCCGTGGTAGACCTCATAACGGTTTTTCAGGCCGCGCAGGATGGAGATGGTATCCTCCACGGTGGGCTCGGGAACGAGCACGGGCTGGAAACGGCGTTCGAGCGCCGCATCCTTTTCGATATACTTGCGGTATTCGTTGAGCGTGGTAGCGCCGATGCAATGCAGCTCACCGCGTGCGAGGAGGGGCTTTAAGAGGTTGCCCGCGTCCATTGCGCCGTCCGTCTTGCCCGCGCCGACCACGGTATGCAGCTCGTCGATGAAGAGGATGATCCGCCCCTCGCTCTTCTCCACCTCGGAGAGCACGGCCTTGAGGCGTTCTTCAAATTCGCCGCGGAACTTTGCGCCCGCAACGAGCGCGCCCATATCGAGCGAGAACAGGCTGCGGTTTTTGAGGTTGTCGGGCACGTCGCCGCGCACGATGCGCTGGGCAAGCCCTTCGGCAATGGCGGTCTTACCCACGCCCGGCTCACCGATCAGGCAGGGGTTATTTTTGGTTTTGCGGGAGAGGATGCGGATGACGTTGCGTATCTCTTCATCTCGCCCGATCACGGGATCAAGCTTCCCCGCGCGCGCGTCCTCAACGAGATCGCGGCCGTACTTTTTGAGGACGTCATAGGTATCCTCGGGGGTGTCGCTGTCCACGCGGCGGTTGCCGCGCACCTCGCGCAGGGCGGAAAGAAAGGCGTCACGCGTGACTCCGAACTGCGAGAAGAGCGGCTTCACGGTGGCATCGGCTTTCTGCAACAGACCAAGGAACAGATGCTCGACCGAGGTGTATTCGTCCCCCATCTTGGCGGCCTCGGCCTCTGCCTCGGCCAGAGCCAGATCCAGGTCGCGAGACACGTAGATCTTATCGGCTTCCCTGCCCCCGCCGCTGACCTTGGGGAGCCGATCGACCGCGGCGCGCACCGCACTCACGATTCCCTCGGCAGAGAGGCCCATTTTGGAAAGGAGCGAGGGGATCAATCCGTCCCGAACGGAAAGAAGGGATAGCAGCAAATGAACCTGCTCCATCTGCTGATTGCCGCAGGATACGGTCAGCGTCTGCGCGTTTTGCAGGGCTTCTATGGTTTTTTGTGTGGCTTTTTGCAAATTCATACTTACCTCCTTACAGGATCATGCCGCCGCCTTGCAAATAGGCAAGGTAGATCCGTTCGATCTCCCGCACGGCGGCGCGCACGTCCTCCATATGTGAAAAATAAAGCTTCAGAGCCGTATCAAAGGTACGGATGTAGGCAGCTACGGCATCGCCGAGGCGTGAGGGATCCCCCCCCTCACGCAAGAAGAGGCGGCGAGCGTATTTGCCGTCCTCCGCGCGGAAGACCACCTCACGAAGATAGGCCTGCTCTACGCCTGCCCAAAGCTCGTAAAAGCGCATGAGCGCGGCAACGAGCGTTCTGTTTTGGGTACGCATGGACACGCGAAGCTCACCAACGCCCCCCTCTGCCGTGCGGTAGAGCTCTACGCTGTATTTGACGGTGGGGTTATATTTATACAGAAGCGCCGAGGAAAGCGAGAGCATGGTATCCGAGGGGGTAGCCATACGAAAGCTCCCCTGTCCGTCCAAGAGGGCAGTGATGCGGGAAAAGGCCTCCCGAATTCTTTGTTCGGGCGTGACGACCGAGGCGTACTCCGCCAGGATACGGTTGACAAGGCCCGATCGGTTGGTATTTTGCAGATAGGCGAGGCGGTCGATGGCCGCCACCACGTCGTCCTCTAACATAAGTGAATAAACGTTTTTCAAGCTGCTTCCCCTTCCGCTTTTTCTGTTCACCTTCATTATACGGATTTTTTTTAATTTGTCAATAGTTTTATATAAATTTGCATGCAAGTTTTTTATTTATCCAAACAAGTTTCAAACGTGGCGGAAGAAAAACCGTCCTTTTTCGGATTTTTCCCCCAAAAATGCAAAATCAATCTTGTATATTGGAAAAGATTGTGATAAAATAAGCAGAGTGATTATGATTAGGAGGCATCCTTTTATGTTAGATCTTCGTTTTGTCCGTGAAAATCCCGAGGCGGTGCGGGAAAACATCCGCCGCAAATTTCAGGATAACAAGCTGCCGCTGGTGGACGAGGTGATTGCCCTTGACACCGAGCGCCGCAAGCTGACCACCGAGGCAGACACCCTGCGTGCCAACCGCAACAAGCTCTCCAAGCAGATCGGTATGCTGATGGGACAGGGTAAGCGCGAGGAAGCCGAGGAGGTCAAGGCGCAGGTTGCCGCGCAGGCCGCACGCCTTGCCGAGCTGGAGGCAGAAGAGCCGGTTCTCGAGGAAAAGATCAAAAAGATCATGATGACCATTCCGAACATCATCGATCCCTCCGTGCCGATTGGCAAGGATGACAGCGAAAACGTGGAGATCGAGAAATTCGGCGAGCCCGTGGTTCCGGATTTTGAAATTCCCTACCACACCGATATCATGGTGCGCTTTGACGGCATTGATCTGGATTCCGCGCGCCGTGTAGCCGGTAACGGCTTCTACTATCTGATGGGGGATATCGCCCGTCTGCATTCTGCTGTGATCTCCTACGCGCGTGATTTTATGATCGAGCGCGGCTTTACCTACTGCATCCCGCCCTTTATGATCCGCTCCGACGTGGTAACGGGCGTCATGAGCTTTGCCGAGATGGAGGCCATGATGTACAAGATCGAGGGTGAGGATCTCTTCCTGATCGGTACGAGTGAGCATTCCATGATCGGTAAGTTCATCGACCAGATCCTGCCCGAGGAGAAGCTCCCCTATACGCTGACCAGCTATTCCCCCTGCTTCCGCAAGGAAAAGGGCGCGCACGGCATCGAGGAGCGCGGCGTTTACCGTATCCACCAATTTGAAAAGCAGGAGATGATCGTGGTTTGCCGTCCCGAGGAAAGCCCCCTGTGGTATGACAAGCTGTGGCAGAACACGGTTGACCTGTTCCGTTCGCTGGACGTTCCCGTCCGCACGCTAGAGTGCTGCTCGGGTGACCTGGCAGACCTCAAGGTCAAGTCCTGCGACGTGGAGGCCTGGTCTCCCCGTCAGAAAAAGTATTTTGAGGTCGGCTCTTGCTCCAACCTGGGTGATGCCCAGGCGCGCCGCCTGCGTATCCGCGTAAACGGTAAGGATGGCAAGTACCTCGCCCACACGCTCAACAACACCGTGGTGGCACCGCCCCGTATGCTGATCGCGTTCCTGGAGAACAACCTGCAGGCAGACGGCAGCGTGAAGATCCCCGTGGCCCTACAGCCCTACATGGGCGGCATGACCGTAATGATGCCGAAAAAGTAACGAAAACAAGAGAAATCCCCTTGCCGTGCGGCAAGGGGATTTCTTATTTCATTCAGATCTCCCAACCGGCAAGCCAATCGGAGAAGGCGTAGAACACCGATTTCATGTCATCGGCGAGGATATCCGCCTCGTTCATTTTATATTGCAGGCGACCGTCACCAAAGGCGTTATCATATTCTTTGGTGGTATGATAATCACCGTTTTTAAGCCCTGCGTAGGCACGGTCGGCAAGCTCCCTCGCGCGCTCTACGATGGCCTCCAGCTCGGAAAACGCCTCCGCGTCTACCTCGCGGATGGTGGAAAGGATGCCTTCAAAATATCCTTCCTTGAGTCCGTAGTTGTACTGTGCGCCCTCGGTTTCTACAAAATAGAGGGCGTTATCGGGGTACAGGTAGTCCTTCCCCTCCTGGAACACGGCGGTGTAAGAGGGCCAATGGCAGAGGAAGTTTACGTAGTCAAACATACGGTTGACCTCGGCGATCACGTCGGTAGAGGCCAGCTGCTGCCACAGGCGCAGCTCGGGCGTCATATCCGTGGTGTCAAGCACCGTATATTCAGCATCCTTGATGCGGTAGCTGTACTGATAATCAAATTCGTCGGTGTAATCCCCAAAATCGAGAATACCCGTGACGCGGATGGCGCGGTCGGTAAATTCAAAGCCGTCCTTGCTCTTGGCATACACCGCGATAGTGTTGGAGAGCTGGGTGGTGTTGGGAATACAGAACGGACAGCTCTGGTACGGCAAATTCATCAGGTACATAAACTTCCCCGACACGGGAGAGAGGGTGGACATGTAGCCGATGATGGTCACGCGCTTGCCGTCAAGCTCTTTCATTTGCTCCACGCTTTGCGCCTGTGCAAAGCTGAGCAGTTGCGCCGATCCGCCATCGTCACAAGCAACAAAAAGCGGACATAACACAAGGCAGCACAGGATCAGGCAGAAAATCCGTTTCATTCGCCGATGCCGTCCTTTCTTGACATATTCAGGGTGCAGATCACAGTAGGCAGTACGCTGATGACAAACACCACCGCCATGATGAGAAGCTCTGCGGAATAAACACGGAACACGTCCAACACGATACCCATCGAGGCCACGTAGCCGCCCATCAGAGAGAGGCAGAGGCGGGATGCGCCGAAGGCAAGCAGGGTGGAGATCAATCCGATGATACCGTTTTGAATGATATAGAGCAGATTGATCTTATTCATGCCGATGCCGATCAGGCGCATCAGGGCGATTTCTTTTCTCGAATCGTACATATTCAGCAGCGTGATGACCGAAATGATAAAGATGTTCATAATGAGGATGATGATGCAGAGGATATAGACGATCTGCGAGCTCATATCCACGTTCTCCAGCACCTCGCGCAGCACCTCGGAGGGGTTGATAACGAGGAGGCCGCTTTTGCCGCTGTACTCGTTTTTGATGGAGGAATAATCGTTAAAGCTTTTGCTTTTTACCAGGATGGCGCAGATCTCGCCGTGCTCCTCATGCTCGTGCTCCTCATGCTCCCCTTCTCCGTGGCCGTGGGTCGCCCACACGGTTTCCACACCTGTGAAGATGACGTTATCGTAGGCGGTCTTGGTTTTGTCGAGGATGCCGACCACCGTCAGGGGCGTGCCCTCGTGCGCGTGGCCGCCCTCGGAAAGACCGTGCGAGGTGATGATTTTTGAGCCCACGGAAAGTCCGTACTTTTCGGCAACCGAAGCACCGAGCACGGCCTCATAGGTCGCGTCAAACATGTCGCCTTCCTCAAGCGACTTGTCTGCGAGAAAATCGGGCGTTGTGCCGACGATCTTGGCGGCGTTATAGGAATCGCCCATGGTAAAGGGCACGACGCGGTTGACGCGCATATCCTTTTCGAGCGCCTCGACATGTTCATAGGAGATCGTGCCGAGGGGTGATTCGGTAAAGAACATGGTGTTCATGGCAAGCTGTGTGGAGCTGCCCGCAGGGCCAATGATCATATCGTAGTAGGCGGCGGTGTTTTTGACGCCGTCGTCCACCTGCTCGGACACATTGTAGGCAAGGATCGCGACCGAGGCGGAGATCACGATGGAAATGACGATCAAAATGATCTTGACGCGCTTGATCGCCATGTTTTTGAGGGCAAACTTAAGCATTTCGGTCACCTCCCGTCACTTCGTTCATATCGACGGTGTAATCGAAATACTTCGCAAGCCGCTCGTCATGCGTGACGGCGATGAGCGTTTTGCCGCGGGATATTTCCATCAGCTGACGGATGACCGCCTCCCCGATCTCGAAGTTGAGGTTGCCCGTGGGCTCGTCCGCCAAGATGATCTCGGGCTTTTTCACAATGGCACGCGCGATGGCCACGCGCTGCTTTTCGCCGCCCGAGAGGTGCTTGACCTTTTTGTTCTTTTTGTCCAGCATGCCGAGGTCGGACAGGATCTCATCCGCGCCCGAAACGTCTACCCGTTCAAGGCGCAAAATACCTATATTGTCCATAACGGTCATGTCCGGAATGAGTTTAAAATCTTGAAAAATGTAGCCGATCCGTTCAATGCGGAACTTGTCCTTTTCCTTCTGGCTCTTTTCCGTCATGTTTTCATCACCGATCAGGATGCTTCCCTCTTCCGGGGAGAGAATGCCCGCAATCATGTTGAGCAGGGTGGATTTACCGCAGCCCGACGCGCCGAGCAGCATATAGCTTTTGCCATCCTCAAATACCAGATCGCGGTAGCGGATGGCGGTTTCATTCTGAAAGCGTTTGACAACGCCCTTGACTGTAATCATGATTCCTCCGTTTGCAAAAGGGCATAAAAATGCCCTCGAATTTCAAAAAAGCATACACAAAAAGGCCTGTCGCGGCAGGCGTGCTTTTTTTGTTTAATCCGAGAGCTTGACCTTTAAGAAAACAGGGGTGTGGGCGCACAAGCACGAAAGCGCAGAAAAGGCACGGCAGATCCCTTTTTTGAGAAGCGGCGCACAAAGCAGAAAGAACGCGCCAAGCGAGAGCAGCCCCATGACCTGCTCGAGAAGAGATACGAACAGGCAGAGCGAGCAGCCCTCCCCGCAGCAATCATGCTCCGCCACGCTACAGCAAAAAAACGCACCCGTACCAAAGGAAAAGAGGCAAAGGGCGGCAAGAAGCAGGCACACACGGCCAAGGCTCTTTTGCATAGCGGTTTCCTCCTTTCTTTTATAGGTTTATTGTAGCACAATCAAAGAGGGAATGTCAAGGTCGAAAATGTAAACAAAGGAACGGGCCGCATCTGTGACCCATTCCCCAAGGATATGCACCTCACAGGGTGAGGAGCCACCCGTGTCACAGGCGGCAAGCAGCAAAAACACAGAAGCAAGAGATATAGCACTGATTTTCCGTTTGTCAGTTCGGTTATTATTTTTATATTTTCGGTCAATCTATTGATTTTGCGGCACATCTGATGCTATAATGGGCTAACAAAGCTTTTTGCGAGGTAACGCGTATGTACAGACAAGAGCACCCAAATCCGCAGGCAAAACGCGCAAATTGGCAAAACCTCAACGGCACGTGGGAATTTGATTTTGATTTTGGCAAGAGCGGCAGAGACCGCCGCCTGTTTGAGGGGGGCGAGCTGACAAAGGAGATCGAAGTTCCCTTTTGTCCCGAGTCCCCGCTGTCCGGCATCGGCTACCGCGATTTTATCCCTGCGGTATGGTACAGACGCACCTTTACCCTGACCGAGGCACAGATGGGCGGCCGTGTACTGCTCCACTTTGGTGCGGTCGACTACCTTGCCACCGTGTATATCAACGGCCGCGAACTTGGCCGTCACCGTGGCGGCTTCTCTTCCTTTACCTTTGATATTACGGATGCTTCGCAGGTGGGCGAGAACGTGTTGACCGTTTACGTGGAGGACGACACGCGCAGCCCCGAGGTGCCGAGCGGCAAGCAGTCCCCCTTCTACAACTCGCGCGATTGCGTATACACGCGCACCACGGGCATCTGGCAGACGGTGTGGCTGGAATTTGTGCCGAACGGACATATCGCCTCCTTCCGTCTTTATCCCGATGCGGCGAACGGCACGCTCCGCTTGCAGGCGACTGTGCGCGGCGCGGGCATGCTGCGCGCCGAGGCATCCTATGGCGGCAAGCCGATGGGGGCGGTCGAAAAGGCGGCGCAGAACGGCTCGTGCGATTTGGAGATCGCGCTCACCGAAAAGCATTTGTGGGAGATCGGAAACGGACGGCTGTACGACCTTGTTCTGACATTTGGCGAGGATCGGGTGGAAAGCTATTTCGGTCTGCGCTCCGTTTGCTTTGACGGCAGGAAATTTTTGCTCAACGGTAAGTCGGTCTTTTTGCGGCTGGTGCTGGATCAGGGCTTTTATCCCGACGGCGTATACACCGCGCCGAGCGAGGAGGCACTGGTACGCGACATCGAGCTGTCGCAGGCTGTCGGTTTTGACGGTGCGCGCCTGCATCAGAAGGTCTTTGAGCCGCTTTTCCTTTACCATTGCGACCGCCTTGGCTATATCGTGTGGGGCGAATACCCGAACTGGGAGCTGAACATCACGCGCCCCGAGGGTATCTTTGCCATCCTGCCCGAGTGGCTCGAAGTAGTAGAGCGCGACTTTAACCATCCCTCGATCGTGACGTGGTGTCCCTTTAACGAAACCTGGAATTCGGCGGGCGCAATGCGCGACACCCAACGCTGCATTTACCGCGCGACGAAGGCAACCGACCCCACGCGCCCCTGCGTGGATACGAGCGGCGGCTTCCATACCGAGGCGACGGATTTTTACGATACCCACGATTACGAGCAGGATCCTGCCGTCTTCCGCGCACGGTACGATGC
Source organism: Eubacteriales bacterium (assembly GCA_045632565.1). Lineage (GTDB taxonomy): Bacteria > Bacillota > Clostridia > Oscillospirales > CAG-272 > UBA1740. Next base: position 2,867 of record JAZQWX010000185.1, on the reverse strand, counting down.
GCTGATGACCGAGGGCAAGCTGTGGGATCGTTGGGAAAAGGAGCAGCGCTGGGACGGTAAGATGCCCTACTGCATGAGCGAGTACGGCGGCATCCGCTGGTCGGATGACAAGGCAAGCTGGGGCTACGGCAAGACACCCGAGAGTGAGGAGGAATTCTATTTCCGCTTCAAGGGGCTGACCGATGCCCTGCTGGATAACGATTGCATCTTCTCGCTTTGCTACACGCAGCTCTATGACGTGGAGCAGGAGCAGAACGGCCTGTATACCTATGACAGGAAACCGAAGTTCAAGGACATGGAATTTTTCCGTTCCGTTCTGTCGAGAAAGGCAAAAATCGAGGAATAAAGCAAAGCAGGCGATGCCGTGGCATCGCCTGCTTTATTATGTTACCAAGACTGCTTCGGGAAGGTCCTTTCCATTTCCTCGATCTCCTCACGGCTCTTCATGCCGCTGACCGAGTCGGCGGCGGCGAGGTTACAGGCCGCGGCGGCGGAGGCAAAGGAGAGGATCTTTTCATCATCAAAGCCCATATAGAGGCCGTACAGGGTAGCGGCACAGAAGGCGTCGCCTGCGCCCACGCTTCCCTTGATGTAGCCCTTCGGCAGATCCAGCGAGGGAACGGCGGTAATGCTGCCGCCGCGGTGGCAGATAAAGCCACCCTCGGGACAGTGAACGACAACGGTGTCACGCACGCCGGCATCAAACATCGCGTAAATGGCCTTTTCAACGTTGGAGATGATCAGCTTGCCGGTTTCATCACGCGCTTCCAGACCTGCCGCACCGCAGGATTCGATCTCGTTCATGATGGCGTAGTCACAATAGCGCAGGGCGGGAAGCACCTTGGCACGGAACAGGTTGCCCGTGCTGCTGACCACGTCCACCGAGGTGCGGATGCCGCGGCGCTGTGCTGCCGCCAGCATACGGGCAAGGTGTGTGCCGTATTCCTCGTCCTCGGCATCAAAGCCGTCGGAAAGCAGGATGTAGCCCGCGTGCAGGATGTCTGCCTCGATATCAAAAACAAAATCCTCATTGGGATCAAAGACGGAGTTGGCGCCGCGCATGGTGAAGAAGGTTCTCTCCCCCGTTTCGGCCACCGTCATCACGTCGGTAAAGCCGGTCAGCTTGCCGCGCTCGCGCTTCACGCCGTCTACGTTGATGCCGACCTTTTTCATTTCATCACACACGAAGGTGGCGTAATCGTCATCTCCCACAGAGCCGTAGGCGTACAGCGGAAGGGAGGGGTCGATCTTGGCAAGGTCGATGAGGGTGTTGGGAACGCATCCGCCAACGGCGGGAGATACGGAACGGATGCTGGTAAGCATGCCTTTTCCGGGGAATTCGTCGATCGTTTTCACTACGTCGGCCACGATCGTGCCGGCAATCGCAATACCGTTTTTCATCACAAGCTCCTCTTACAGTAATTCAATGCCGTTTTCGCGGCAGGATTTGATCATTTCGGGCGACCAATAAGAGGCCTGCACCTCACCAATATGCGCCTTGCGGAGGAAGAACATGCAAAGGCGCGACTGACCGATGCCACCACCTACGGTACAGGGCAGCTCCCCCGAAAGAAGGGCACGGTGATACGGCAGAGAGGCACGCTCCGGACAGCCACGGACAGCCAGCTGACGGCGCATGCTTTCTTCATCTACGCGGATACCCATAGAGGAAAGCTCAAGGGCGATGTCCAAGGTGGGAAAATACACGAGAATGTCCCCGTTAAGCGTCCAATCGTCATAGTCGGGGGCGCGGCCGTCGTGCGGCTTGCCGCTTTTGAGGTTGCCGCCGATGCCCTCGATAAAGATGGCGCCCCACTGACGGGCAGCGGCGTATTCGCGCTCCTTACCGGTCAGGGTCGGGTAGTCATCCTCCAGCTGTTGAGAGGAAATAAAGGTGATATTTTCGGGCAGAATGGGTTTGATGCCCGGATACTCACCGTGCACAAAATCCTCGGTGCGCTTGAGGCAGGCGTAAATAGCGCGCACGATAGCGTGCAGATTTTCCTGTGTACGGTCCTTGCGCTCGATGATCTTTTCCCAGTCCCACTGATCCACGTACATGGAGTGGATGTTGTCAAGCTCCTCGTCACGCCTTATGGCGTTCATATCGGTATAAAGTCCCTCGCCGGAGGCGAAGCCGTAGGTGCCGAGCGCCACGCGCTTCCACTTGGCAAGTGAATGCACGATCTCCAGCCGCTCTCCCGACAGAAGGTCAAAGCTGACAGGGCGTTCCGTGCCGTTGAGGTTGTCATTCAGACCGCTGTCCTGTTCTACAAACATCGGGGCAGACACACGGGTCAGCCCAAGGGCGGCGGCCAGCTCACGCTCAAAGAAATCCTTTACCTTTTTGATGGCGACCTGCGTTTCGCGCAGGGAAAGCAGGGACGCATAGTTTTTCGGAAGTTGAAGACTCATATCCGTTTCCTCTTTATTGTAATACATGCTATTGTACCATAAAAAACGGGGGTTGTAAAGGATTTTTTCGGATTTTTTGCGGCGCGTGCCGTTTTTCTTTCTGTTTTCCTTGCATTCCGAGGCGCGAAGTGCTATAATATAAAGCACTTTATGGACATCGGAGGATGGAACGTGGAATATCGCATAGAGCATGATTCAATGGGCGAGGTGCGCGTGCCGCGCGACCGCTACTTTGGCGCGCAGACCCAACGCAGTCTTGACAATTTCCGCATCGGCGAGGAAAAAATGCCGCTTGCCGTGGTGCATGCCTTTGGCGTGATGAAGCTGGCCTGCGCCCGCGTGAACGCGCGTCTTTTGCCCGCCCGTATGACGAGCGAAAAGCTGGCCGCCATTGAGGCCGCCGCGACCGAGGTCATGGAAGGCAAGCTGGACGAGCATTTTCCCCTTGTGGT
>JAZQWX010000184.1:0-5592 GCA_045632565.1 Eubacteriales bacterium | reverse complement strand
TCAACGCCTTTTCGCTCTGTCCCCTCACGACCGTGACGTTGCCAAACAGCGTCAAGCGCATTGAACAGGCGGCTTTTGAGAATTGTCCTCTCACCTCCGTCACCCTCGGCAACAGCCTGACCTACATTGGCACGGAAGCGTTTTCCGGTTGCCCGCTGACGAGCATCACCTTGCCTGCCTCGACCAACTACATCAGCTGGAAGGCCTTTAAAGACTGCCAAAACCTGACCAGTGTGGTCTTTGAAGATCCGAACGGATGGCAGCTGAACAACGATCCCGTTGACAGCGCCGCCCTTTCCGATCCCGCGACCGCGGCCGAGTATCTGACAAAAACCTACGTAGAAAAAGCATTCCGCAAGCCCCAACAATAAAGCACAAACAAAAAACGCCCTCTCGGGCGTTTTTTGTTTGTTATTCTACGATGAAGTCGCCGTCCTTGGCGTGAACGGTAAAGCGGTAGCCGTTCCCGAAAAAGCCGGTCTTTTCGATAGCGTCGTACTGCTCCTTCGTGCCGTTAAAATACACGTCGCGCAGATTGGGGGCGGCAAAGAACAGGTCACGGGAAAGCCCCTTGAGGCTCACGGGGAGAGTGATGCTTGTCAGCTTGTCACAGCCCCAGAAGGCAGAAATGCCGGAAAGATCAATATACTCCACACCCTCGGGAATCACGATGCTCGAAAGAGCTGTGCAATCCTTGAAGGCGTATTGCCAGATCAGCTTGACCGTACCGGGAATGGACACGTTTGTAAGAGCCGTACACCCAGAGAAGGTACGAGCGGGAAGCTCGGTCACGCCCACGGGAATCTTTACTGACGCAAGGGCCGTGCAATTTCGGAAAACAGCGGAATCCATTTTGGTAATGCCATCCGGCAAGGAAACACTGACAAGTGCGGGACAATCCGCAAAGGCAGCAGCACCAAGCGTCTTCACACCGCTTTCGACGGTAACTGTTTTCAGCGCGGTGCATCCCTCAAAGGCGGCCGTTGGAACTGTGGCCACGCCGCCGTGGATCTTCACCGAGGTAATAGAAGAGCAGCCCGAGAAATTATTGGTAAACGAGGTAATGCTTTGGGGGATCACCAGATCCGTCACAAGCTTGCCCTCACAATAGAGGCGCGCTCCGCCAACGGACACGGGGTTGTTGGAGCTTCCGTACAGCTGGATCTTACACCAATCTACCACGCTACCCGCATAGTACACGTCCGAGATGGCCGTACAGCCGTCAAAGCAGTCGTACATGCTTTCCAGGCTCTTTGGCAAACGCACCGTGGAGAGTGCCGTACAACCGCGGAAGGCGCCGTTGCGGATATAGGTCACCCCCTCGGGGATGGTGATCTCGGTCAAGGCCGTACATCCTTCAAAGGTCCCGTCACCCAGCAATTCAAGCTTCGTGGGCAGAGTGACCTTGGCAAGGGCGGTGCAGCCGTAAAAGGCCTCGTGCATCACTTCCTTGACCGTATCGGGAATCCACACACGCGTTAGTGCCGCAGCGTCCCGGAAGGCTCTGTATTCCACACGGGTTACCGGCAAGCCCTCATGCTCGGGCGGAATAAACAGCTCCTCTCCCTCAAAGCTGCCCATGCCGATGACGGAATAGGCCTTTCCGTCATATTGCAATTCAAAGGAAAGCCCCTCGGTATAGGTGATCGGCTCGGGCGTTTCTCCGGGGTTTTCCGGATCATCCGAAAACAGCGAGGGCAGGATCAGGAGGGCGGCCACCACAAGTGCCACGCAGGCAAGAGCCGCCGACAGCATGATCACAAGGCGTTTGCGGGAAGATTGGTTTGTGTTCACGATAATATCCTTTCTTTAAACACGATTTGAAAGAACCCGACGCAAGGGGGGGAGCAACAGCGGTATGACCACGGCAGAGAGCGCCGCGCGGATCAGGCTGTGCGGCAGGCGACCGAGGTACAAAAGTGCCACAGCGGCAGGGGCGGCGGAAAAATCCGTGGAAAGATAGCCGAGCGCACAAAGGACGGTTGTATTACCAAGGTTCAAAACGATCTCCGTAACCACCACGACCAAGGCAACCAGCCACGGACGGGGATTTTTACGGATAAGGAACGCGCCAAGGGCCACGGAAAGACCAAACACCACCCAAGGGGCCATCCAGGCGAGGCTGACGAGGCTAATGCCGTAATACATCTGCTCGACAAACGAGCCGATCACCGCGACCACGATCGCATCCATAGGGCCAATGAGGAACGCGCAAAGGAGCACGGGCAAGGATTGCCAGGAAAGCTCCGAGGGCACGAACACCCACAAAACGTGAAAGGCGACGAGCAGGGCGTCCAGCACCAAGCGGCGCAGATGCGCCCTGTTTTTTTGAATAGCTTGCATTTCCATAAAAAAACACCTCCCGTATCACAGAAATCTCGTTCTGCTACGGAAGGCATACGCCTCACGGGCAGACAGCGGGATGCGAGGACCGTACCGCAACGCGCAGAGCGCATTTTCGTCCCGCGGGCAACTCCCCGTCCCACGGACACTTTACGCACGGTTCTCTACTCTGTTCTACTTTGTAAAATAAAGTTGCTTTTATTGTACCACGCAGAAAGCGAAAATACAAGAGAATCGGCAGAAAAATTGCGTTTTTTCTTTACTTGACGCAAAAAATATGATATAATACAGGGTAGTATCACACGGCAGGAGGTGCGCCATGCGGCTGGACAAATTCTTTTCGACCATGGGGTTGCTTTCCCGCAAGGAAACGGCCGCGGCCGCGCGGGCGGGGCGTATCACGGTAAACGGCGAGGTCGTTCGCCGCGCGGACGGGCACATCGACGAGGAGCGCGACCGCATCGCGCTTGACGGCACGCCCGTCGGCTATACGGAGTTCGACTATTTCTGGCTCAACAAGCCGGAGGGATACGTGAGCGCTACCGAGGACGGGCGCTTTCCCTGCGTGACCGAGCTGCTGCCGCCCCCCTACGACAAGCGTGGGCTCTTCCCCTGTGGGCGGCTTGACCGCGACACGGTGGGACTGATGCTGCTGACAAACGACGGCGAGCTGTCGCACCGCTTACTGACGCCGCGTCATCACGTGGAAAAAGAATATCGCTTCGTCTGCGACGTGCCGCTTGCCCTTGATGCCGAGGCACGCTTTGCCGAGGGCATCGCGCTTGGCGGCGAGGTATGTAAGCCTGCTTCCCTTGTGTGTGAAGAGGGACGGCTTGGCGGTGTAATCACCCTGACAGAGGGAAAATACCACCAGATCAAGCGGATGGTGGAGGCCTGCGGCAGTCACGTGACCTACCTCGAGCGCATCTCGTTTGCGGGGATGCCGCTTGATCCGAGCCTCTTGCGCGGTGAGCTGCGCCCCTTGACCGAAGAAGAAATTGAAAGATTGCGCCATGCGGCGGATTAAAAGGAGAAATAAATGGATATCATTAAAGCGTTAGCCAAAGAACTCAATTTGAAGGAAGAGCAGATCACGGCCACGGTGGCCCTCTTGGACGAGGGCAACACCGTTCCCTTTATCGCACGTTACCGCAAGGAGGTCACGGGGTCGCTTGACGACGTGACGCTCCGCAATCTGGAGGATCGCCTGAACTACCTGCGTAAGCTGGACGAGCGCCGTGCGGAGATCTCCTCTCTGATCGAGGCACAGGGCAAGCTGACGCCCGAGATCACCGCCGCCCTTGACCGTGCGGTCACGCTGGTGGAGCTGGAGGACATTTACCGTCCCTATCGCCCGAAGCGCAAGACGCGCGCTTCTGTTGCAAGAGAAAAGGGGCTGGAGCCGCTTGCCGAGCTGATCATGAGCCAGGCGGACAAATACGAGCCGAGCATTCCCGAGGCGGCCGAGGCTTACGTGGACGAGGAAAAGGGTGTCAAGACCGCCGAGGAGGCACTGGCCGGCGCATGCGACATCATCGCCGAGGATATTTCCAACTCGGCCGATTACCGCAAGATGCTGCGTGCCTTTGTGATGCAGAACGGCTCTCTTGTGACCGTTGCCGCCAAGGAGGAGGACTCGGTTTACAAGGACTACTACGAATTCAGCGAGCCGATCAAAAAGCTCCGCGGCCACCGCGTGCTGGCCATCAACCGCGGTGAAAAGGAAGAGTTCCTTAAGGTGTCGATCGAGGCATCCGAGGATGACGCCGTTGCCAAGCTGGCGGCGCACATCGTCAAGAACAAGGAAAGTGACGCCATTCCCTATCTGATGGCGACCATCAAGGATAGCTATGACCGACTGATTTTCCCCGCCATTGAGCGTGAGATCCGTTCCGACCTCTTTGACGAGGCGAGCGAGGGCGCTCTCAAAGTATTCGCCGAGAACCTACGCAATCTGCTGATGATCTCCCCCCTCAAGGGTAAGACGGTGCTTGGCTATGACCCCGGCTACCGCACGGGCTGCAAGCTGGCGGTGGTAGACAGCACGGGCAAGGTGCTGGACACGGCCGTGATCTACCCGACCAAGCCGCGTGAGGACATCCCGCGCAGCCGCGAAACGGTGGTGCGCCTGATCCGCCGCTACGGCGTAGACGTGGTGGCCATCGGTAACGGCACGGCCTCCCGCGAGAGCGAGCAGTTTATTGCCGAAACCCTGCGCGGCCTTGACCGTGACGTGAAGTACACCATCGTCAGCGAGGCAGGCGCGAGCGTGTATTCCGCCTCCAAGCTGGGTGCGGAGGAATTCCCCGATTTTGACGTCACCGAGCGCTCTGCCGTTTCGATCGCGCGCCGCTTGCAGGACCCCTTGGCCGAGCTGGTGAAGATCGAGCCGCAGGCCATTGGCGTTGGTCAGTACCAGCACGACATGAAGCCCGCAAGGCTCGACGGCGCGCTGACGGGTGTGGTAGAGGACTGTGTAAACTCAGTCGGCGTTGACGTAAATACAGCGTCATATTCGCTTCTTTCCTACATTTCGGGAATAAATATGACCAGCGCAAAGAACATCGTAAAATACAGAGAAGAGAACGGAGAATTCACCTCGAGAAACCAGATCAAAAAGGTTCCGAGAATTGGCGATAAGGCGTATGAGCAGTGCGCAGGATTTTTGCGTGTGCCAAATTCCAAGGAGATACTTGACAATACGGGAGTCCACCCCGAGTCCTATGAGGCAGCAAAGGCACTCCTCAAAATGTTCGGATATACGCTCGAGGATGCAAGGCTCGGACAGCTCAAAAATCTCCGTAACGACGTAAACAAGAAGGGAATAAAGAGCGTTTGCGCAGAGCTTGGTATAGGCGAGCCCACGCTTGCTGACATAATAACCGAGCTTGAAAAGCCCGGACGCGACGTCCGCGATTCCTTCGCACCTCCTATTCTCCGCGATGACATTCTTGATATGGAGGATCTCAAGCCCGACATGGAGCTTACAGGAACGGTGCGCAACGTAATCGACTTCGGCGCGTTTGTTGATATCGGCGTTCATCAGGACGGACTCGTCCATATCTCTCAGCTTTCCAATAAATATGTAAAGCATCCATCTGAGGTTGTGTCGGTCGGAGATGTAGTAAAGGTTAAGGTTATATCGGTCGACGTCAAGAAAAAGAGAATAGCTCTCACGATGAAATTCTAAAAAGGTAAGTGTGAATTACCTTTACCAAACGCTCAAAATGGCTGATTTGTCGATTATTG
>JAZQWX010000183.1:0-2745 GCA_045632565.1 Eubacteriales bacterium | reverse complement strand
GACACACCCCACCCCCCCCCGAGTGTTTTTTTTGTCGGTTGGCTTTGATCATTTGGCCTCTTTTTCGGCCTGTTTCTTTTCTTTTTCGGTGAAGTAGATGGGTCTTCCCTCTTTTTTCCAATCCGCGAATTCGGCCGTAGCGGCAAACATCACGTCGCCCGAGGAATTGAGCGCGGTTTCGAGCGAGTCCTGAATCACGCCGATGACGAAGCCAACGCCGACCACCTGCATGGCGACGTCACCGTTCACGCCGAGCAACGAGCAGGCCATGGGGATGAGGAGCAGCGAACCGCCGGGCACACCGGACGCGCCGCACGCGCCGAGCGTTGCCACCAACGAGAGCAGAATGGCCACGAAAATGTTGACCTCTACGCCGAGGGAGAAGGCGGCCGCGAGGCTCATGATCGTGATGGTGATGGCCGCGCCGTCCATATTGATGGTCGCACCGAGCGGAATAGCAACGGAATAGTACTCCTGATCCAAGCCAAGATCCTCACACAGCTTCATGTTCACGGGGATGTTGGCGGCGGAGCTTCTGGTAAAGAAGGCCTGAATGCCGCTTTCCTTCAAGCAACGAAGCACCAGCGGATAGGGGTTTCTCTTCAGGAACAGGAACACAAGCAGCGGGTTGATGACGAGCGAGGTGAAGAGCATGCAACCGACAAGCAGCAGCACCAGACGTCCGTAGTCTACGAAGATCTCCATGCCCAGCTCACTGACCGAGGAGAACACCAGACCCATCACGCCAAGGGGGGCAAGCTGAATGACCCAAGACACGATCTTGCTGACGGCCTTGGAAAGGTCGCCCATCATATCCTTGGTCTTATCGCTTGCCAGGGTACGCAGCGCGATGCCCAGCATGATCGCCCAGAACAGAATGCCCATATAGTTGCCGTTCATGATGGCGGTTACGGGGTTCTGCACCACGTTGGAAAGCAGGGTGGAAAACACCTCGCCAAGACCGGAGGGCGGGTTGTAGCCGTCCGGCTTTTCCGCCAGCGGAATGGTCAGGCGGAAAATGAAGCTGGCGACCACCGAGATCACCGCCGCCAGCACCGTGGTGCCCATATACAGGGTAATGACGCGGGTGAAGCGGGATTTCAGATTTTTACCTGCCGAGGCAAGCGCGCTGGAGATCAGAATAAAGACCAGCACGGGCGCGATGGCCTTAAGAGCCCCCGTAAAGAAGCTGCCGAACACGCTGATAAAGGTGGCCTCCGGCCACAGAAGCGCAAAGGCAACGCCGATCAAAAGACCGATCGCCACGCGGGCGATGAAGGGGATCTTCATAATTCCTCTGAAAACAGAGGCAAAAATGTTTTTCTTTTCCATGGGGTGTCCTTTCTTGAATGGAATATTGTAATCAAGCTTTTATTATTCTATCACATATGAAGGGAAAAATCAAGCCCACCCCTTGAAAAGGAGGGGGAGGTTGTGTATAATATAGTAAAAAGCTCTCCCGGAAAGGACTTTTGACTATGACATCCCGTGGAAAAAAGGCCGTCATTTTTCTCAGCATCCTGCTTTGGGCGGCAACCTTGATTTATACCTATTGGTATCTCTCGACCGGCTGGGATCACCCCAACGCCATCATGAAGTTTTGCGAATCCTTCCACAAAACCGAGCTTGGCTGGTTCAAGTGCACCTGCGTCGCGGGCAGCCTGCAGTTCGCGGCCGGCTACGCCGCCATCTTCCCGCTTGCCGCGCCCATCGTTCTCGCCATCGCCGCCATCATTCAAAAGAGCCTTTACAGGGGCCTCTTAAAAACCTATGCCCTGTACTTCATTCTCCTCTTTCTCGTCGCCCTGATCGCCTGCTGTCTGTACAGCATAACCTATTTTATGGATGCATATCCGTTGCTCGCCGGCCTGTGCATTCTGATAGGACTTTTGGGCATCGGCACCTCCGGCATCTCGATCTATACCATTATCATCATCAAGGATTAAAGAAAAAGCACCCACGGGGGTGCTTTTCTTTATTCTATAACCGTATACGTGAGCATTTCATAATGCAATCTCGTGCCCGCGTCCACGCCGGGCGGGAGCAGGGCCATGGCGATAAAGAGGTCGTCATCCTCCCCCGCGCCGTCCGCGCGCAGGTAGGCATACTCGCCCTCGATTTTGATAACGGTGTAATCCTTTGGTTCCATTTCCTTCCCCTTTTCGCGGATTTTTCTCTATTATACCACCCCCACCGCGCCAAGTCAAGGTGCGCTTGCGGCGCAGCCGAAAGAAAAAACCCGTTCCGTGGAACGAGGCTTTGGGGCTCATAGGACGGAATTACAGCTTTCCATTTGCGCGAAGCGCAACATCATGGATGCGAAGCATCACATCGTTTGCGCCATCGGCGCAACCTCGTTCATTTGTGCCGCACTCATGAGGAATGATGTTCTCGCTGCGCTCGAAATGATGTTGTGCCTGACGGCACAAATGAAAAAGTCCAAGTCAAAAGACTTGGACTTTTTGGCTCCCCCTGCTGGGCTTGAACCAGCGACAACCTGATTAACAGTCAGGTGCTCTACCGACTGAGCTAAGGAGGAATATGGTTGTCAAATGCCCATAAAAAACCGAACAAAGAAATAGAAACAGCTCAGAGAGAACTGCTTAGGAAGCAGTTCAAGCCCTCGGTCAATTAGTATCGCTCAGCTACACGCATTACTGCGCTTCCACATGCGACCTATCAAACTTGTAGTCTACAAGTGACCTTACTCCCTTAAAGGGATGGGATATCTGATCTTGAGGTGTG
>JAZQWX010000182.1:0-14594 GCA_045632565.1 Eubacteriales bacterium | reverse complement strand
CATGCCCTCCTCGCTGAGGAATACGCGGCCGTCCTTCCTTTTGATGAGATCACGCGCAAGGAAGGGTGCGATGTTGTTCGCGTATTTTTCCGAAAAACGCATCCCGAAGGCATCGGCAAATTCTATGTCCGAAATGCCGTCTGCGGTGCGCAGGGCCAGCATGACGTATTCCACCTCCCGCATTTCCTCGGATAGCAGCTCTTCCTCCTCTTCTGCGGCCGCAGGATCGCGTAGATACAGGGTAAGATCCTCTCCGTTGAAAAAACGCCGATCGCCAATCAAAGAATGGGCAGAAATGCCAAAGCCGCGATAATCCAGTAGCCGCCAATAGCGCAGATTGTGGCGACACTCGTACCCCGCCCTTGCAAAATTGCTGATCTCATAGCGGCGGTAGCCGGCCGCCTCGGTCTTGCGGTAGAGAAGCGTTGCCATCTCGCTCTCTTCCTCCTCGCTCGGCAGGGGCAGGGTGGCGCGTCTTTCGTAAAAGGGCGTGCCCTCTTCCACCTGTAAGGAATACACCGAAAGATGCTCGGGGGAAAGCGACAAGGCCGCATCAAGCGAGAAAAGAAAGCTCTCCTTCGTTTGCTGCGGAATGCCAAACATCAGATCAAGATTGATGTTTTCGAAGCCCGCCGCCTTTGCCATCGTTACCGCTTGCACGGCATCGCGGGCGGAATGCACGCGCCCAAGGGCGGCAAGCTCACCGTCAAGGGCACTCTGCATACCAATGCTCAGACGGTTGATCCCCGCCTCTTTCATGGCGGCCAGTTTTGCCTCGTCCAGGGTGGCAGGATTGGCCTCGCTTGTAAATTCAAGGTCGGACGCCAATCGGTAATTTCTTTGAATTGTGTTTGAAATCAAAAGATATTCCTCGGCAGATAACAAAGAAGGCGTTCCGCCGCCGATGAAAACGGTATCCACCGTGTAATGGGAAAGGGTAGGCGCGGCCTCCTCTATCTCGCGGCAGAGCGCACGGACGTAGGCTGCGCGATCCTCTGGGGGACGTGCGGGATAGGAGCAAAAATCGCAGTAAAGGCACTTTTGCAAGCAGAACGGAATGTGGATGTATAAGCCAAGCGACGGCTCGTTCACGCCGCGTCACCTCTCTTTCCGAAAACCGCCCCGCGATGCGGGGCGGCTCGCTTATTCGTCGTTGAGCTTGAGTACCGCCATAAACGCCTCGGGCGTGACCTCGACCGAGCCAAGACGGCGCATCTTCTTTTTACCCTCTTTCTGCTTCTCCAGCAGCTTCTTTTTTCTCGTGATATCACCGCCGTAGCACTTCGCCAGCACGTCCTTACGCATGGCTTTTACCGTTTCGCGTGCGATGATCTTCGAGCCGATGGCTGCCTGAATGGGAACCTCAAACAGCTGGCGCGGAATATTGTCTTTCAGCTTTTCCGCTATGCGGCGCGCGCGGGAATACGCCTTTTCCTCATGCACGATGAAGGAAAGTGCATCCACGGGGTCGCCGTTGAGCAAAAAGTCCAGCTTCACCAGCTTGCTGGGGCGGTAGCCGTCCAGCTCGTAGTCGAGCGAGGCGTAGCCCTTGCTGCGGCTCTTCAGCGCATCAAAGAAATCGTAAATGATCTCGTTTAAGGGCAGGGTATAGTGTAGCTCCGCACGGCTCGCGTCCAGATACTTCATATCATGGTACTCGCCGCGCCGCTCCTGACACAGCTCCATCAGTCCGCCGATATACTCGGTCGGGGTGATCAGGCTGGCCTTGACAACAGGCTCTTCGGCTACCTCGATCTCGTCCTGTGCGGGATAGTTCGAGGGATTTTCGATCCATTCGACGGTGCCGCCGCGTTTGTGGATCTTGTAAATAACGCTCGGCGCGGTGGTGATCAGATCCAGATTAAACTCGCGCTCCAGTCGTTCCTCAATGATCTCCATGTGCAAAAGACCAAGAAATCCGCAACGGAAGCCGAAGCCAAGGGCTATCGAGGTTTCCGGCTCAAAGGAAAGCGCCGCATCGTTGAGCTGTAGCTTCTCCAGGGCGTCGCGCAGGTCGCCGTAGCGTGCGCCGTCTGCAGGATAAATACCCGCAAAGACCATGGGGCGAGCCTCGCGGAAGCCGGGCAGAGCCTCACTTGCGCCGCCTGCCGCCGTGGTTACCGTGTCACCTACACGCGTTTCGGACACGTTCTTGATGCTCGCAGTCAGGTAACCCACGTCACCGGGCAGCAGCTTGTCGGTCGCGCGCAGGCCAAAGGCGTCCATTGCGCCAACCTCTACTACGTCAAACTCCGCGCCGTTGCTCATCAGGCGGATGCGCTGGCCTGCTGCAAGACTTCCGTCCATCACGCGCACGCAAACCACTACGCCAAGATAGCTGTCATAGTAAGAGTCGAAGATCAGGGCGCGCAGGGGCTTGTCCTCGTCCCCCTCGGGGGCAGGGATGTCCGTGATGACCTTTTCCATGATATCGACGATATTCTGTCCCGTTTTTGCAGAAACCGCAGGACAATCCTCGGCAGGTATGCCGATTACGTCCTCGATCTCCGCGCGTACACGGTCAATATCGGCAGAGGGAAGGTCGATCTTGTTGATAACGGGAATGATCTCGAGGTCGCTGTCGATCGCAAGATACGCGTTTGCCAGCGTCTGCGCCTCCACCCCCTGCGTGGCGTCTACGACAAGAAGCGCGCCGTCACAGGCCTTCAGTGAGCGGGAGACCTCATAGTTAAAGTCCACGTGGCCGGGGGTGTCGATGAGGTTGAAGATATACTCCTCGCCGTTTTTCGCAGGATAGAACAGGCGTACGGCACGGGCCTTAATGGTAATGCCACGCTCCTTTTCAAGATCCATGTTGTCAAGGATCTGCTCCTCCATTTCGTGCGCGCCAACGGTGCGCGTCAGCTCAAGGATGCGGTCGGCGAGCGTGGATTTTCCGTGGTCAATGTGTGCGATGATCGAAAAATTACGGATATGCTTCTGTCTTTCGGTCACGGTCGTGTGTCCTTTCGTCTTATGTAAGAGGTAGGTCTGAATGCATGAAAAAACTCGCGCATGGCGCAGTATTTATCGGCAAAGCTTACGATCCGCCCCTCCTTGGTACGTGGCAAGCTTCGCGTAAGCGGCCACATGTGGCGGCAGATAATATCCTCGCCAAGAGCCGTAAAGGGGTAAAGCCCGCGCGCATTTTCCCACGCGATCGCGGGATGGCGCAGCCACGGCAGGCGGGGGGCATCCCCGCGCGTACGGTCAAAGTAAAAGAGATCGTGTAAGAGAGCCGCGTGGCACGCCTCCTCAACCGAAAGACCGCGGTCGCGGCAAATGTGGTAGGAAAGGTAGGCTACGCTGATTGCGTGCTGCAGGCGGTGCGTGCCGATGTGGTGGCGGTAGGTGGAGAGAATATGTACCGCCGGATGGCGGAGCAGGGGACGGACAAGGGAAAGAAAGGCTTGCCCATCCGCTGTGCTTTCAAGGAAAAAGGATTCGCGGTAAATTTCGCAAAGCGGCTTCATATCAGTCGGCAAAGTGGCGGCTGTCACCGAGATAGGCGTCAACCTTTTCCTTCAGGATCTCTTCGTTTTCGCCGTGTGCCAGAATATAGATCTTGACCTTCGGCTCGGTTCCCGAGGGGCGAACCAGGATCTTGTCACCCGCCTCGGTTTCAAAGGAAAGCACGTCGCTTTTCGGCAGGTTGGTGGGGACAGCCTCGCCGCTTTCGAGATCCGTGATCCTGCCGGCAAGATAGTCGCCTACGCGTACCACCGCATAGCCGCCAAGGCTGCGGGGCATCTCGTTGCGCAGCTTCTCCATCATGCGGCGGCGGCGCGCGATGCCGTCAAGCCCCTCCATATAGATATCGTGAGTCAGATCACGGTAATAGCCGTATCGTGCAAAAAGGTCGGAAAGGGCATCTGAGAGCGTCATGCCGCGCAGACGGTAATAGGCCGTCATTTCGCAGATCATCACGGTCGCGGAAACGGCATCCTTGTCGCGGGCATAACCGCCGAACAGGTAACCGTAGCTTTCCTCAAAGCCGAGCAGGAATTCACCCTCTTCGCCGCCCTCCTCGTGATTTTTGATGACCTCGCCAATAAACTTAAAGCCGGTCAGCACGTCATACAGCTTCACACCCTGTACCTCGCAAATGCGTTTGGCGAGTTCCGTGGAAACGATGGTCTTGACGGCGTAGGGCAGGGGGGGCATCTTGCCCGCCGCCCGACGGGCGGAGATCACGTAATCAAGGAGCAACGCGCCCATCTGGTTGCCTGTGATGCACACAAAGTGACCGCTTTTGTCACGGCTCATGACACCTACGCGATCCGCGTCGGGGTCGGTGGCGATCACCAGATCCGAGCCGATCCTCTCGGCCATCTCAATGCCAAGGGCAAAGGCCTCGGGGATCTCAGGGTTCGGCTTCTTCACCGTCGGGAAATTTCCGTCGGGTGTCATTTGCTCTTCCACGGTGTACAGGTTCGAGAGTCCCAGCTCGCGCAGAATGCGGGGAACGAGGATTCTGCCCGTACCGTGCAGGGGGGTGTATACGATCTTCAGATCGCCACCCACGCGGGTGATCAGCTCGGGAGAGATGGCCGCCGCCCGGACGGCCTCGAGATAGCGTGCATCCATTTCCTCGGAGAGGATGCGGATTTTTCCGTCGCGACAGGCCGCGTCGAAATCCATGTCGCGCACGCCGCAAAACATATCGATCTTTGCAATCTCCGCGCTGACGGTGGCGGCGTGATCGGGGGGCAGCTGTGCGCCGTCTTCCCAATATGCCTTGTAGCCGTTGTATTCCTTTGGGTTATGGGAGGCAGTGATGTTGATGCCTGCCTGGCAGGAAAGCTCCCTTATGGCAAAGGAAAGCTCGGGCGTAGGACGCGGAGCGTCAAAGAGATAGACCTGCACGCCGTTTGCCGCCAACACGCAGGCGGCGTAGCGGGCAAATTCCTCGGACTGATTTCTGGTATCGTACGCAATGGCAACGCCGCGTGCGGCATTTCCCTCGCGCAGGATCAGATTGGCAAGCCCCTGCGTGGCCTGTGCCACGGTAAAGGTGTTCATGCAGCCGGGACCAAGTGCCATAATGCCGCGCAGTCCCGCTGTGCCGAAGGAGAGGGAGGTGCCGAAGCGCAGAGCAAGCAGCTCCTCATCCTTTTCGGTGGCTGACAGCTCGTCAAGCATATCTGCCGTCATTTTTTTGCTGTTTTTCCAATATAAGAGTTGTTCCTTGCCGTTCATTTGCTCGCCTTTCCGAATGAGTTTGTTAGTTTTCTGCCAGCGCCTTTTCCAGCGCGAGAGCCAGCTGGTCGGGGCAGGAGGTGGGGCGCATGCCGCAGCGCGTGCCCTTCAGACGCTCGATCACGTCGCTTGCCTTCATGCCTACCACAAGGGAAGAAATACCGCTGGTGTTGCCCGCACAGCCGCCAAGAAAGCGAACGCTTTCAATGACGTCACCCTCCGAGAGGGTGACCTCAATGGCGCGGGAGCAGGTGCCGCGTGTCTGATGTACGATTTGCTTTTTCATGCTTCTTTCTCCTTATATAATCCGCAAATGACCGATTCTTGCGTGAATGCCGAAAGATAGGTCAAAAACGGAATCAGTGTCTTTTTGGGAACGGTCGCCGTGATGCGTGCTTGCATGGCGTGGTCACCGTCCTCGCTTGCCTCGGCTAAAAAACGCGCCACCTTGACCGAAAAGCCTGCCAATGCCGCAAAATGACGTGCTATAACAACGTCCTCCTCATAGGGAAAACGGTACAGCAGCGTGCAGGGCGCCTCCGCATCAAGCGAAAGAAAATCTCTGCCGTACAGGGCAAAATGCGTCACGTCCGTGCCGTCTGCGTGGAAAACGCGACAGCTGCCCACGCGACAAAGGTCATACCGCTCGGCCATGGCCTCGGTAGCGGTCAGGTATCCCCCTGCGTTCTCATACGGCAGGATGCAGAAATCCGCCTCCCGCGCGCTTACCTCTTCACAGGCGGCACGGTAGGAATCGGTATAGCTGACCGTCGGAGAAGGGAGAAGCGGGGCAAGCAGATCATACGCTTCATCCGCGTATGCGTTTTTCATGTACGCAATGCGTGCCGCCGTGTTTTTTCGCAACGAAAGAAAATCCGAAAGTGTCAGGGCGTTTTTGGCCGCGCGGCAGGTGGCAAGCAGGGCGTTTGTGTAGATCGGTAAAAGAGCCTCGTACCCCGTTTGCAGGGCGTGCGAAAGGGGCGCTTCGTTCTCCGGCAGATGGGAGGCGTGCGGTGCAGGAAAAAAATCCTTCGAAAACAAGTTGTGCAAGATCGGCGCGGCGGCATGCTCGCGCGTGGCAAGCACCCTTCCGTGCTCCTCACCCAGCTCCGCGAGAAAAGCGAGCAGCTTTTCCTCTCCTCGGGAGATGCGATTAAATAAGACAGAGAGATTGGCGGAAAGTATATCAGCAGACGGTGTTGCCATATGCAAATTCCCCCATTTCTTCCGTATTACGAATATATAATATATTATAAATGATTTATGCAAAACTTGCAATCCCTTTTTGCGTATTTTTTCGCATTTGCCACGGAAACTTTTGCGGTTTTTGCCAAAAATTTGTTGCAAACCCTACGGCGCTGTGTTATAATCGAGGCACAGGAAAGGAGAGGAACGATGACACAGATCACTTGTCTTTTTGAAAATCCGACGGTACGCCTTGCCGCCTCGGAGCTTGAGCGCTATCTGACCGCCATGGGCTACCGTGGTGAATGGGATGTGCAGCTTGGCAGCTACGCTGAATTCGGCATAGAAGCCAAGGGCAAAAATTCCGAGCTTGATGATGAATACGCCATTGAATTTCATAGCGGTCGCGGCTATATCGCAGGCTCCAATCCCCGTAGCATCCTCTTCGGTGTTTACCGCTTCTTAGAGGAATGCGGTGCACGCTGGGTACGTCCCGGCAAGGATGGCACGTATCTGCCGCAGATAACCGATCTGCCGAAGGATATCTCTGCAAAAACAGAAGCAAAAAAGCGTTTCCGCGCCATTTGTATAGAGGGAGCTGTCAGCCTTGAACACGTCCTTGACCTTATTGATTGGATGCCAAAGGTCGGATTCAACGGCTATTACACACAGTTCCGTGACGGCTTTATCTTCTTTGATCGCTGGTACTCCCACCGCGGCAGTCCGTTCAAGCAGCCGGAGCCATTCTCGGTAGAGAAGTCCTATGAGCTCGTTGCCCATGTGCAGGCGGCCACCAAGGAGCGGGGGCTTATGCTGCACGCCGTCGGTCACGGCTGGACCTGTGAGCCGTTTGGCGTGGCCAATCACGGCTGGGATGCCGTCAAGCCCGAAGACATCCCGGACTCCTACCGTGAGGTCTGCGCCCTTGTGGACGGTAAACGCGACGTGTGGATGGGGATGCCCCTTGCCTCACAGCTTTGCTACTCCCGCCCCGACGTGCAGACGGCGATGGTGGAGAGTGTGGTGGACTATCTGAAGCAAAATCCGATGACCGATATTCTGCATTTTTGGCTCGGCGATTACTACAACAACACCTGTGAATGTGAAGAATGCCGCAAATATCCCGTGGCAGATTACTATGTCCGCATCCTCAATCAACTGGATGCGCGTCTCTCGGAGGAGAAGATCGACGCACGCATCGTCTTCCTTATCTACTACGATCTTCTGCCGCCCCCGACGGTCGAGCGCCTTCAAAATCCCGACCGCTTTATCCTGATGTTTGCCCCCATCACCCGCAATTATAAGGAATCCTTCCCGCACGGCTTCGCCGTAAAGGAAACGCCCCCTTATAAGATCAATCAGATCGACCTGCCCTCCTCGGTGGATGAGAACCTCGCCTACCTTTGGCAGTGGGAGCAGCTTTTCTCGGGTGATTCCTTCGTCTTTGACTATCACTTGATGTGGGATCACCTGTTTGACGCGGGCGGGGAAAAGATCTCCCGCGTTCTGTATGACGATATCCGCAACTACGATTCGCTCGGCCTTGGCGGCCTTGTCAGCTGTCAGCTGCAACGCAACTCCTTCCCGACCTCGCTCGCCATGACCACCATGGGCAAAACGCTCTGGGACAGCGATGCGGACTTTGATCGTCTGAAGCAGGACCTGTATGCTGCCGCCTTCGGAGAAGAGAACGCCTCAGCAGTCGGCCTGTATCTTTCTACGCTCTCGCGTTGCTTCGATACGGGCGCTATCCGCTTCGGTATGAAGCTGCCCGAGGGGAAGCTGGAGACCCTGTTAGACAAAGCATTGAGCGTCATGTGCGGCTTTGGCGATACCGTGAAAGAGAATCTCAACGCAGCGGATCCCTGCCACAGAAAGTCTTGGGAGCTCCTGGAGATCCACGCGCGTATCTACACCCTCGTGGCAAAAGCCTTCTTGGCAAAACTCGCAAAAGACGAGGATAAAGCAGAGCATTTTATGGACTTGGCCTGCCGCATTGCCTGGGAAGAGGAGGATAAGCTCTCCGACGTTCTTGACTGTCACTTCTTTGATGACGTCATGAAAAAACGCCCCACCCTCTAAAAATAAAAAAGAAAAAAGGCAAGCACCGCGGTGCTTGCCTTTTTTGGCTTATCAGTAGATGATCGGCTCGGGCTTGCCGCTCTCGGTGGAACGGATGATCGCCTCGCAGATCGCAACGGCCTTCGCGCCCTCCTCGGCGGGGATGGTGGGCTGACGGTTCTCGTTGATCGAATCGCAGAACTCTTTGATCTCGGATGCGAAGTTGTGGCTTGCTACGTCCACGGGCAGGATGTGACCAACCTCACGCATCTTCGTGCCGAACAGGGAAGTCTCCTCGCCCAGCTTATCCAGGTATACCGTCATGGTAGCCGACTGGTTGTCGGCAATGATCGTACCCTTCGTGCCGTAGATCACGGTACGCATGCTGTAATATCTCTTGCAGCCGACCGATACGTACACCTTGGCGGACAGGGATTTGTCAAACTTGATCAGGCTGATGGTGGAGTCGTCGCAGGGCCAATCCTTGAGCGTTTCGTGCGTGCCGTAGGCAAACGCCTCGGTAGCCTCCTTGCCTGCCAGCCAACGAACCAGGTCAATGGGGTGACAGCCGCCGCCCGTGACGGGGTGACGCTTCATCTTGGGGTCCATACGCCAGCCCTTGATGTCCACGTAATCGTGGGCATACTCGGACTCGATGAAGTACAGATCGCCGATCGCGCCGGAATCGATGATAGCCTTAGCCTTGACAAAGGCGGGGGCTACACGGCACACCTGACCAACCATCAGGATCTTGCCGGTTTCCTCGGAAACGCGGATCATGTCCTTGCATTCATCGGAATGCAGGGCAAAGGGCTTTTCGCACATCACGTGCTTGCCTGCCTTCAAGGTGTCGATAACCATTTCGTGATGCAGGTCGTCGGGGGTTGCTACCACGATGCCGTCCAGGGTAGGATCCTTCAGCATGTCGCGGTAATCGGTGTAGGTGTCCGCGTTCGGGAAACGCTCCTTGCCCTTGGCAAGGGTTTCCTCGTTGGTGTCGCAGATGGCGGCCAGCTCCGCCTTCTCACAAAGCTTTACAGCGTCTGCGTGCCGCATACCGACACGAAGACCGATAACGCCAAGTCTAATCATAGGTCAGATCTCCTTGTATATATTTTTTTCAGGATAACACTATTGTATCATGCCACGCCGGCCTTTTCAATGCAGTATACATAAAAATATTTGAAAAATCCATAAGTAAAATTTGAAAAAACTTGTTTTTTTATGGATTTTATGGTATACTGAACGCAATCTTGTGTAAGGAGATGTTTCTGTGTATACCGACAATACCAAAAAACTGCTGGGTGCTTTTTCGGTGGTGTCCGGCACCAAGATCGCCCTCTTTGATCGGCATTACCATTGCCTTGTGCAAAGCGGGGATGACGTGCCCACCTACTGCTCGGAGCTGCACCGCAGCAAAAAATGCCGCGACTGCTGTAAGCAGTCGGATATCCTTGCCTTCCGTCGCGCGGAAAGAACGGGCAAGGTCTATTGGTATAAATGCCCCTTTGGCCTGCATGAAGCGGTTGCGCCCATTTTGGCTAACGAAAGCGTGGTAGGGTATCTCATTTTCGGCCCTGTCAATACCCGCTCCACAGGACAGGACTCTCATATTCTCGACCGTGCTAAGGCAGCAGATGAAACGCTTGACCTTTCCCGCCTTTCTCGCTTTATCGGAGAGCTGCCGCGGTATAGTGAAAAGACCTTTGCCGCGTACAGTGAGCTGCTTTTCGCCCTCGCCACCCAGATCGGCAGTACCGTGCGGGATGACGAGCAGACCAAGACCGTCGGCCAGCTGATAAAAGCCTATCTTGCCAAAAATCTGCACCGCAAGATCACTTTGGCCGAGCTTGGCATGCACCTGCATTGCTCCACCGTCACGCTGACGGAAAACTTCCACCGCGAGTACGGTATCACCATCATGCAGTATCTGCAAAAAAAACGCCTTGATCTCGCCGAGCAGCTGCTCACCGAAACCGCCCTGCCGATCACCGCCGTGGCGGAGCAATGCGGCTTCTCGGACGTCGCGTATTTCTCCCGCTGCTTCAAGAGCGCAAAGGGAAGCGCACCAAGCGATTTTCGCCGTGAACACAGCGCGGTAGAGAACACCCCCGCGCGTATTCCGTTTGAATGGAAGATCAGTGACGGCGAGGGATGCTGACACTTTCTTTTCTTATTTATCAAAACCCCTTGACAAACCGAGGGAAAAGTATTACAATCTGCAAGGTATGACGACGCCAAAACGATAACACGACGCCGCCGAAGGAAATCTCATGGAAATTTTATTTAGTCTGTCAATTGCTCTGTTCGCGGGCCTTATGCTGTCCCGCGTTGCGAAAATGTGCAAGCTTCCCGCTGTTACGGCTTACCTGATCGCGGGTGTCTTGCTCGGTCCGTTCTGCCTCGGTGCATTCCACGTCAACGGCCTTGGCTTCGTCAGCATGGAAAACCTCGACTCCCTCTCGCTGATCTCGGACGTGGCGCTCGGCTTTATCGCGTTCTCCATCGGTAACGAGTTCCGCCTTTCCCAACTGAAAACGATCGGCCGTCAGGCAACCGTGATCGGTATCGTGCAGGCGGTCTTCACCACCTTGGTGGTAGACGCTGCCTTGGTCGGTCTGCATTTCCTCATTCCGCACAAGCTCTCTCTTGAAGCAGCCATCGTTCTCGGTGCAGTTGCCTCCGCTACCGCCCCCGCCGCTACCCTTATGGTCGTGCGGCAGTATAAGGCAAAGGGCCCCTTGACGGATACCCTGCTTCCCGTTGTGGCGCTCGATGATGCTGTCGGCCTTGTGCTCTTCTCGGTATCCTTTGGCGTGGCCAAGGGCATGATCTCGGGGAACGTTAGCATCGTTTCCGTCATCGTTGAGCCGATTCTCGAGGTGGCGCTGTCGCTTGGCCTCGGCGCGCTGATGGGATATCTCTTTACGTTCTTCGAAAAATTCTTTCATTCGCGTTCCAAGCGTCTTTCCATGTCTGTGGCCTTTGTGCTGCTGACGCTGGGCCTTTCGATGATGAAATTCACCATCCCCGTCTTCGGCGGTATTCACGTGGCCTTCTCCTCACTGCTTACCTGCATGATGCTGGGGACGATCTTCTGCAATATCTGTGATTTCTCCGAGGAACTCATGGATCGTCTTGACCGTTGGACTGCCCCCATCTTCATTTTATTCTTCGTGCTCAGCGGTGCAGAGCTGGAGCTGTCCGTATTCGGTGACTTCAACATCGTCCTGATCGGTCTTGTCTACATTGTGTTCCGTTGCCTCGGTAAATACTTCGGCGCGCGCTTCAGCTCCGCTTGGGTTGGCAGTGATCAAAGCATCCGCAAATACCTCGGAATTACGCTCTTCCCGCAGGCAGGCGTGGCGCTTGGTATGGCGATCAAGGCAGAGGCTCTTGGCCCAACGGGCGCGATTGTTGCCAATATCACCCTGTTTTCCGTGCTCATTTATGAGCTGGTCGGCCCGTATCTAACCAAGGTTTCGCTCATCAAAGCAGGTGAGGTCGATCCCGAAGGAAAGACCAGCGCCAGACAAAAAGCCTAAAAAGAAGCCGAACGGCGATGCCGTTCGGCTTCTTTTGATAACTTACGGTGCGGCAATGCCGTCCGTGCATTGGATGATGCAATCCTGCGCGAGGAACAAGAGCCCCTTTTCTACCTTGGCCCACTCCTCCACCGTACCGTTGTATGCAATGTACTGAAGGCTGCCTTGCGTCCAGGAGATCTTTCGGAGTCCCGAGCCGAGATGAAGGCGCTTGACTCCGGAGAACCACGCCACGTCCTCTACCACGGCAACTCCGTCAGGGAAGGATAGCTCGGTAAGGGCAGGGCATTTATAAAAGGTCTGGGTGGAAACGCGCGTCATGTTTTTGCCAAAGGTCACACGCGAAAGCTTGGTACAGTTGCGGAAAATAATACCCATTGTATCGGTAACGTTGTCGGAAAAGACGATGCTTTCCAGCGCCACGCAATCCGCGTAATCGGCACTTCCCACGTTTGCCACGTTTTTATTCAGCTTCACTTCGGCAAGCGAGGAGCACCCCGAAAAGGTCTTGTACCGGAAGCGGACCTCATAGACGAACGGTCGGCCGTTTACGTCTTGTTCAAGCGGCGTGTATACTGCCGTGCCGTCCTCGGTATAGGCTACGTCAAACGCCTGTTCGACACCTTCCATCGTAGGGGTGTAGATATCCTCGTTTACGCCAAACTCCGCATAGCGGAGCGACGTGCATCCTTCGAAGGCAGAAACGCCAACGATCAGATCGCGGCATACGGCACGTATTTCGCCAAGCCCCGTGCACCCATAAAAAGCGTAATTGCCGATCGAACGAACGGAGGAGGGAATTTCGATACCGGTGATGGCCGCATTGCCGTAGAATATACGGTCAGCGATCACGGTCGTGCCTTCACGCAACGTTACAGTGCCACTTACCTCCGGCCTTGCCGCTGCCAACACGTTTTCAACGTATAAGAGTCCGTTCTTCCAATTGCTTTCGTCGTTGTAAACGGCGGTATCCTTAAAGGCGTCGCGCCCCACCAGCTGCAAAAGACGGGTGGTTTCAAGATCCGCAAGCTCTTCACAGCCGAGGAAGGCTTCTTTACCGATAGAGGTAACCGTAAGCGGAATGGATACGGAACGGATCACGGTGTCATTTTCTTCTTCCTCGTTCTCTTCAACTTCCGCCGCAACGCTCAAAAAACTGACGGAAGACTTGCCCTCGCTCATCATGGGGCGAAGGGGAGGGAATGGGTTGCTGCCGTTTTGTGTGGCGTTGTCTTCCTCTAAATCCACGCCCTCCTTTTGTGCAAATGCGCGTTCGGCGATCTCTACAACCTTCATCGTGCCGATGTAGTCGGGAATCACGATGTCCTCGTCCGTGCAAGTGCCGATACCCGTGATCACGCACTCGCGGGGACCCCGAGCCTCATAAGCCAACCCCTCGGACGGCGGCTTGATCTCTATGATGTTTCCGCCGGGCGGCGTGTCGCCGCCGGGCTCACCGCCGTCGGTGCTTGGCGGAACGGAGCAAGCGGGAAGAAAGATCAAAGCAGTGCAAAGAAACAGGGCAAGTATCTTGTTCAAATATCTCATAAGTCACCTTACGTATAGTATTTTCTGTATTGTACCACAAAGGCAAGGGGAAATCAAGTAATAAGCTCGATTTGCAGGTCGGTTTCCTCCTCACAGGAGGGAGCGTAGCCGAAGTGCTTTTTGTAATTTCTGTAAAAACTCGCGTAATCGGAAAAACCGCATTCTCCGTAGATCGCATATGGCTTTTTGTTCATCCTGATCAGTCTTTGTGCATACGCAAGACGCTTGAGGTTCAGATATTTTTTGGGACTTGTCCGTAAATGCACTGCAAAAAGCGAATGGATATGGCTTTTGGAAACGTACAGCTCGCGGCACATATCCTCAATGCTGATGCACTTGGTATAATTGGCATCTATATATTCCAGCGCGCGGTTGAGCATGGGGCTGAGCAGGGCACTGTCCCCCTCCGTGCTTTTTTTTGCTTGCAGCGTAAGATTAAGGGCAAGCTCCTCGATGATGCCCGAAATGAGAATTTTTGCCCGCTCTCCGCTAAAATGCTTGCTGTAAAAATCCAGCTTTTTGAACAGGTCGGTGACGTAGGTGTTTGCGGAAAAGTTCAGCACCTTTATCTCGCGCGGGACGTCGTCAAGCGCACGGTCCGCCATAAGCTTGTCATCAAATTCGATGTTGTATCGATCGTATACCTCCGTGCCGTTCAGACGCACGCCGTGAACCACCTCGGGTCGCAGGATCACCAGGTCGTTCTTCTTGATCTTATAGGTTTTTCCCTCTATTACCCACGAAACGTCGCCGGAAACGATGAACGTGATCTCGCACACCGTGTGACTGTGGAGATTGAATTGGTAATCGACGGGATTTTCCGATACGGCGTGATGGAAGGCCATGCTGCTATCGGAATATTTGGATAGGATCTTCGTTTCCATGTTGTGATTCCTTTTTGTTCGTTGTCGGTATTATATCGCAAAAACGGACTTTTTGCAATGCTTTTGCGGATTTTTTTCTATTTACATTTTAAAAAATATGTATTATAGTATTGCCGTAAGCAAAAAACATCAAAAGGAGATCACTATGGTAACCTACAACGGCAATAAAGCA
>JAZQWX010000181.1:0-7365 GCA_045632565.1 Eubacteriales bacterium | reverse complement strand
TCGGGGGATACGCCGACCGAGGCGGCAAACGCCTCGTGCAGGGCGCGGCAGGTCGGGTCGGGATAGAGCTGCAAGCGTGCCGCCGCCTCGGCAGCTGCCGCCTGCGCCTTGTCCGAGGGTGGAAAGGGCGACTCGTTGGTGTTGAGCTTGATGTACTGCATATCCCGCGGCTGCTCACCGGGGGTATAGGGGGTCAGATGTTCAAGGGTCTTCCCTGCAAAGCGGCTCATGCTTCCTCCTCAAAGCGCACGGTCGCGCTTTTGGCGTGGGCACCAAGGCCCTCTTTTTCGGCAAAGTAGGCAACGTCATAGGCCACGCGGCTAAGCGCCTCTTTGGTATAATACGTATATTGCGTTTTCTTGATGAAATCATCCACCGACAGGGGGCTGGAGAACTTGGCCGTGCCGCTGGTGGGCAGGGTGTGGTTCGGGCCTGCGAAATAGTCACCCAGCGCCTCGGGGCAGTAGCGACCCATGAAGATCGAGCCCGCATGACGGATGGCGTCGAGATAGTCGAAGGGATTATCCACGCAAAGCTCAAGATGCTCGGGCGCGATCTCGTTGGCGATATCGATGGCGACCGAGAGGGTGGGCGCGACGATGATCTTGCCGTTACGGTCGATCGACGCGCGCGCGATCTCGGCGCGGGGGAGCAGCGGGATCTGCCGCTCGATCTCGGCGGAAACGGCGGCAGCCAAATCGGCCGAGTCGGTGACCAGCACGGCACTGGCCATACGGTCGTGCTCCGCTTGAGAGAGCAGATCTGCCGCCACGTGGCGGGGATTGCTCTTGCCGTCGGCAAGCACCAGGATCTCGCTCGGTCCTGCGATCATATCGCTGGGTACCGTGCCAAAGACCTGCTTTTTCGCCTCGGCCACAAAGGCGTTGCCCGGGCCGACGATCTTATCCACCTTCGGGATGCTTTCCGTGCCGTAGGCAAGCGCGGCGATCGCCTGTGCGCCGCCCACCTTGAAGATGCGGTCGATGCCTGCCACACGCGCGGCGGCGAGGATGACGGGGTTGATCTTGCCTTCCTTGTTCGGGGGGCTGACCATCACGACCTCGCGGCAGCCTGCGATCTTGGCGGGGATGGCGTCCATGAGCACGGTGGACGGGTAGGCCGCCGTGCCGCCCGGCACATACAGGCCCGCGCGATCCACGGGAATGATCTTTTGGCCGATCACCACGCCGTCCTTTTCGTTCAGGATAAAGCTGTTACGCACCTGACGGGAGTGGAACGCGCGGATATTTTCGGCGGCTTTTTCGAGAATTTCAAGAAATTTCGGCTCAACGGCGGCAACTGCCTCCTCGATCTCCGCCTCGGTGACGGCGAGGGCGGAAAGCTCTGCGCCGTCAAAGCGGCGGCAATAGTCCAGAACGGCGGCGTCACCGTTTTTTTGCACGTTTGCAATAATATCGGCCACGGTGGCCTCTACGTTCACAGTGGGAACGGCACGCGCAAAAATGTCGGCGTTTGCCACCTCACCGTATTTGAGAATGCTGATCATATTTGTTCCTCCACCTGCTCCCGCAGGCTTGCCAGCAAGCGCTCGATCGGCTCGCATTTGAATTTGAAGTTGGCTTTGTTGGCGATCAGTCGTGCGCTGATGGGCACGATCTCTTCGATGACCGCCAGATCGTTTTCCTTCAGGGTAGTACCCGTTTCCACGATATCCACGATCACGTCGGAAAGGCCGAGGATTGGCGCGATCTCGATCGAGCCGTTTAGGTGGATAATATCGATCTCACGGCCAAGCGAGGCGTAGTAGCTCTCGGCGATATGGCCGAACTTGGTGGCCACGCGCAGGCGGCGCGTGGGATCGTCACGGAAATCCTTTTTGGCGGCAACGGCCATGCGGCATTTGCCGGTATCGAGGTCAAGCAGCTCGTACACGTCGGGGCGGTATTCGAGAAGGATATCCTTGCCCGCCACGCCGACGTCGGCCGCACCCCGCTCGACGTAGATCGCCACGTCCGAGGGCTTTACCCAAAAGTAGCGAACACCGCACTCCTCGTTTTCGAAGATCAGCTTGCGGTTATTTTCACGGATCGAGGGACAAGCGAAGCCTGCTTTTTCAAACATGGCGTATACACGTTCACCAAGCCGTCCCTTCGGTAAGGCAATATTAAGCACGGACAAGCTCCCCTCCTTCGGTCAGTTTGTAGCATTCACGGTAGGTCTTTTTCTCGGGCAATTTCTTGGCCGCCAGAACGCGTTTGCCCTGCGAAGCAAGGGCATCGACCGCCGCGCGCAGGGCGAGCAGGTCGGTTTTTTCGTCATACAGGATCACCGTATCGATATCATAGGCAGGACGCGTATCCTCGGCATCAAACAAGAGGTCGGGATAGACGGCAAAGCCGACAGCACCCCCGCGCTTGCCCATCTTCTCGAGCAGGTGATCGTATTCACCGCCCGACAAAACACCCGCGGGTACGCCCGAAACGAAGCCGCGGAACACGATGCCGCTGTAATAATTCATATCGTTGACCACGGAAAAATCCACGCGCACGCGGCGGCCGCAATCGTCCAGTGCACCAAGGATGCGGGAAAGCGCCTGCAACGCGCAGCGACCGGCCTCGCCAAGCGGCATGGCCGCCAGAACAGGCAGCACCTCCTCAGCCCCGCCGTACAGGGTAGAGAGGCGGCAAAGCGCCTCGGTCTTTTCCGCACTCACGCCGTTTTCGCGGCAAAGGGCAGCAATGCCGTGGGCATTCTTTTCTCCGATACAGGCGATCAGGGTCGCCTCGGCGGCCGAGGAAAGCCCCGCGCCCGAGAGCAGATCGGACAGTATACCGAGGTGGGAAATATCCAAGACGTAATCCGCGCTGATGAGAGCAAGGCTCTTCTCGGCAAGGGAAAGCACCTCAAGCACGGCGTAATCGTCTACCTCACCGATGCATTCCAGCCCCACCTGCGTGATCTCGTGAAAGCTGTCGCTTCCCTTCTCCTCGCGGTACACGCTCTCGTGGTAGTATACCTTCTCCGTTCCCACGTTTTCACGGGTGTTTTTGACGATCGAGAGGGTCACGTCGGGCTTGAGCGCCATCAGCCGTCCCTCACGGTCGGTAAAGGTGATCATATGATCCGAGATCAGAAAGCTTTTGTTGCGTACGTAGAGATCGTATTCCTCAAACTTCCGCATGCGGTAGGGCGCATAGCCGTAAGACGCATACAGATCCCGCAGGGCGGAAACCACCCTTTCGCTTTTTTCCATCACGCTCATGCCTTATCCTCACCTTCTGCCGCTTCGCGCTCGAAAATGGCAAGATAACCGCCACTGCCGTGATGCAGACATTTGTTCACGCGGCAGATGGTCGCCGTGCTGGCGCCCGTTTCCCGCGATACCTCCAGATAGTTTTTGCCGTTATACAGCATCTCGGCCACGACAAGACGCTGGGAAAGATCCTGCACCTCTCGCATGGTACAGATATCCTCAAAGAACGCGGCGCACTCCTCTTCGGTCTTCAGGGCCAGAACGGCCGAAAACAGGCGGCGCATCGCGGCTTCATTCGTTTTTTCCATAATGCTCTCCTTTTCGGGGATTTTATCAGGATTTTGTTCAACATTTTAGCACACTAAAGCGATAAAGTCAAGGGGTTTTGGGAAACTTTTTTCCATCTTTATAAAAAAATCCGTTTTCCGCCGCATTCTTGACATAGCGGCAGGGGTGGGTTATAATAAAAAGGGAAAATACCGTTTCAAAAAAAGGAGATAACCCATGCAAAAAATCGCAACCGAAAAAGCCCCTGCCGCCATCGGCCCGTACTCGCAGGCGGTGGTGTCGGGCAATCTCGTATACACCTCGGGGCAGATCGCCCTTGATCCCGAAACGGGCAAGCTTGCGGGAGAATGCATCGTTTGCCAAACCGAGCAGGTGATGAAAAACCTTGACGCGGTGCTGAAGGCAGCCGGCTCTTCGTTCGAGAAGGCCGTCAAGACCACCTGCTTCCTTGCCGACATGGCAGATTTTGCCGCCTTTAACGTGGTCTACGGCAAATACTTCACCGAAAAGCCCGCCCGCTCCTGCATCGCGGCAAAGGCACTGCCCAAGGGGGCGCTGGTTGAGGTAGAGGTTATCGCGGAGATATAACAAAAGGCTGACCGACGGTCAGCCTTTTTCTGTTTCTACATCCAATCCCTCGAAGAAATCCTCCAAGGTACAGCCGTAGATCTTTTTCAATTCAAGCAGCACACTAATACGAACGTTGAGTTCACCCGCCTCATATTTCGCATAACCGCTTCTCGCAATATCACAGCCGCGCCTTTGCAATTCGGCACACAATTTTTCCTGTGATATATTATGCTTATCACGAAGTGCGCGTAGATTATCGCCGATACACCGATCTCTACGTAATTTCTGCTCCATTTTCTTCCCCTTTTTGACCAATATTGGTTGCAACTGACTATATTGTATGCTATAATAAGGCAAAATATTGTCCGTGATACTGGTCAGAATTTAAAGAAAGGGGATCAACCATGACAGTTTGCGTAACGGGACATCGAAGCAAAGGTTTTCCATTTTCGCGAGATCCACACAACGCTTCTTACCTCGCATATTGTGCAAGGCTTCGCAAAGAAATCGAACAATGTATAGAGGATGGTTACGCCGTATTCTTAACAGGTATGGCAGAGGGGGCGGACCTCGACTTTGCAAGCTGTGTGGCAAGCCTTATAGAAGAAGGAAAAAGCATTACACTTCACGCAGCACTCCCTACCCCCTGCACAGGACAAGAGCATCGAAAGGAGCACACACAATTACGGGACTTTCTTCTCTCTCGTTGCTCGAATATCCATATCGTATCACCTCATTATCACGCGGGCTGTATGCACAAGAGAAATCTTTACATGGTAGAAAAAGCCGATCTCGTTTTGGCAATTTGGAACGGAGAGGAAGAGGGCGGTACCTGGCATACCATTCAAGCAGCGCAGAAAAAGCAAAAACCTATTCGGTTTATCTTGTTGAAAGAGATATAAAAACAGGCTGACGCATCGCGTCAGCCTGTTTTGGTTATTTTGAAAGAATGTCCATCACGTAATCCGCGTAGGCGGCGCAGGTAGCGCCGTCACGGTCACCCGTGACGACCACGCGGCGCTCCTCTGCCGCGGTGTCAAGGGCATTTTTCAGACGGTCGGCGGCCTGTTGCAGACCGATGTGCGAGAGCATCATGACCGCTGCGCGGAAGATGCTTTCGGGGTTCGCGTACTCGCCGATGCCCTCCTCGATCATGCGGGGCGCAGAGCCGTGGATGGCCTCAAACATGGCGTAGCGGTCACCGATATTGGCCGAGCCTGCCGTGCCCACGCCGCCCTGGATCTCGGCGGCCTCATCGGTGATGATATCGCCGTAGAGGTTGGGAAGCAGGAACACCTGGAAGCGGGAACGGATCTTTTTATTGACGAGGTTGGCGGTCATGATGTCGATGTACCAATCCTCGGCGGTGATGTCGGGATATTCGGCCGCGATCTCGTGACAGATGGCCGAGAAAGAGCCGTCCGTCTTTTTCATGATGTTGGCCTTGGTGACGATGGCGACGTTCGTTTTGCCGTTGTTCTTCGCGTACTCGAACGCGGCGCGCGCGATGCGGCGCGTGCCGGCCACGGTAGTAACCTTAAAGTCCATGGCAAGCTTATCGGCGACTGCCACGCCGCGGCTGCCGAGCACGTATTCGCCCTCGGTATTCTCGCGGAAGAACGCCCAATCGATGCCCTCCTCGGCAACGGCGACGGGGCGGACGTTGGCGTACAGGTCCAGCTCACGGCGCATGGCGACGTTCGCGCTTTCCATTGTGCCGCCCTTGGGCGTGGTGGTCGGACCTTTGAGCAGCACGTCACAGGACTTGATGGCGGCCAGCACGTCCTCGGGGATCGCCTGTCCCTTTGCCATGCGGTTTTCAAGGGTCAGGCCCTCAATATCCAAGAGCTCCACGCGACCCGCAGATATCTCGTCTGCCAAGACGCAGGACACCACGCGCTTTGCCTCGCGCATGATGATCGGGCCGATGCCGTCACCGTCCACAAGACCCACGCGGATCTTATCCATATTCTTATAATCCTTGGCGGGGGGTGCTTTTTCCATTTCCGCCGCGCGGGCAAGTTGCTCGACAAGCAGGGCGCGGAAGGAGGATACGGCACTTTCAATTTGTTCGTTCAGCATGATTTATTCCCCTTTCTCCTTGGTATAGGCCAAAAGACCGCCGAGGCGCAGCATCTCTGCCTGCCGCTCGGTAAAGGAGCAGGTCAGCTTAACGCGCGCGCCGTTCGTTTCGTCGAGAAGCGTCATCTCACCCGTGGCAAGACCCGCGTGCACGCCCTCGATCGTCAGACGGTCGCCCTCGGCCAGCTTGTCGTAATCGTCGGGGTTTGCAAGAGTCAGCGGCATGATGCCTGCATTGATAAGGTTGGCGGCGTGGATGCGCGCAAAGCTCTTGGCGACCACGGCGCGCACGCCGAGGTAGAGCGGCACGAGCGCGGCGTGCTCACGCGACGAGCCCTGACCGTAGTTCGAGCCGCCGAGGACAATGCCGTCGCCTGCGGCGAGGGCACGCTCGGGGAAGCTTTCGTCGCACACGGCGAAGCAGAATTTCGACAGGTACGGAATGTTGGAACGGTAAGGCAGGATCTTCGCGCCCGCGGGCATGATGTGGTCGGTGGTGATGTTGTCGCCCACCTTGAGCACCAGCTCGGCAGAGAGGGTATCCTCCTGCGGGCGGCACTTCGGGAATTCCTTGATGTTCGGGCCGCGCAGTACCTCTACCTCGCCTGCCTTTTCGGCGGGAGCGGGGGCAAGGATCGCGGAGTCGTCGATCTTGAATTTTTCGGGCATCTCCACCACGGGGGCATCACCGAGCAGGCGGGGGTCGGTGATTTCACCCGTCAGCGCGGCGGCTACCGCACATTCGGGGGAAACGAGGTAAACTTTTGCGTCTTTTGTGCCGCTGCGGCCTTCAAAGTTGCGGTTGAAGGTACGCAGGCTCACGCCGCCCGAATTGGGAGAAAATCCCATACCGATGCAAGGGCCGCAGGCACATTCCAGCACGCGCGCGCCTGCCGCCAGCATGTCGGAAAGTGCGCCGCATTCGGCGAGCATGGCC
Organism: Eubacteriales bacterium; assembly: GCA_045632565.1. Lineage (GTDB taxonomy): Bacteria > Bacillota > Clostridia > Oscillospirales > CAG-272 > UBA1740. Next base: position 274 of record JAZQWX010000181.1, on the reverse strand, counting down.
AGCACCTGCTTCGATCCGGGAGAGAACGAGAGGCTGACGGTCTTTGCTACGGTCTTGCCGCGAAGAAGCGCGGCGACCTTGAGCATATCGTACAGCGAGGAGTTGGTGCAAGAGCCGATGCAGACCTGATCGACCTTCGTGCCCTTCAATTCGCTGACCTTGATCACGTTGTCGGGCATATGGGGGCAGGCAATGAGGGGTTCAAGGGTGGAGAGGTCGATGTCGATGACGCGATCGTACACAGCGTCCTCGTCCGAGGAAAGCGGACGGTAGA
>JAZQWX010000180.1:0-7363 GCA_045632565.1 Eubacteriales bacterium | reverse complement strand
CACGGGGGTGGTTTTATGGGCTTACAGCGTGGTAATATCATCTCCCGCAAGGGCGGCAAGCCCCATACGCAGGGCGCGGGCGGCGGTGGCGCGCTCCTCGGGGCTTCCCTCGGTCAGGCGGGGAAGCAGGGAGCGATACAGCTCGCCGCGCACGGTCATGTCCTTTTCAAGATAGGCCGCATCAAAGGTGGGGGTGGTGCGGTCAAGCAGCTCCAGCTCGTAGAGCCCGAGGGCCGAGCCGTCTGCCGCGGCAGGCACGGCAAAATCGGGGGCGGTCGCCCCGGTGAAGATCACGCGCAAAAACGTATCCTCCCCAAAGCCGTGCTCCTCTACGGCACAGCGGATGCGCGCGGCGATCTCGGCGGCGGTGTCCACGCCCGTGATGTCAATAGAGAGCACCTCGTAGCGGCTTTCGGCAAGCTCTACGCGCTCCGCCTTGATCTCCCAATCCTCATCTGTGGGGGTGGCCGTCAACAGATACGCGCCGCCCACGCCGGGCTCGTCAAAGCTCCGCCCCTCCATACAGCCGCAGTAAGCGTACAGCGCGCCGCCCCCCGCATCGGTCACGGGAGTGGGAATATGGCGATGGGCCAAGGCGGCATAGTGCGCCCCGAAGCCCGCAATGTCCGAAACGGGAATATCGGCGTATTTGGAAAGGGGTACGCCCACCTCTCCGTGACCGCAGACAAGGGCAAGCGAGCCGTCGCGTGCGGCACGTTTGCCCGACAGGGGCGCACCGTCATAGCGGGGGGAGGTAAAGGCCCAGCCGTACACCGTAGCGCAAAGCGCAGGGATGGCAATACCGACAAGCTCCTCGGACGAGAAGACCGTGACGTTTTTCGGCAATCTGCCAAGGGCGTACAGGCCGCCGCCCACGTAAGGATCGTGGTTGCCGGGAGAAATAAAGAAGCGCGTATCGCGGCAGGCCTCCATTTCCGTGCAAAGCAGGGCGGCGGTGGCCGAGGTCACGAATTCGCTGTCAAACAGGTCGCCCGCGATCAGCACGATATCCACGTTTTTTTCGCGGACCAGCGCCATCATGCGCGAAAAGGTCGCGCGCATAGCGGCGCGGCGCGCCTCGCTCTTCTCGGGGCGCAGGCGGGAAAAGGGACTGTCAAGGTGAATATCCCCCGTATGCAGGATACGGAGCGTTCTTTTTTCGGTGTTTTCTGCCATGTTGCGCCTCCCTGCGGCTTTTTTCGTGTTTTTTCTGAAAACAGTATAGCATTTTTTTCGTTTTTTTGCAAGACGAAATGAAAAATATCTTCCTTTATTATTGACTCTGCCCTAAATTTATGCTATAATTTAGTAAAAACAACGGATTTTTCCAATTTCTCGGAGGTGCGTTATGCTTAGTCTTGCCGTTCGCAATACCAAAAAGCTCGTTCGCCGCAAGGTGGAGGAGGAAAACGTCCGTATCGGGCGTTATTTTACCAAAAAAGAACAGGCGGCCCTGATGGCGGATATGCTGACGCTGCCGAAGAAGGAAAGCGTTTCGGTGCTGGATGCCGGCGCGGGCACGGGTATCCTTGCCGCGGCCGTGGTAGAACGTCTTGCCAAGGCGGGGAAAGCCAAGGAGATCTTCCTTGACTGCTACGAAACGAACGAAGAGTTCCTTCCCATGCTGAAGGACAACCTGGAGCGCATCCGCAAAAAGATGCTGCACGATTACAAGATCCGCCTGCGCTACACGGTGAAGGAAGAAAACTACATCCTTGCTCAGGGCAAGATGACGCCGGACGATCCGCGCGTGTCCATGCTGGACAAGGTGTACTACGATCTGGCCATTTCCAACCCGCCGCGCGAGCTGATGAAGACGGACAGCCCCGAGTATGCCGTTTGCCGCCGTCTTTGCAGCGGCGAGACCGACCTCTGCTACCTGTTTGCCGCCGCCGTTTCCGCCGCCCTTTTGCCGAACGGTGAAGCCGTGATGCTGCTGCCCGTGGTGTTCTCCACCGGCGCATACGTCGAGAAGATCCGCCGCTATATGTTCGGCCGTTCGGTCATGACCGGCGCGCACATCTTCCTCAACCGCACGCAGAGCGACCGTCTTTTGGACGAGGCGCGCAAGAACATGATCCTTGCTATCAAGAATACCGACAAAAAGCCCGCCACCGTGCACGTGACCACCTCTTACGGTGAGGACACGGCCGTGGCGTCGGATATGAAGCTGCCCTACGGGGACGTGGTGCGCGGCGAGGAGCAGTCCCTGCTTCTTCTCAAGAGCGAGGAGGAGGCCGCCGTGCTGGCTACCGTTTCGAAGTTCCCCTGCACGCTCTCTTCTCTCGGCCTGCGTATGAAGACAGGTCTGACGCTGGAATCCCGTTACCCCGACCTGCTCCGCGAGAAGCCGGGTGAGGGCGCTGTTCCCGTCATTCATCCCTCGGGCATTCGTCTTGGCCAGGTGATGTTCCCGAACCCCGCGGTGAAAAAGCAATATATTCTGCCCACCGTTCCCTCCATCCTGCAAAAGAACCGCAACATGCTGATGATCAAGCGCGTGCCCGCCAAGAGTGACAAAAAGGCACTCTTCTGCGGCGTATATCTGGCCTCTCAAGCGCCCCGTGACCGCATGATCAGCACGCACAACAAGCTCAATTACATCGATTACGAGGATGATCGGGAAATGGACTTCAACATGGTCTACGGTCTGTTTGCCGTTCTCAACTCCTCGCTGTACGGCAAATACTACGGGATCGTATCCAAGTCCAAGCAGATCAACGCCAGCGAATTTGCCGACCTTCCCCTGCCCTCCGAGGCGGCCATGCGCGCCATCGGTGCGAAGCTCGCCATGTCCCGCGTTTTCAGCGAAAAGGCGTGTGACGCCCTGCTTGCCGCCCAGATGAAAAGCGGAAAGCTGTAATTTTTGAAAAAATCTGTAAAATACTCTTGCATTCCGTGCGCTTCTGTGGTATAATACCCTTATGCTGGTGATCGGCGTGCATAAAACGCCGACAAAGATACAACAATAAGGAAGGAATTTTCCCTCGGGGAAACTTGGTTTGATTCATGGATACCGTAATTCTGATTTTTGAGATCCTCTTGCTGGTAGCGGGTGTATTTCTCGTAGGTGCTGTTCTGATGCAGCACGGCAAATCCCACGGCCTTTCCGGCGCGATCGCCGGCGGTGCGGAGACCTTCTTCGGCAAGGAAAAGGGCAAGCGCTTTGATCGCGTGATCTCCCGTTGGACCACGATCATCGGCGCATCCTTCGTTGTGATCGTGCTGATCGTGTACATCCTGATGCCGGATGTGAAGCAGTCCATCGCCAACTCGGCTGATTATTGGAGCATTTCTCCCTATAACAACACCGAGGTTACCGAGATCGTTGAAGAAGACTGACCAAAAGCGCGGGATAAGATCCCGCGCTTTTCTTTTGCAAGGAAGTAGAAGATGAAGAAAAAAAGAAGTAAACAGCAAGGAATAAAAGATACCGCCCGCCGCGCAGGCAAGAAGGCGGGGGCGGCGCACCGCGCCGCACGCGCACGCGCCGACCGTTTTGCCGCCGCCCTGCCCGCCGGGGTCGAGGACTGCCGTACCGAGGGCGCAAAGCGCCGCTTGGCACGCGCCGTGGCCGACCTTCCCACAAAACAAGAAAGCAGCGGGCGCGACGCCAAGATCTCCGAGGGCGTCTTTCACGGCACGGCCCGCGGCTTTGGCTTTGTAACACCCGCCGAGGGCGGGGAGGATATCTTTATCCCCGCGCCCGCCGTGCGCGGCGCGACCGACGGGGATACCGTGCGCGTACGCTATCGCACGCTGCCGGCAAGGCAAGGGATCGCAGGCCTGCCCGAGAAGACCGAGGGAGAGGTCACGGCCATTTTGTCGCTTGGCTGCCGCTTTCTGATCGGCACGCTGCATATCGAGGCAAGCGGCTTTGGCCGCCACCGCCGCGTGCACACCTACGTGCAGGCGGATAATCCGCGCGTGGGGCAGGACGTGTGGCTCTCGGACGTGGGTGAGGGGCAGGACGGCGATAAGGTCGAGGTGCTGCTCTCGGATGACCGCACGCGGGGACTTCACGGCCGTATCTCTCGCGTGTTCGGGGCGGCAGACGACCGCCGCGCCAACTACGCCGCCATTCTTGCGGAGCATGAGATCCGCACGGAGTTCCCCGAGGCCGTTTTGCGCGAGGCAAAGGAGCGCGCGGCCACGCCCCTCTCCGAAGAGGGGCGCGTGCGCCTTGATCATGAGGTCATTTTCACCATTGACGGCGCAGGGGCAAAGGACCTGGACGATGCCATCTCCCTTTCCCGCCTGCCGCACGGCAAATGGCGGCTTGGCGTGCACATTGCGGACGTGAGTGCCTACGTCACGCCGGGAAGCGAGCTTGACCGCGAGGCCATGCGCCGCGGCACGAGCCTGTATTTTGCCGATCGCGTAGTGCCCATGCTGCCCCCTGCCCTCTCAAACGGCGCGTGCTCCCTCAACGCAGGCGAGGATAAGTACGCCCTCTCCGCCTTCATGACGCTGGACGCGGCGGGCAGGATCGAAAAAACCGAGCTGCAGCGCACACTGATCCGTTCCCGCGTGCGCGGCGTATACGAGGAGGTCAACGACCTCTTTGAACACGGCAAGGGGAGCGCATTTTTTGCCAAATACCGCGCGGTGATGCCCGCCCTTACACGCATGCGCGAGCTGTATGCGATCCTTGCGAAAAAATCCGCCGCGCGGGGCGCTGTGGAGCTTGACCGCCCCGAGCCGATCCTGCTCCTTGACGAGGCGGGCGAGGTGACGGATATCCTCTGCCGCGAGCGCGGCGAGGCCGAGCGGCTGATCGAGCAGTTCATGCTGACGGCAAACGAGGGCGTGGCCACCCTGTGCCGCGCGCGCGGCATCCCTTGCGTGTATCGCGTACACGATAAGCCCGAGGAAAAGCGGCTTTCGGATTTTCTTTTGTACGCACACAACCTGGGGCTGACCGTCCACGCCGTCGACCCTGACGAGATCGACGGCCGCATGCTTTCGTCCATTTTGGACGAGGCCAAGGAAAAGGGGATGGCCCGTGCGGTGTCCTATTCCCTGCTCCGCGCGATGGCCAAGGCCAAATACAGCGACAAATGCACAGGGCACTTTGGCCTTGGCATTGAAAACTACTGTCACTTCACCTCGCCCATCCGCCGCCTCTCCGACCTGGCCACCCACCGCATGCTGAAGGCGGTGCTGCTGGACGGAGGCGAGGCGAAACGGCAGAAGGGCTACGCCGCCCGCGCCGCCGAGGCGGCAAGCGATACCGAGCTGCGCGCGCTGGAGGTCGAGCGCGAGATCGAGGCGCTCTACAAGACCGCTTATCTCGCGCAGCGCGTGGGAGAGGAATTTGATGCCACCGTATCGGGATGCACGGGCTTTGGCATTTTCGCGGAGCTGCCGAACACCTGCGAGGGCATGATCCCGTTGGAGGACTTGGGAGAGGTCGTCTATTTTGATGAAGATCGCCTCTCGGTGCAGACAGGAGATGCGGTCTTTACCGTGGGCACGCCCGTGCGTATTCGGGTAGAGCACGCGGATATCTCCCGCCGCCGCGTGCGGTTTTCGTTGGTCAAATAACAAAAAGCCGCCCTCGGGCGGCTTTTATTCTTCTTTTTTCTGTTTTCTTGCCTTGCGCTTCTCGCTCGACAGCATGTCCCGCAAAACCTGCAGGGTGGCCTTATCATGGGGAAAGAACAGGCGCAACAGGCCAAGGGCGATAAGGACGGTCAGGATCTTTTCGGGGGTAAAGGGAAACCAGAGAAAGGCCATGTAGGCCGAGGAAACGGCCGTCATCCATGCAATGTCCAGCGCAAGGCCGAGGGCAAGAAGCACGTAGCTCCAGCCGTTTGTCAGCATCCAGCCGATGCCAAAGCAAAGCAGAAAGCGGGGGTTGAAGAGAAAGCGCACTAGCTTGCCGCACGTGCTTTTGATCTTTTCCCACGCGCGCTTGGTCGTTTCTTTCATGGCATCGCCCCCTTTCCTTTTTATTGTATCACATGCCCGCGCGGTCTGCAACAAAAAAGGGGCGCGTGCGAGAAAAATTCACAATCCCCTTTTTATTTGCTCATAACTATGGTACAATATGGAGGAAAGGATGTGATCCTATGCACGAAAATTCCCATGCCCCCCTGGAGATCGAACGAAAATTTCTGATCCGCATGCCGTGCGTGGCAGATCTTGCCGCCGCGCGCGTGTGGGAGATCAAGCAGACCTACCTCGCCTCGCCGCGCGGACTCTCCCGCCGCGTGCGCGAGATCCGCGAGGCGGGTTCGATACGGTATATCTACACCGAAAAGGTGCGCCTTTCCCCCACTACGGCCGAGGAGCGTGAGTGCGAGCTGACCGAGGCCGAATACACCGCAAGGCTGACGGAACGCGACCCCGACCGCCGCACGGTGGAAAAGACCCGCTATCTGCTCCCCTGTGAGGACGGCCACACCGCCGAGGTGGATATCTACGCCTTTTGGGATGACCGCGCCACGGTGGAGGTGGAGCTTTCCCGCGAGGACGAGCCGTTTACCCTGCCCGCCTGCCTGTCTGTTGTGCGGGAGACCACCGAGGACAAGCGCTACAAAAACGCCGCGCTGGCAAGAGAATTGCCGGATGATGCGATATAAAGGCACCGAGCAACTAAGCTTTCCACCGCCACAGATGGGGCTACTGCTTTGCAAAAAGAGGACTGCAACCGTGTTGCAGTCCCGTTCTTTATTTACAAAACGTCCGAATGTAATTGTCGATACCGTCCTCAATGATCTTCACCGCCACGTCCCGCGGGCTGACCTCGTTGACCGCGGTGGTCTTGTTCTCGAGGTTCTTATAGACCGTGAAGAAGTGGCGCATCTCCTCAAAGAGGTGGACGGGAAGCTGGTTGATATCCGTATACATATTGTAATTCGGATCGTTGAAGGGGATGGCGATGATCTTTTCGTCCTGGCGGCCGTTATCCACCATGGAGATCACGCCGATCGGGTAGGCGCGCACCAGCGTCATCGGCTCGATGGCCTCCGCACACAAAAGCAAGACGTCCAGCGGGTCGCCGTCGTCACCGAACGTGCGGGGGATAAAGCCGTAGTTGGCGGGATAATGCGTGGAGGTATAGAGAATTCTGTCCAGCATGATAAAGCCGGTTTCCTTGTCCAGCTCGTATTTTTTGCGGCTGCCCTTGGTGATCTCGATCACGCAGACGAAGTCCTCGGGGGTGATGCGCTTCGGGGAAATATCGTGCCAGATGTTCGACATATTCTTATGCCTCCTTCTCAAAGCTGTCATAGAATACCACCTCGTCAAGCGGGCGGTAGGCGGTGTGGAAGTCCATGGGGCGCGCGTCCTCGGCGGGGTAGCCCAGCACCAGCAGGGCAAGCGGCTCGATCCCCGCGGGGATGGCAAAGGCCGC
>JAZQWX010000179.1:0-3933 GCA_045632565.1 Eubacteriales bacterium | reverse complement strand
GGCGTGATGCCAACAACAGCAGATTGACATCACATATCACCAGAACACACGTTTTCTTCGAAAACATAAAGAAATCCGAACCCTTCGCCTACCGGCTTTGGGTTCGGATTTCTACTGTTTGGTGCCGGTGGCGGGACTTGTACCCGCACGCTGTCGCCAGCAATGGATTTTGAGTCCACCTCGTCTGCCATTCCAACACACCGGCACGGAACGGTGATATTATATCATGCCGCACTCGGAAAATCAAGAGGGAAATGCAAAAAAATCCGCACAGGGCAAAAAATTCTTGCGCTTTCTCGGTTTCCGTGGTACAATAATAAAAAAGCGGAGGTATATATATGAGCGAAAGAGAATTGCTTGCCGCGGCCGAGCGCGCAAGAGAGAATGCCTATGCCCCCTATTCGCACTTCCTGGTCGGTGCGGCGCTCCTTGCCTCGGATGGTCGCGTGTTCCTTGGCGCGAACGTCGAAAACGCGTCCTTTGGCGCGACCAACTGCGCCGAGCGTAGCGCTATCTTTGCCGCCGTGTCGGCAGGCGCACGGGATTTTTCAGCGATCGCCGTTTGCGGCGGTCACGACGGTGAACGGGGAACGATTTGCCCGCCGTGCGGCATCTGCCGCCAAGTATTATCCGAATTTTGCGAAAAAGATTTTCGCGTTCTGCTTGGTAACGCGGATGAATACCGTGAATATACCATCGGGGAGCTGCTCCCACATTCCTTTGGCGACGAGGTGAAAGCATGAGAATGTACGATATTATCCGCCGCAAGCGTGACGGCCTTGCCCTCACCGAGGAGGAGATCTCCTTCTTCGTGCGCGGCTATGCGGCAGGGGAGATCCCCGATTATCAGGCGTCCGCCCTGTGCATGGCGATCTATTTTAACGGCATGAGCACGGCAGAAACCACCGCTCTGACGCTCGCCATCCGCGATTCGGGTGACCGTCTGGATTTCTCCCGCATTGACGGCCTGCGCGTGGATAAACACTCCACGGGCGGGGTAGGGGATAAAACCAGCCTCATCGTTGCCCCCATTGTTGCCTCTCTTGGCATCAAGGTTGCCAAAATGAGTGGTCGCGGCCTTGGCCATACCGGCGGCACGATCGATAAATTAGAGGCCATTCCCGGCTTTTCGACCGATATTCCCACAAGGGAATTTGAGGAGATCGTCAACCGCATCGGCATCGCCATCGTCGGACAAACGGCCACCCTTGCGCCCGCCGACAAAGCACTCTACGCCCTGCGCGATGTGACTGCTACCGTGGATAGCATGCCTCTGATCGCCTCCAGCATCATGGGCAAAAAGCTCGCGGCAGACGATGATTGCATTGTCCTTGACGTGAAAACGGGTAGCGGATCTTTCATGAAAACCGAAGAAAAAAGCAGGCAGCTTGCCCGTTTGATGGTAGATATCGGCAAGCAGGCAGGCAAGAAAACCGCCGCCCTGCTCACGGATATGGATGTGCCCCTCGGCCGTGCGATCGGCAACGCCATCGAGGTGTGGGAGGCCATTCTGACCCTGCAAGGCAAAGGACCGCGCGACCTGACCGAGCTTTCAATCGCCCTCGCCGCCCATATGCTGCGCCTTGCTGACAAAGGAGATCTTGCCACCTGCGAGCGCATGGCAAGAGAAGCCCTTGCCGGCGGCACGGCCCTTGCCAAATTTATCGAAATGGTTCGCACCCAGGGCGGGGATGCGTCCCGTATCGAATACCCCGAGAGCCTTTTGACAGCCCCCTTCTCCATGGAGGTCACAGCCCCCCGATCGGGCTATATCGCATTGGTCGACACAGAGGAATACGGCACGGCCGCTCTCCTTCTTGGCGCAGGCAGAAGCAAAAAAGAGGACGCCATCGACCACGCGGCAGGCATCCTCCTGCATGCAAAAACAGGGGATTATATCAAGGCAGGTGGCAAAATTGCCACGCTCTACACCACAAAGGAGCAGACGCTTGCCGCCGCGCGTGACCGATTGCTTTCGGCCACCGTTTTCTCGGATAAAGCCCCCGAGCCCCGCCCTCTAATCCTCGATGTCATCGAATAAAACAAGGGAAGCACCGCGGTGCTTCCCTTGTTTTATTATTGTTCTTCGGCCGCAAACCTCTTGAACTTTTCCGCCACCGCATGATATGCCATCTTCGGCTTGCGGTACTCGTTCAGAATGCCCTTATTGTTGAAGCCGCGCGCGCGATCCGTTCCCGCCTCGCGGGAGGTGCGGATGTCGGTAAACTGCCAGATAAAGCAGCCTGCGATCATGGGATCATTATGGAAGATCTCAAGGCAATGCGACATCAGCTTGGCTTGGTATTCCTCGCTCCAGCGGATGCAGTCAAAGGTATGATTGCCATACAGCGCCGCCGCGCCGAACTCGCTGATGATAACCGGCTTGTCGCCCAAGCCTAGGGAATTACGACGCTCGCGGAATTTATCCATTTCGCTCTGCCACATTTCCATGTCACCGCCGTACCAACCGAAATACAGGTCCAGACAGATCATGTCGCAGAATTCGTAGCAGATATCCTTGTGCGGCGTGTGCGTCGCGTATACCACCAGGCGGTTGCCGCCGTGCTCCTTCAGATAGTGGTAGCAAAGCTTCGAAAGCTCGTAGCCGTTCTGCGTCCACACCTGAATTTCATTGTGCATACCGAAGAAGATGATCGAGGGGTGGTTGTAGTAATATTTCACCATTTCCGCGTGCATCGCCATCGCACGCTCTACGACAAGCGCATCTCCCAGCGCCTCCTCCGAGAAGCCGCAGCCCCAGATCGGAATTTCGCACCAGAAGAGAATACCCGCCTCGTCCAGCATGTCCACAAAGCGGCGGCTGTTCGGGTAATGCGAGCCGCGGAAGGCGTTGCCGCCCATGTTCCGCAGAATGTCAATGTCACGCTTCATGAGCGAGGCAGGGAAGGCAAAACCGAATTCGGGATGCTCCTCGTGACGGTTTGCGCCGCGCACCTCGATTTTGCGGCCGTTGAGCAGGATCTTCTCGTCCTTGACCTCCACGCGGCGCAGGCCTACGCGGTCATACAGATCGTAGGTGTCACTTTCCATGCGAACCTCGTAGAGATACGGGTCATCCATCTCCCACAGGTGTACGTCCGCTACGGTGAACGTGGGCGTTACCAGAACACGCTCCTCACCCGCCGCCAGCGTCACGCTTTCGTCATACACGACCACGCTGCCGAGCGACACCGTCAGGCGGGATGTGCAGTCGGCCTTCTCGGCGTTGTACAGCGTCAACTCAAATTTGCCCGTAGCCGTTGAAAGATCCTCGGATAGATCATATACAAAATGGTTGCCGAAAATACAGATGCCGTGCAGGATCTCATAGGAGATCGAGCGCGGAATACCGCCGTAATGATACCAGTCTACCTTGGTTTGCGGAATGGAATGTGCGTCAAAGCGGTTGTCTGCCCGCACGGTCAGTCGGTGCTCGCCTGCTGTGGCATACACAAGGCGCTCAAATTGGCAAAATCCGCCGTAATGGCCCTCAAGCCGAATGCCATCAAACCATACGTCCGCCTGCGTCATCACCGCCTCAAAGGTAAGACGCATCATCCCCTCCTCGGGACAGTAAAAGACCTTTTCATACCAGGCGCATCCCTCGTAGGTGAGAAGTCCAAGCTCCGTGTTCCAAACGGACGGAACGGAAACCTTATCCCCGCCGGGAAGACCGTTCTGCCAGCCCTCGGCCTCGCCGATACCGTTCGGATCGAGGGCAAATTGCCATACGCCGTCAAGCGAATACACGCGTTGCTTTTTATGCTCATCAAATAATCTCGGCATGAAAACCCTCCACAATACCATATAAAAGTGTACTACATCACATTATAATGTAAAAAGAGGGGAAAGTCAAGCACGAAACGATGGAGAGAGAAGTGAAATGTGTTATAAAAAGTCAATAGGGAAGAGCAAAAATGTAGGGACCGGCGT
>JAZQWX010000178.1:0-10008 GCA_045632565.1 Eubacteriales bacterium | reverse complement strand
GCCGTAAACTCCTGAATATGTCCGGGGCCAACCCACACGGCAAGGCGGAGAGGGTCATACCCCTCCTCGATCATGATTTCAGTTAAACGCTTGCCGCTTTCCTCCTCAAGACCCTTCATACACAGCACCACGGTACGCTCGGCAGCGCCGCACGCGCGCGCGGTGGCGGCCAACGCGCGAAGCCCCTGCGCGGGGATGGAAATAAATACCGTATCCGACGCGGCAATGGCATGAAAAAGATCCGAGGTAAGCTGCACCGAGTCCGAAAGCGTCACGTATTCGTTCTTTCTGTCCTTTTGCAGAGCAGCGAGGGCCGCGCTGCCCTCTCTGCCCCATTCGGTGACGGGAATATTCTGCCCCGCAAGATACCATGTTATAAACGAGCCCCATCGCCCGCATCCCAAAACTGTTGCTTTCATTTATATAAAATTTCCTTTTTTGCTTGAAATTGCACATTTTTGATACTATTATACCATATTATGCCGTTCTTGTCAAGAAAATGAAAAAGATGTTGACAAGTCAACATTTGTGTGCTATAATAGAGGACGGTTGTGAAAACGGCCGTTTATTTCCCTGCTAAAAAAATCAAAAAAGAGGTTCTTTTCATGAAGAATTATCCCTTGATCCAAATTCCGAAGTATAAAAACATGCGCGACATGGTAGACGGCGTATGTGGCGCATTTGCCGAGCGTACCGCTTACTCTTACCGTGAGGGTGCCGGTAATCCGCCCATGGTGACCGTTACCTACGCCAAGCTGCATGAGGATGTACGCGCCCTGGCGACCGAGATGCGTGCGCGCGGCTACACGGGCAAGCATTGCGTTTGCGTGGGCAAGCTGTCTTACTCCTGGATCGTGACCTATATGGCCACCATCGCCGCGGGCGCGGTCTTTATTCCGCTGGACCGTGACTGGACGGCTACCGAGCTGGAAACCACCGTCACCCGCGCCGATACCGCCGTGATCTTTTACGACGGCGACCTTGGCGAGCGTGCCGAAACCATCCTGGCCGTTGACAGCGTGCAGGACTCCTTTTTGCTCTCTACCGCTACGGACGCGGAGAACACCGTCTTCTCTCTCGTAGAAGCAGGCAAAGCGCGCCGTGCGGCAGGTGACCGCGCTTGGGAAGAGGCTGAGATCGATCCGGACGTGGTAGCGTCTATCGTCTTTACCTCCGGCACGACCGGTAAGGGCAAGGGCGTTATGCTCTCCTCCCGCAACATCCTCTCCAACGTACACTCCGCGCTGTCCTTCTTTACCATGAGCCGCCGTTCGATGGCCGTGCTTCCCCCGCACCATACCTTCGGCTCGACCATCAACCTGCTTGGTCACCTCGGCGGCGGATGTGAGCTGTATATTTCCCGCGGTCTGCGCTATATCCAGAGCGAGCTGAAGGCGGAGCAGCCCGGTCACATGGTGCTCGTTCCCCTGTATCTCGAAACCTTCTACCGCAAGATCTGGGCCAACATCCGTGAACAGAAAAAGGAAAAGCTGGTGCGCGGCATGATGAAAACGGCAAACCTGCTGCATCTGCCCACCTCCGTGCGCCGTAAGATGTTCTCCTCGATCCTTGCAGCCTTTGGCGGCAAGGTAGACTTTATCGTAACGGGCGGCGCGCCGATCAACAGCGAGATCGCCAACGCCTACGAAACCTGGGGCGTGAAGATCATCAACGGCTACGGCATCACCGAATGCTCTCCCCTGATCGCGGCCAACCGTAACAAGCTGCGTGTACAGGGTAGTGTTGGCTTCCCCACCCCCTGCAACACGGTCTATATCGCCGAGCCGAATGAGGACGGCGAGGGCGAGATCCGCGTCAAGGGTGAAAACGTGATGCTGGGCTATTACAAGGACCCCGAGGCGACCGCTGAGGCGTTTGATGAAAACGGCTATTTCTGCACGGGTGACTACGGCAAATTCGACAAGGACGGCCTTCTGTATATCACCGGCCGTAAGAAGAACCTGATCATCCTCTCCAACGGCAAAAACGTGTATCCCGAGGAGATCGAGGCCGAGCTGAACAGCGTGCCCGGCGTGCTGGATATCATCGTATACGAGGGCGAGAGCCGCCGCGGTCCGGAGCACAACGCGATCGTTGCCGAGATCTTCCCTGACAAGGAATATTTTGAAAAGAACGCCATCGAGGATAAGCAGGCCTATTTCCAGGGCTTTGTCGATCAGTTCAACCGTTCTTGCGTTCCCTACAAGAAGATCGCCATTCTGCGCGTGCGCGAGGAGGAGTTCCCGAAGAACACGCTCCGCAAGATCCAGCGCTTCCGTCTGGATCGCACGATCGACTAAGGAGATCCTATGAGGCCTGAACGCTTTGCCCGTTTTCTGCTGCTGGTGGACGGCGCAGACAAGTGCATAGGCAAGATCAAAAGCAGCATTGCTTCCGTTCCCGAGGTCAAGGGAGTTCATGTTTTCTGGCTGTATAAGCTGCTTGCCTACCCCGAGGGACTGACGGCCACCGAGCTGGCCGCCGAGAGCATGATCGACCGTTCTCTGGTATCCCGTGAGATCAACGAGCTGTACCGAGGAGATTACGTGACCCTTGGCGAAGGGAGCTGCGGAAAGCGCAAAACCTACAACGCGCGCATCCGCCTGACCGAAAAGGGCGCCGCGCTTGCGGAGCGCATCCGCCGGGGCGCGCTGGCCCTGCAGGAACGCGTAGACGAGGGCATTTCCGAAGAGGAGCTTGCCGTCTTCTACCACGTGTTTGATAAGCTGCACACCAACTTGCGTTCCATCGTTTTGGAAGAATCATAAAAAAACAACCGCAGAGAAAGCGAAATGTCTTTATCGGAGAAATCATGGATCAATTGCCTCATATGGCGCAGGTTTGCGTAAGCAAATATGTAACCCCGACAGTTCAGTCTGTCGGGGTTCGTTTTATTTTGTTCGACCAATTGGAATTTGACTAGCATTTTTTGTTAGTGTATTCCGGATAGAATAATACATCATCACAACTCCCGCACTTAATAACGCACCACCTATAATATCGGTGATCCAATGCACACCTGCGATCAGTCTGCCTATCACCATAAATGCGGTAAAAGCTATCATGACGATGATAGCACACCGTCTGAGAACGGTATTTTTGATACGCAAGTTCAGCTGCATTGCCGCTGTCGGCATTACACACATAACGAGCATCGTTGTTGACGACGGATATGACGCTTCGAGATATCCATCAATGAGTGTAGGTCTGTAATTGATCACCACCATCTCAAAGAATACGTACCCCGCCATTACCACGATATAAAACACACCGAGCGCAAGAATATTGTAATCCACCTTCCATAGACTTTTGCGCTTAATCAGTTGCACAAGCCCGAAAATGGCAAAACCCAGTGCCGTGGCGATCGGAATAAGCCCCAACCAATCGGTTACGGTGTAGAGAAGCCAATTCACACCCGTAAGCTCGTGTACAAATCCGTTTAGTGTTGCAAAGCCAACCGACGAACCCTCGGGACCGATTGCTCGCACGTCAACGAAGCAAACTAATACCGTCCACAACACAAATGCCAAAACCAAACTTGCTCCCCAAACTAACGTTTTCTTGTTTTTCTTTTCCATTATCCGATACCTTCCTTTTTGTATTGGCTTTTGCCTGAATACATTTTAACGGAAGGCGCGGGTATATACAAGAAACGAGCCGTCACAGGCGCGATACGTTTCGTATCACCCGCGTTTTATAAGCATCAGAGCCTGAATTGCCAAGAGAGCAAACGCAAACACGGCGGCATACGTCTGTCGGCTTATCATAAAGACTAAAACGGCGATCGCACCGAGTATCAACGAAATCGTTGTTTTGCTTTTTACCCAAGCTACCCATTGACAGTTTTGTAATGCGAGTGTCAGAATGCCCATTACGATCTTCGAAATAACAACGGTAAGGTACGCTATTTTTAAGTACAGCTGAAGACCGTCAAGCGCGATAAGCGACACGCTTTGAACAATTCCGTCTGCTTTTTCGGCAAAAAACGGCAGAAAAAGGAGCATTGCAATACAACAATCCAGTAGTCCGTATATCAAATCTCGAAAATGCTTTTCTTTTCGTTTGTTGTCTTCTTCGGCTATCGTCAACACCTCGCCCGAGGATAGCAGCTCGTCAAGAGTCACCGAAAAGAATTTCGCAATCGCTTTTAATGACTCTATATTCGGGTATCCTCTGCCCAACTCCCATTTTGAGATAGCAGTTCGGGACACGTAAAGCTTTTCAGCAAGCTCCTCTTGCGTAAGTCCCTTTTGTTTTCTTAATTCTTGAAGTTTTTCATTAAATTCCATAGTTCATACTTGCCTGCAAATTCTTATTTATCGTTCTGTTTATTGTTTTTCTTTGATGGTGCTTGCTCCATTTTGCCCTCACCGTCGGCTACGCCGCCACCCCTCCCGAAGGGTGAGGCTTTTCCGTTAGTCCCATTATATCACAAATCGGCAGAGGAAACAATCCTCTGCCGATTTGTGTACCCGCAAATTCTTCGTTAAGAACAAAGAAAACTCTGCGGTTGTTTTTTATTCGGTTATTTATGCCTTTTTCTTTTCGATGGCGCGCTGGATAGCCTTGACGATCTCGACGATCGGGATCATCAGAAGGCCCAGGCCAATGGCGATGAGGTATTCCCAGATGCCAACGGATACGAAGCCGAAGGCGGAGGCGAGGAACTCGATCTCGCACACCAGCGTGGTGGCAAGCAGCGAGCCAAGACCTGCCAGCAGCAGGGTCTTATTCTGCGAGCCGAGCGTGAAGATGCTCTTGCGCTGGGAGCGCATGTTGAAGCTGTGGAAGATCTCCGCCATGGACATGGTGAGGAACGCCATGGTCGTACCGTGGGAGCTGTCGGTGAGCGAAACGTTGCCCGATTCCAAGTAGTGCCCGATAAAGAAGGAGATCAGCACAAGGATCGTAACGAGCACGCCCTGATAGACCACGTCCACACCCATGCCGCCTGCAAAGATGCCTGCCTTCGAATCGCGGGGCTTGCGCTGCATGATATCCGGCTCTGCCTTTTCCATACCGAGGGCGAGTGCCGGGAAGCAGTCGGTAACCAGGTTGATCCAAAGCAGGTGAACGGGCTGCAGGATAGAGAAGCCGAGCATGGTGGCGGTGAAGATGGACAGCACCTCACTCATGTTCGAGCCAAGCAGGAACTGAATGGCCTTGCGGATGTTGTCGTAAATACGGCGGCCTTCCTCGACAGCACCCACGATGGTGGCAAAGTTATCGTCTGCCAGCACCATGTCTGCTACGTTCTTGGTAACATCCGTGCCCGTGATACCCATACCGACGCCGATGTCGGCGCTCTTGATGGAGGGGGCATCGTTCACACCGTCACCCGTCATAGCGGTGACGTAGCCTGCTTTGCGCCATGCGTTGACGATGCGGGTCTTATGCTCGGGCTGTACGCGCGCGTACACGCTGATATTTTGGAAGATAGCCTCAAATTCCTCGTCGCTCATTTCATTGAGCTGTGCGCCCGTCATAGCGGCGGAGGCATCCGACAGAATGCCAAGCTCCTTGGCGATGGCCACGGCGGTATCCACGTGGTCACCCGTGATCATGATGGGACGAACGCCTGCCTCGCCACACTTGACGATGGCGTCCTTGACCTCGGGACGAACGGGGTCGATCATGCCGCAAAGACCCGTGAAGCACAGATCCTGCTCCAGCACGGCGGGATCGTTTGCGGGAGCTTCGCTCCACACGCGCTCGGCACAGGCCAAAACGCGCAGGGCGCGGTCTGCCATGGCCTTGTTGGCGGCAAGGATCTCGTTGCGGTACTCGTCGGTCATCGGAACGGGCTTGCCGTCTGCGAGGTAGTGCGTGCAGCGGCCGATGACCACGTCGGGTGCACCCTTGGTGTACTGAATGAAGCCCTCGCCGTTTGCATGGACGGTGGACATCATCTTACGGCCGGAGTCAAAGGGGGCTTCACCCGTGCGGGGCAGCTTGGCCTCCAGCGCGGGCTTGGGAAGGCCGAGCTTGTTCGCATAGGCAACGAGGGCGGATTCGGTTGCCTCACCCGTGACGTTGCCGTCCTCGCCCAGCTCCGCGTCGGTACAAAGTGCCATGGCGGAGGCGAGGTGCTGTTCGTCGCTGCCGAAATAATCGACAACGGTCATTTTGTTCTGGGTCAAGGTACCCGTCTTATCCGAGCAGATGATCTGCGCGCAGCCCAGCGTTTCCACGGCGGTGAGCTTGCGGATAATGGCGTTGCGCTTGGACATATTGGTCACGCCGATGGACAAGACGACCGTGACAACGGCGGCAAGTCCCTCGGGAATGGCGGCAACGGCCAGCGACACCGCGACCATGAAGGACGGAAGAATGGTATCGTTAAAGCTGAAGTTGCCGGCGCGGATCAGCTGCACGCCGAACACGACCACGCAGATACCGAGCACGAGCCAGGTCAGGGTCTTTGAGAGCTGACCGAGCTTCTTCTGCAGGGGGGTCTTGCCCTCCTCAGCCTGAGCAAGCGCATCAGCGATCTTACCCATTTCGGTTTCCATACCGGTGGCAACGATCACGGCAAGGCCGCGGCCGTACACGACGGTGCTGCCCATATAGACCATGTTCTTGCGGTCGCCAAGCGGCACTTCACGGCCATCCCCGGAGGAAATGACATCGGCATGCTTGGTAACGGGAACGGATTCACCCGTCAGGGCCGCCTCCTCTACCTGCAGGCTGGCACTTTCCAGCACGCGGGCATCGGCGGGAACGGCGTCGCCTGCTTCGAGCAGGATCACGTCGCCTACGGTCAGATCTTCACTGTGGATGATCTGGATATGTCCGTCACGGAACACCTTGGACGTGGCGGCTGACATTTCCTGCAGAGCTTCGATGGCTTTTTCCGCCTTGCTTTCCTGATACACGCCGAGAATGGCGTTGATCAGCACGACGGCCAGGATGATGATAACGTCGGTAAAGCCCTCGTTTTCCACAACGGCCAGCACGCCGCTGACGGCTGCCGCTACGAGCAGGATAATGATCATCGGATCGGCGAGCTGCTCAAAGAAACGGCGGATGATGGATTTTCCCTTGGCGTCTGCCAGACGGTTTTTGCCGTTCTTTTCAAGACGCGCGGATGCTTCCTCGGACGAAAGGCCCTTTGCCCCCGTTTCGAGAGAGGAAAGTACCTCTTCGGTGGTTTCGGTGTAAAACTTCATTCTATACCTCCCAAAAAATTTTTGAAAAAAATACCGAGTATAACAATAGGATGCTATACTCGGCGTCCTTCATGTATAGCGTCCCTATACATGAGTCTTGCAATTTCAAGTAAGACAGGCGTAAGCCATGATGTTGACCTTACTCCGCACAACGTGCGCTTGCTACTCCCTCATGAGTGCAATGGGTATTATATCATATAAGGATATTTTTGTCAAGATGCGAGGAAGAATATTCTTGTCTTGACAAAAAGAGGGGGCTGTGTTACAATAAACACGCCCCTCTGTTACATAGCAGAGGGGACGTATATTTCAGGAAAACAGACCATGATGAAACGAAACGATTTTCGCCGCGGCTTTATTCACGGCATCCCCATTATGCTGGGGTATATTGCAGTTTCCTTTTCCTTTGGCATCTTTGCGGTGGCAAGCGGCCTTTCCTTTGCGGAGGTGACGCTGATCTCGCTGACCAATCTGACCTCGGCAGGGCAGTTGGCGGGCGTTCCCATCATAGCGGGGGGCGGCAGCCTGATAGAGCTTGCCGTGACACAGTTGATCATCAACATGCGCTATGCGCTGATGTCACTCTCTCTTTCGCAAAAATTAGACGCTTCCGTGCGCCGCGCCGAACGGTTTCTCATTGCCTTTGGCAACACCGATGAGATCTTTGCCGTATCCACGGCACAGCCGCACGCCCCCACCTCCCCATACATGTACGGCCTGATCCTTTCCCCCTTGCTTGGCTGGGTGGGCGGCACGGCCCTTGGCGCCTTGGCAGGCAACGTTCTGCCGCCCATGGTGATCTCTGCCCTTGGTATTGCCATTTACGGCATGCTGATCGCCATTGTAGTACCCGTGATGCGTGAGCATCGACCCTCGGCCCTTTGCGTTCTTTTGGCAATAGCACTTTCCTGCCTGTTCACCTACGTTCCGGGACTGTCGGCTATCCCGGGCGGCTTTTCGATCATCCTGTCGGCGGGCGGCGCTTCCCTCGTCTTTGCTCTCGTTGCCCCGCTTCCCCCGGTGAAAAAAGCGGAAGGAGGAGATCGAACATGAGTATTCGTCCCGATTTTTTCCTTTACCTTGCCGTGATGGCAGGGGTGACCTATCTCATCCGCATGATCCCCCTTGCCCTGGTACATAAAAGGATCGAGAACCGATTTGTTCTGTCCTTTCTTTACTACGTTCCCTACGCGGTGCTCTCGGCCATGGTAGTGCCCGCCATCTTCACCGCCACCGGCTCACCCGTTTCCGCCGTCGCCGGCTTTCTTGTCGCGGTGGTGCTCGCCTATTGCAAAAAGAGCTTGCTCGTAGTCGCGCTCTCTTCCTCGGTAACGGTATTTCTTTCCGAATGGCTACTGACGCTTGCATAAAAAAGAGAACGGAGAATGAAATTCTCCGTTCTTTGTTTATGTGACGGGTGTCTTTTCGCGTTTTTTGAGCTGATACAGCTCCTCGGCGGCAAGGCGGGTCTTGGCTACGATATCGCCCGAGCCCTTCGGGAAGCAGTAATACTGTATTTTGGGATTGCCGATGCAGATCACATCCCCGATCTCATACCAGAAGAAATCCGAATACAAGCTATAGGATGCGGTAGGCTTTTGGGTATATTCCAATTCCCCTGCACAGCCCGTAAGGCAAAAGCCCTCTGCCGTATGGACAAGCCGTCCCTCTCCGACGCGGTACAGGCAATCGGTGTTCACCAGCATGGCGATATCGACCGGGACATCCAGGCAGTAGCTGCTCTCCTCCAGCTCCCTCTTCACCTCGGCACGCTCCCAGGCGTACCAAGCGGGGATATGCGAAAATTTCGTCTTTCCTTCCGTGGCGCGCAGCTCGCCGTATTCGGTCAGCTCGTAGCGCGCGGAGCAGGCGTGGCAGGTGATGTGGATGCCCTTGCCCTCCATGTTGCCTTCCGAGAGGCAGTGCGGACATTTATACAGCACGCGGTTCAGCCCGTCCGCGCGGAAGGGCTCGTCGATCTTGACGCGATTCTCCTGCTGCCAGCGGAAGTGGTCAAAGGCGAACTGTGCGGAAAGAATCGCATTCAGCTCTTCCTCGGATTTTTCGGCAATATCCGCAGGAGAGAGTAGGTATTCCATTTCGGCCGACACGTCCACCTTACGCTGCTGCAGGCAGTTATACAGCGGATCGCGCGCAAAGGCGCCGTGCGTGCGGATCATCACCACGGGCACGCCGAACATCTTCAGGCACTTGCCCATGCTGGCAGGCAGGGGGGTGGCCGTACCGTCGAAGCTATAGCTTGCCTCGGGATACATCAGCACACGGGAGCGAAGCGTTTTAAGGACGTAAGCCATATCTCGCACAAGCGACACGTCCGACACAAATTTGATGGTGGGAATACAGCCAAGGCGGCGCATCAACCAATTTTTGCCGACAAAGCCGTCATTTGTGCAAACGATGTGAAAGGGGCGACGCACCAGCAGGGTGGAGGCGATCTTGAGATCAATAAAGCTGGAATGGTTCATCAATATAAGACAAGGCTCCTTTTTGCCAAGCTTCTCCATGCCAACAGTCTTATATTTAAATTTGGTTGCAATCAGATCGGGGATCGAAACGGTGCGAATGAGGGTGCGAAAGAAAAAGCTGGGATAAGCCGGCTTTTTTGCCTTTTTCGCAGGTCTCTCCACAAGCTCTTGGTAGGTGTAGCCCTTTTTTACCTTCATGAATATCCTCTCCTGTATAATTCACATTATTAAATGAATATTAACTATATTGTATCATCCCAGACCGAAATTGTCAATACCATACGTCAAAATTCAGCGCACAAAAAAGCTCCCCCGTTTTTTCGAGGGAGCAAGAGTTATTCAAGTATCCATCC
>JAZQWX010000177.1:0-6279 GCA_045632565.1 Eubacteriales bacterium | reverse complement strand
CCTTCCCCGCCGCGTTTCCGGCACTTGTGCAAAGCACCAGCACGAGCTGAACACCGCTATCAAGCGTGCTCGTCAGGTAGCTCTTCTGCCTTACGTGAGCGACTAAACAAGACAAAAGAGAGAACGTTTTGTTCTCTCTTTTCTTTTTCTCTTGACAAAAGTAAATTTTTAGAGTATAATAATACAAAAGGCGACGAAGAGAAGGAGTACGTCATTCCCTGCGGCAGAGAGAGCGAACGGTTGGTGTAAGTTCGTGCGCAAAATGACCGAAGCAGTCTTGGAGCTGCTGTGGCGAACTAAGTAGCCACGGTCGGGTTCTCCCGTTACAGAGAAGCGGCATCATGCCGGCAGAGTGCGGGGGTTCTCCCGAATTCAGGTGGTAACGCGGATTTTTCGCCCTGAACACAGTATACTGTGCTCAGGGCGTTTTTTTGATAGGAGGCTATTATGACGAAAAGAATTTTGAAAATGCTGAACAAGAACGCGCGGGTGTCGTTGGAAGAAATGGCGGCGGCAACCGGCAGAACCGCAAGCGAGGTAGCAGCCGAGATCGCGCGGCTGGAAGAAGAGGGCGTTATTCGCGGTTACAAGGCTGTCATCGACTGGGGCAAGACCGAAAAGCCCTACGTATCCGCCATTATTCAGTTGAAGGTGACGCCGAAGACAGGCTACGGCTTCGAGGGGATCGCCGAGCGCATTACGATGTTCCCCGAGGTAGAGTCGGTTTACTTGATGTCGGGCGTATACGATCTGAACGTGGTGGTCAAGTGCCGCACCTTTGAGGAGGTGGCCATGTTTGTGGCCAAGGAGCTTTCTACCCTTGAGCAGGTGACCTCTACCGCCACACACTTTGTGCTCCGCCGCTACAAGGAGCTGGACGTAGCGCTTGGTGTGAAGGAGCCTGACGAAAGAGGGATCCTTTCCGAATGAATTACGAGCATATTTTAAGCAAGACGCTCACGGATATCAAGCCGTCCGGCATCCGCAAGTTTTTTGACATTGCAAACAGCATGCGGGACGTGATTTCACTGGGCGTGGGTGAGCCGGACTTCCCAACGCCGTGGAAGATCCGTAACGTGGCCATCCGTACACTGGAGCGCGGCAAGACCCGTTATTCCGCCAACAGCGGCTTAATAGAGCTGCGCGAGGAAATCGCGCGGTATATGGAGCGAAAATTCGCGCTTTCCTACGATCCAAACGGCGAAATTCTCGTGACCGTGGGCGGCAGTGAGGCGATCGACGCGTGCGTGCGCGCCGTGACGAACCCCGGGGATGAGATCATCATTCCCCAACCGAGCTACGTTTGCTACGAGCCGATCGTACGGATGGCGGGCGGCATTCCCGTCATTATTGAAACGAAGGCGGAGAACGATTTCAAGGTCACGCCCGAGGAGCTGCGCGCCGCCATGTCGGAACGCACGAAGGCCCTCATTCTCCCCTACCCCTGCAACCCTACGGGGGCGGTCATGGAAAAAGAAGATCTGGAAGCTCTGGCTGACATATTGCGAGATACGGACGTTGTGGTGATCTCGGACGAGATCTATGCGGAGCTGACCTTTGGCGGGCTTACCCACGTTTCTCCTGCTTCGGTGGACGGCATGAAGGAGCGCACCGTGGTGATCAACGGTTTTTCCAAGGCCTTCTCGATGACCGGGTGGCGGCTTGGATTTGCTTGCGGACCGAAGGATATTTTGCGGCAGATGACAAAGCTGCATCAATTTGCCATCATGTGTGCGCCTACTACCTCGCAGTACGCGGCGGTGGAGGCACTTTCCGCCTGCGACGAGGAGGTGGCCGAGATGATGGCAGAATATGACCTGCGCCGCCACATTATGGTAGACGGCTTCCGCGCCATAGGGCTTCCCTGCCGCGAGCCGCGCGGCGCGTTTTACGCGTTCCCCTGCATCAGCGGCACGGGCATGAAGAGCGAGGAATTCTGTGAGCGACTGTTGCGTGAAAAGCACGTGGCGCTTGTCCCCGGAACGGCCTTCGGGCGCGGTGGCGAGGGCTTTGTGCGCGCCTCTTACTGCTATTCGACCGAGCATATCAAGGAGGCCATCCGACGCGTAGGAGAATTTCTTGACGAGTTGAAATAAAGGAGAAAAGCCATGGCAAAGGACAGATTTGAAAAGATCTACACCCAAGGCGTGCTGACAATCACCGAGATCTGGGTGGATACCGAAACGGGTGTGCAGTACGTGTGGCATCACGACGGCCACGCAGGCGGTCTGACACCCCTGCTTGACTGTGAGGGGAAGCCGGGTGTTTCCCCTGTGCAGAAATAAAGAAAAGTACGAGGCAACAGCCTCGGACTTTTCTTTATAAAGATAAAAAGCGCAGGCGGGTTAACCATGCGCTTTTTTATCTTGTCATGCCATTTTGTTGAGCATTACGGTGAACTGGCTCTTTTTACGAGCGCCGTTGTTCTTGTGAAGAATGCCACGAGCAACTGCCTGGTCAATCTTCTTAACAGCAAGACGGTAAGCGGCTGCAGCCAGCTCCTTGTCCCCTGCCTCGAGAGCGGCGTTGTACTTCTTCACAACGGTACGCATCTGGGTGCGGAACATCTGGTTGCGCAGCGTTTTTGCTTTGATAACCTTGATACGCTTCTTTGCAGACTTAATGTTTGCCACGATTCGTTCCTCCTGTTTTCATTTTGAACCGCAATCGCACCTGAGAGGGTGTGCCATTGCATCCTAATACCCGAATATCATACCATACTATTTCCAAAATAGCAAGTGTTTTTTGAAAAAAACTTGAAATTTTTTCAATTTTCTTCATTTTGCCCTTGACAAGCATGGGTATACGTGGTATACTTGTAAAGTAATTTGTTTTACACCTTGGGAGGCTGGTATGTTTGAGAAGGATATGACCGTGGGATTTCTCCTTGATTTCTACGGCAACGTGCTTTCCGAGCATACGCGCACGATGCTTTCGATGTACTACGGCGAGGATCTTTCGCTTGCCGAGATTGCCGAAAGCGAGGGCATTTCCCGCCAGGGTGTACGCCACGCCATCAAAAAGGGCGAGGAGGAATTACGGTTTCTTGAAGAGCAGTTAGGGCTTGCCGAGCAATTTTGCCGCCTGCGTGACACGGCGGCGCGGCTTGTGCAGCTTTCCGATGCAGTCCCCCCCGATGCGGGTGAGGCTGCGGCAGCTCTTGTAAAAGAAGCGCGTTACTGTGCCGCATTGATCCATGCGGAGAATACCGAGGAGGGTTGACGGAATTGTTTCAGAACTTAACCGATAAGCTGGCAAACGCCTTTAAAAAATTCCGCAACAAGGGTAAATTGACCGAGGCCGACGTACGCGAGGGCATGCGCGAGATCAAGCTGGCATTGCTCGAGGCGGACGTAAACTATAAAGTTGTCAAAGAGTTTGTCAAAAGCGTGACCGAGCGTGCGGTGGGCGAGGTGGTCCTGGAGAGCCTGCTCCCTGCCCAGCAGGTCGTGAAGATCGTAAACGAAGAGCTGATCAAGCTGATGGGCTCGGAGAGCGCGAAGCTGGAGGTTTCCCCTGCCCCGCCGACTGTATATATGATGGTTGGCTTGCAGGGTGCGGGTAAAACCACCCATGCGGGCAAGATCGCCCTGATGCAAAAAAAGAAGGGCAAAAAGCCGCTTCTCGTTGCTTGTGACGTATACCGCCCTGCGGCGATCAAGCAGCTGGAGGTTCTTGGCGAGAGCCTGGACATCCCTGTGTTTTCCATGGGCAACAAGATCAGCCCGGTGGAGATCGCACGTGCGGGTATTGAGCATGCGAAAAAGCACCTCTATGATCTGGTCATCATCGACACGGCGGGTCGCCTGCACATCGATGAGGAGCTGATGGAGGAGCTTAAGAAGATCAAGGCGGCTGTCAAGCCGACCGAAATTCTTCTGACCGTGGACGCGATGCTCGGACAGGATGCAGTCAACGTAGCACAGTCCTTTAACGAGCTGCTGGACATCACGGGCGTGGTGCTGACCAAGATGGATGGCGACACGCGTGGCGGTGCGGCGCTTTCGGTTCGTTTCGTGACCGGCAAGCCGATCAAGCTGGTGGGCACGGGCGAGAAAACGGATGCCATCGAGGTATTCCATCCCGACCGTATTGCGTCCCGCATTCTCGGCATGGGTGATATCCTTTCCCTGATCGAGCGCGCCGAGGCGGCCTATGACGAAAAGACCGCAGCGGAAATGGAGCGCAAGCTGCGCGAGTCCTCTTTTACCCTGGAAGACTTCCTTGAGCAGTTCAAGCAGCTGCGAAAGATGGGCAACGTAGAGCAGCTCGTATCCATGATGCCGGGGATAAAGCCCGGGGCGCTGAAGGACGCGAATATCGACGAAAAGCAGATGGCGCGTACCGAGGCGATCATCCTTTCCATGACGAAAAAGGAACGCTGCAACCCTGACATTCTCAACGGTTCCCGCCGCAAACGCATTGCGGCCGGCGCAGGCACGACGGTGGAGGAGGTCAACAAGCTCCTTCGTCAATTCGATCAGACCAAGAAGATGATGAAGCAGTTCTCTTCTATGGAAAAGCGCGGCCTGCTTGGCAAGATGAAAATTCCGTTTTAAGGATTTTTTATAAAAATTTATATATCATTTTTGGAGGAAAGAACAATGGTTAAGATCAGACTGAAGAGAATCGGCGCAAAGAAGGCCCCCTTCTACCGTGTGGTAGTTGCGGACGGCAGATATCCCCGCGACGGTAGATTCATCGAGGAGATCGGCTACTACAACCCCATGACCAACCCTGCCGAGATCAAGATCGATGCTGACAAGGCTACCGCTTGGATCAAGAACGGCGCACAGCCTACCGAAACTGTCAGATCCCTGCTGAAGAAGACCGAGATCCTGAAGTAATTGCGGACGCGCCGCGTCAGAAAGGTGTAAGCTATGGACTACAAACAGATTCTTGCTGACATCGCGCGCGCAATCGTCGACACGCCGGAGAGCGTAACGGTCACGGAAAGCATCGATGGGGACAACATCGAGCTGACGCTTTCGGTTGCCCCTGACGATATGGGCATGGTGATCGGCCGCCACGGTAAGATCGCAAAGGCGATTCGTTCGCTGATGAAGGCTGCTGCTGCGAACAGCGGCAAGCGGATCACAGTTGAGATTCGTTAACAACAAAAAACGCCGCTTCTGCGGCGTTTTTTGTTGTATTCACTTGACTTTTCAGCGTGATGGATGTAGAATAAAAGTAGCGTTATACGCTCACAAAAAATACAACATGCGAGGTTCTTTCCATGAGAGAACAAGTTATCAAAAAGATAGAAGAGGGCAAGGTCATTGCCATTGTACGCGGAATTGAAGCCGACAAGGCGGCCGCGGTCGGCCGCGCCGTTTTTGACGGTGGGATATCCTGCATTGAGGTGACCTTTAACCAAAAGAATCCCGCAAGCTTCTCCGAAACGGTCGCGGCCATCCGTGCCATCAAGGAGGCTTGCCCCGAAATGGCAGTTGGCGCGGGTACGGTTCTGACCGTGGAGCAGGTGGATCTTGCCATCAGCGCAGGGGCGTAGTTCATCGTATCGCCCGACACGGATGAAGAGGTGATCCGCTACACGGTACAGCGCGACCTTGTTTCCCTGCCCGGTGCGATGACGCCGACCGAGGCCAAGAAGGCGCACTTTGCGGGCGCGGATTTTGTGAAGCTGTTCCCTTGCGTGGGAAACGGTCCTGCCATGGTCAAGGCGTTCCGTGCGCCGCTTTCGCAGATCAAGTTTCTCGCCGTTGGCGGTGTGAACGAGAACAACGCACGCGACTTTATGGAGGCGGGCGCTGTGGGGCTGGGCATCGGCGGCAACCTGGTCAACAAATCCTGGATCGACGCGGGTGAATTTGACAAGATCACCGCGGTGGCCGTAGCCATCGTAGAAAATATCAAGGGATAAGGATGGACGGAGAATGAAAATTCTCCGTCTTTTTGTATAAGAGAGGCAGGATATGGCAACAATGTAGACAAACAACAAAAGGAGAATTTTACCATGACTGCCAAAAAACGATTTCATTGCAAGCCCTGCGGGGCGGAATTTGATGCGCCCGAGGGGAGCGAGCCGATCTGTCCCGTTTGCGGCGCGCGCGGAAACGATTTAGAGGTGTTGGAAGAATTACCGAAGAAAACGAAATACGCAGGCACACGCACCGAGCAAAATTTGGAGGCGGCCTTCGCGGGAGAATCGCAGGCGCGCAACAAGTACACGTATTTTGCCTCGGTAGCAAAGAAACAGGGATTTGAGCAGATCGCCGCCCTGTTCCAGAAAACGGCGGACAACGAGAAGGAGCACGC
>JAZQWX010000176.1:0-2274 GCA_045632565.1 Eubacteriales bacterium | reverse complement strand
TTGGCGGTGTTGGTATCGCCCCACATCTGGGACGTGCCGTCATCATAATGTACGCGGCGACACATGCCGACCGCAGCACGGCCGAACTCGTTGGCGTACAGCGCCTCGGCGCGGTTCTCCCATGCGCGTGCGGCGGCACGGGCGATGCGCTCGGACACAAACTCGGTTGCCTCGACGGGCTTCATCACGCTGTCATCTGCCGTTACAAGCGCAACGTATTCCTTATCTGCCGGTACGAATTCGCGCAGAATTCCGCGGCTAACGGCGAGTGCCCCCACGGGGGCATTGGTAGGTGCGCCAAGCGTATGCGAGGTATGGGTGTGCGTCGCGCCCACGATGATCTTTTTGGGATCAAAGTCAGGCACCATGGCCGCAAATTTCTCACGCACGGCATTCATCAAAAAGCCGGGAATACCGCCAAGATCGGCAGATACAAGGATCATCTGCTCGCCGTCCGACTCGACTGCCATAGCGGTGGTGCTGATCTCGGATTCCACATACTGCGAAATTCTTTCATAAAACTGCCCTGCGAGGCTGATTTTCTTTTCGGGCACAAGGCTTTCCTCTGCCCAACCGATATAGATCTTGCTCATAAAGCACCTCTTTCTTTTATTGCAAATCCATTATAACGAAGCCGCACGGGAAAGTCAATCTACTTTTATTAGATATGCAGGGAATCTATCCACGAAAGTCACGGAAATATCGGCACAAGGGGCAGCGTTTCCATGGGGGTGATGCCAAGGCTGTGCAGGTATGCCTTTCCCCTCTCCTCCACCTCCGCCTGCATAAAGGCCGACGGGCGGTGGGCATCCCAGCCAAGGATCACACGGTTTCCTTCCTCTGCGGCGATCGGCCAGAACAGGGGGTTCGGATAATTGCGCCCCTCGGACAGTCCGAGCAGATTGTATTCGATCGGCAGATCTTTCTCTTTTGCCGCACGGCAAAGGCGGCGCATTTCGCGCCGATACGCGTCATCCTCCCCCGTGAAGAACACCACGTCGGGATGAGCAAGACAAGAAAAGACATTCTTCCCGATACCGGCGATCACCTGATCCACGTATTCGGTCAGAATACGCTCATCCGTGGTTTCCTTCATCATGTGTGCACCGCCGATCTCGTTGCCGAGAAAGTGCTGGCCGAGGATGAGATAGTCGATCGGATAGGGGCGGATAAGGTCAAGAAACGCATCAAAATAATCGGGGTAGTATTCGACCTCAAAGCCGATGAGAATGTCCAGCCGACCGCGATATTCCTTGCGGTATTCGAGCAGGGTTTCGACGTAATCGGGAAGCAGTGAGGTCTTCATGCGGTAGTACGCATCATGCCCCTTGGGAAAGGGCATGGGGGCGTGGTCCGAAAAGCCGAGCACCTCGATACCCGCCGCCAAGGCGCGGCGGATATAGGCGTATTCGTTACCCATGGCATGATAGCAACGAAAGGTATGGGTATGGTAGTTCTTTTTCATCAAAGATCACAATCCTTCATAAAGCGGAGAATACCGGCACTCCAGCCGTGACAGAGCGAATGGCGGAAGCCGAGATAACAGTATGCCCCGAAATCACCGTGAAGATCAGACTCTCCCTCGGCGGGCAGCTCGTCAATGTGGGAAGAGCCCGCAAGCCACAAAAGGTCAAAATCCTCAAAAAACGTGGTAGCACCGCGCGACAGCATCGCACCGTAGTATTCCTTCATCACCGCGATGGCGGCGTCTTTTCCGAGATAGCGGGCGTAGGCGGTGAGGATGTAGTAGCTCATAAAGGTGGACATACCGCGTGCGCCCTTTTCGCGCAGGATGGCAACGTCGGAGGGCTCCAGCGCGCCCGTGGCCATATATTTCAGACCGACCACCTGCATAGAGGATCGAACAAGGATCGGTTGCTTGGAAAGCCGCACCACGAGTGCAACGGCCTCCTTTGTCGGGTATGCCATAGAGGCAAACAAGGCGGCTGCCTTTTTGGCGGCAAACAGCAAGATCGCGCGTGCGCCTGCTGCCTCGTCCTCCTTGCCCTTGGTCGGCCAATCGACAAACAGGTTGCCGTCCGTTACAATATCCCCCGCCTCGTTTACGATCGAGAGAAGATGACGCACCGTCGCCTGCGCGTAAGGAAGCAGGGGTGCGGTAAAGTCGGTGCATCCCGTGATCTCCGTGTAATCGGCAAGGGTGGCAAGCCACCAGGCGGAGTAAGTAACGATGCCGCACATCCACGCCTCGGGTGGCGTGGTATCCTTCATAAAGCGGATGGAATTTTCAAGCGACGGCACGCGGCCGTAGAG
>JAZQWX010000175.1:0-2870 GCA_045632565.1 Eubacteriales bacterium | reverse complement strand
ATGAAAGCAAGCTTTCCGATCCAAGCCTTATCATCTATAACCCCTATCTCAAGATAGACAACGTAGACATCATTACAAACGGTGACCAGACCAACACAATATACGAATACATCAAGGAAAACGGCAACGACGGATACGCATTTGAAAAATCACTTCACACCAGAGAATTTGAGCCTGACTGCCCCAACTACACCCCCCGCATTTCGGGTATGCTTACCTATGCAAACGGTGATTTTGCCTACAAAATGTCGATCCTCAAGAGCCGTAACGGCGATCCCTCCGTCTGCGAGAGATTCTTCTACCATTACCTGCCGACCGCAGGCATCGGCCACTTTATCCACACCTATCAGCATGACGGTAATCCCATCCCCTCCTTCTTCGGTGAGCCCGAGGAGGTAGCACTCCCGAACACCGCCGCCGAGCTTGCCGAGCTCGTTTGGGAAAACCTCAATGCCGATAACAAGGTATCGCTCTTCGTGCGCGTTGTGCCGCTTGACGGCTCCGCCCCCGAGGAGATCATCATCAACAAGAACAAGTAAGGGGAAGAGATATGAAGGAATTTGAACTGAAATACGGCTGTAACCCCAACCAAAAGCCCGCTAAAATTTATATGCAGAACGGCAAAGAGCTGCCGATCGAGATCCTGTGCGGCCGCCCCGGCTATATCAACTTTCTCGATGCTTTTAACTCCTGGCAGCTTGTCAAGGAGCTGAAAGAAGCCCTTGGCCTGCCCGCCGCCGCGTCCTTTAAGCACGTCAGCCCCACCTCTGCCGCCGTCGGTATTCCGCTCTCCGACACGCTGAAAAAGGCTTGCTTTGTGGATGATATCGAGGGTCTTGACGAATCCCCCCTCGGTTGCGCTTATGCGCGTGCTCGCGGCACGGACAGAATGTGCTCCTTCGGTGATTTCGTTGCCCTCTCCGACGTTTGTGACGTCACCACCGCGCTGATGATCAAGCGTGAGGTGTCGGACGGCGTTATTGCCCCCGGCTATGAGCCCGAGGCGCTGGAGATCCTGAAAAGCAAGAGAAAAGGGAACTACAATATCGTGAAGATCGATCCCGACTTCGTTCCCGAAGAGATCGAAACCAAGCAGGTCTACGGCATCACCTTTGAGCAGGGCCGCAACAATTTCAAGATCGGCGCGCATCTCTTGGAAAATATCGTAACCGAAAACAAAAATCTCCCGCAGGATGCTGTACGCGACCTGATCGTCTCCCTCATAACTCTCAAATATACCCAGTCCAACTCGGTCTGCTACGCCGTAGACGGACAAGCCATCGGCGTCGGTGCGGGTCAGCAGTCCCGTATCCACTGCACGCGCCTCGCGGGCGGTAAGGCAGACACTTGGTTCCTGCGTCAGCACGAAAAGGTGCTCGCCCTGCCGTTCAAGCCCACCCTCGGCCGCCCCGACCGCGATAACGTGATCGACGGCTACATCAACCAGAACGAAGAGGACGTGTGCGCCGACGGTATCTGGCAGAACTACTTTACCGAGCAGCCTGCCCCCTTCACAAGAGAAGAGCAGCGTGCTTACCTCGACAAGATCGAGGGTGTTTCTCTTGCCTCCGATGCTTTCTTCCCGTTCAGCGATAACATCGAGCGCGCGAAGCGTAGCGGCGTTGCCTACATTGCCGAGCCGGGCGGATCTATCCGCGACGATGCCGTCATTGATTGCTGTAATAAGTACGGCATGGCCATGGCATTCACCGGTATGCGTCTGTTCCACCACTGATCCCCGAAAGGAGAATGACT
This sequence comes from Eubacteriales bacterium, assembly GCA_045632565.1. GTDB lineage: Bacteria > Bacillota > Clostridia > Oscillospirales > CAG-272 > UBA1740. The sequence goes on along the minus strand of JAZQWX010000175.1, from coordinate 1,115 downwards.
ATGAAGCTTATGGTTGTTGGCGGTGGCGGCAGAGAGCACGCCATCATCAAGAAATTGAAAGAAAACAAGCAGGTTGAGGAAATTTTTGCCCTGCCCGGCAACGGCGGTATCGCCGCCGATGCCACCTGCGTGGATATCGGCGCGAAGGATATCGACGGCATCGTCGCCTTCGCAAAGGAAAAGGGCATCGATTACGCCGTTGTCGCGCCGGATGATCCGCTGGTGCTCGGTGCGGTGGACGCGCTGGAAGCTGTCGGTATTCCGTGCTTCGGCCCTCGCGCAAACGCTGCCATTATCGAGGGTAGCAAGGTCTTTTCCAAAAACCTCATGAAACAGTACGGCATCCCCACCGCAGGCTACGAGGTGTTCGATGATGCCGCCGCGGCGCTTGAATACCTGGACACCGCGCCGATCCCGACCGTCATCAAAGCAGACGGCCTTGCTCTCGGCAAGGGCGTGATCATCGCCATGACGAGAGAGGAGGCCAAGGACGCCGTTCGCTCGATGATGCTCGATAAGGTGTTCGGCAAAAGCGGCGACCACGTGGTCGTAGAGGAATTCCTTGAAGGTCCCGAGGTTTCCGTGCTTGCCTTCACGGACGGCAAAACGCTCGTTCCCATGGTGTCCTCCATGGACCACAAGCGCGCAGGCGACAACGATACGGGCCTCAATACGGGCGGTATGGGCACGGTCGCACCCAACCCCTACTACACCGAGGCGATTGCCGACGAGTGTATGAAAACGATCTTCCTCCCCACGATGGCAGCCATGAATGCAGAGGGCAGAACCTTTAAGGGCTGCCTCTACTTCGGTCTGATGCTCACCAAAAACGGCCCGAAGGTCATCGAGTACAACTGCCGCTTCGGCGACCCCGAAACGCAGGTCGTGCTCCCGCTGTTGGAAAGCGATCTCCTCACCGTCATGCAGGCGGTGACCGAAGAACGCCTTGCCGATACTCCCGTCAAGTTCCGCGATGGACACGCTTGCTGCGTGGTCATGGCTTCCACAGGCTACCCGCAGGCCTACGAAAAGGGATTTGAGATTACCACTCCCGCTGCCGTTGCCGATACGGTCTACGTGGCAGGCGCAGCCCTGAAGGATGGAAAGCCTGTGAC
>JAZQWX010000174.1:0-1624 GCA_045632565.1 Eubacteriales bacterium | reverse complement strand
TATCTCGCGCGGGACGTCGTCAAGCGCACGGTCCGCCATAAGCTTGTCATCAAATTCGATGTTGTATCGATCGTATACCTCCGTGCCGTTCAGACGCACGCCGTGAACCACCTCGGGTCGCAGGATCACCAGGTCATTTTTTCTGATCTTGTAGGTCTTGCCCTCTATCACCCACGAAACATCGCCCGAAACGATAAAGGTGATCTCACACACGTTGTGGCTGTGGAGATTGAATTGGTAATCGACGGGATTCTCCGATACGGCGTGATGGAAGGCCATGCTGCTGTCGGAATATTTTGATAGGATCTTCGTTTCCATTTTCACGGTCCTTTTTTGTTTGTTAACGGTAGTATACAACAATAACGGACTTTTTGCAATGATTTTGCGTACTTTTTTATATTTACATTTTAAAAAATATGTATTATAGTATTGTTGTAATTTAAAAAAACAACATAAGGAGATCACTATGGTAACCTACAACGGCAATAAAGCAGAAGGTATTAAGATCGCGTATATAGGCGGTGGTTCTCGCGGATGGGCGTGGGGACTGATGACCGACCTCGCACAGGCAAAGGATATCAGCGGCACGGTGGCCCTCTATGACATTGATTATGAGGCCGCCAAAACAAACGAGATCATTGGCAACAGAATTGCCGAGGATAACCCCGATGCCGATGCAGGCAACTTCCGGTACGTAGCAACCAAGACGCTGGAGGAAACGCTCAAGGACGCCAATTTCGTTGTCATTTCCATCTTGCCCGGCACGTTCAAGGAAATGGAAAGCGACGTGCATACCCCCGAAAAATACGGCATCTACCAGTCTGTCGGTGATACGTCCGGTCTTGGCGGAACGATCCGCGCACTCAGAACGCTCCCCATGTTTGAGGTGATCGCCAAGGCGATCGAGAAAAACTGCCCCAACGCATGGGTTATCAACTACACGAACCCCATGACGCTCTGCGTTAGAATGCTTTATGAAACCTTCCCAAAGATCAAGGCATTCGGATGCTGCCATGAGGTGTTCGGCACGCAGACCTTCCTTCGAAATATGTATTGCGAAACGATGGGTATTGATGAGGAATCCATCGATCGCGATGAGATCAAGGTACAGGTAACCGGCGTTAACCACTTTACCTGGGTAACAAAGGCAAGCTATCGGAATGTAGACCTTCTCGCCATGCTCAAGCCCTATGCAGAGAAAAAGCTCTCCACCCCCGTGGATGACGATAAGCAGGACAACAGCGATAATAACTGGGCAAACGCCTGGAGAACCATGAACAGAGTCAAGATGGATCTGTTCCTGCGCTACGGCGTGCTCGGCGCGGCAGGGGATAGACACCTTGCAGAATTCTGTCCCAATCAATGGTATCTCGGCTCTCCCGAAAACGTATGGAATTGGGGCTTCGGTCTTACGCCGGTAAGCTGGAGATATTACGATCTCGGGGAAAGACTGAAAAAGAGCGCCATGCTCGTCAGTGGTGAGAAGAAGTTTGAGCTCAAGCCCACGGGTGAAGAGGGCGTTGCACAGATGAGAGCACTGCTGGGCCTTGGCGATATCGTTACAAACGTAAACGTTCCCAACATGGGTCAGATTCCCGATATGCCCATCGGCGCTGTGGTGGAA
>JAZQWX010000173.1:0-13188 GCA_045632565.1 Eubacteriales bacterium | reverse complement strand
ATTGAAATTGATCCCGCTTTGCATTATAAGCTTCACTATATATCCAAATATTACGGTCGTTCCGCCAACGGAGAGATTTTGTATCTGATACGGCAGGAGATCAAGGCCTTTGAGCAAAGTGAGGGGGAAATTGAAGTTCCCGTTTTGCCCCAAACGTCCGAAAAGGACTGAAAAAAGCACCGCACGGCGGTGCTTTTTTATTCAGCCCCCTCGAGAGGGTGGCTTTGGATCTCAGACGGTCGCTTTTTGGACATTCTTGCGCTTTTTCTTGCTTTTTTCTCCCATTTATGCTATGATATAAGCAAAACAAGCCAAAAGGGGGGATTTCATGAAAGAAGAAAGGCGCGAGCCGTTTACCCAAAAGATCTCCTTTTCGGACGGGGATTTCAAGATCTACGTCACCGAACAGGCACCGCCTACCGAGCGCAGCGCACTGCACGAGGATATCGAGATCAAATATTTTTACGGCGACCCCTCGGCCTTGATGATCAACTCCGAGGTGTTCATCGCCCGCGCGGGGGATATCGCCATCGTCAATCCCTACGAGATCCACACCACCGTGAACATTGAGGAGTACAGCGGCCGCTACTACCTCATCATGGTCAGCCTGGACTTCTTAAGCCGCGCCGCGGGCGGGCTGGATCTGCGGAATATCTTCCTCGGTCAGCGAAAGAAGATCAAAAATTTCATCCGCGACGACCGCCGCCTGCAAACCATCGTTCTTCGAATTGCCGAGGAGGTCGAACGAAAGGAGGAGCACTACCGCCTGGTCGTGCGTAACCTCGTGTCCGAATTCTTCGCCCTGCTTTTGCGTAACTACCTGCAGGAGGGGGACGGCGAGGAGCAGGCCGAGGGCGCGCGCAAGCAGGTGGAGCAGATCGCGCCGGCCCTCGAGCGCATGCATACCGCGTACATGACGAAGCTGTCGATCGACGAGCTTTCCTCGCTGTGCTCCATGTCGCGCTACCACTTCTGCCGCACGTTCAAGCGCGCGATGGGCGTCACCGCCATCGAATATCTGACCGCCTACCGCGTGGATCTTTCCGAGGCGATGCTGCAGGACTCGACCGACAGCATTCGGGAGATCGCCCCGCGCTGCGGCTTTGAGGACGAAAGCTATTTTTATCGGTGCTACAAGCGGTATAAGGGCGTGTCCCCCAAAAGCGTTCGCCGCCGCGACGAATAGATCAAACGGCTTGCCCCGCCACATGGCGGAGCAAGCCGTTTTTGCTCTGATTATTAAAAATTATATATTAAAAAATGAAAAAAGAGCAATATAGTCCATAAATATGCAATATTGTCCATTGAAAAACAATTTGGATTGTGATATAACAAAAGTGTAAGTTCCCAAGCGGGAACGGAAAGGAAAACGATATGAGTTTGCCGATTGTCAAAAAGATCGATATTCACGCGCACGCCACCCCCTATCGTGCGCTTGTGCCTGTCAGTCGCTATACCCCGCACATCACCCCCGAGGAGCTGCTTGCCTTTTACGATCAGCTTGATATTGAGAAGGGCGTTCTGCTTCCTCTCTGCTCGCCGGAGCACCACTTCTACCCCGTCACAAGCGTGGATATGAAGCTGCTGGCCGACCAACATCCCGACCGCTTCGTGTGGTTCTGCAATGTAGACCCCCGCGCCGCCCGAAACAATCCGAAGGCCGACTTCTCCGAGGTGCTGAATTTCTATAAGAGCATCGGCGCGCGCGGTTTGGGCGAGCTGACCGCCCAGCTCCCGATCGACGATCCCCTGATGGATAACCTCTTCTACCATTGCGCGGAATGTGACATGCCCGTCACCATCCACATCGCCACCATGAAGGATCCGTACGGCTATTACGGCATCCGTGACGATCTCGGCCTGCCGCGCCTTGAAAAAATGCTGAAAAAGTATCCGAAGCTCACCATCCTCGGCCACTCGCAGGCCTTCTGGGCGGAGATGGGCGCGGACGTGGACGACGAAAACCGCAAGGACTTCCCGAAGGGCAAGATCAAGGAGGGGCGCATTCCGAAGCTCCTGCGTGAATATCCCAACCTGTGGTGTGACCTGTCTGCCACCAGCGGCATGAACGCGCTCTCGCGCGATCCCGACTACGCCGCCCGCTTTATTGAGGAATTTTCCGACCGCATCCTGTACGGCTGTGACATCTGCGCGCCGGAGAACACCCAGCAGTTCGAAATGAACAATTTCCTGAACAAAATGCGCGAAGACAAGATGATCAGCGAAGAAAACTATTACAAATTCATGCGCGGCAACGCCCTGCGCCTGTTAAAATTGGAGGACAAATAATATGGAAAAGCTTGCTATTCTCGGCGGCACGCCCGCCATCCCGAAGGACGTACCGAAGGACCTGTTCCGTTGGCCGATCATCACCGAGGAGGATGAGGCGGCGGCGCTTGACGTCATTCGTAACAACAAATTCTCGGGCACGGATATCACCATCAAGTTCCAGGAGGAGTTTGCCGCTTGGATCGGCCGCCGTCACGCGCTGGCCTTCACCAACGGCACGATGTCCCTTTCTGCCGCCATGTTTGCCATTGGCCTGGGCGTGGGCGATGAGATCATCTGCCCCACCAAGACCTATTGGGGCAGCGTGACCGGCGCACAGTGGTTCGGCGCAACCCCCATCTTCTGCGCCATCAACAACAAAATGAGCCTGGATCCCAACGATCTTGAGCGTTGCATCACCGATAAGACCAAGGCCATCATGGTCGTGCACTACCACGGCTACCCCTGCGATATGGATCCCATCATGGAGATCGCCAACCGTCATAACCTGTACGTGATCGAGGACGTTTCCCATGCGCAGGGTACGCTCTATAAGGGCAAAAAGGTCGGCACGTTCGGCCACGTTGCCGGCATGAGCATGATGAGCGGCAAGGCCTTTGCCGCCGGCGAGCTGGGTATGCTGGTCACCGACGATACAAAGCTCTACGAGCGCGCGCTGGCCTACGGTCACTACGAGCGCAACAACGCCGACTTCATCAAGGAAAGCGAAGATCTGAAGCCCTACTTCCACGTTGCCGTCGGCAGCGTCAAGGGACGCGCCAATCAGCTGTGCTGCGCCCTGGCCCGCGGTCAGCTTGCGCATTATGACGAGCGTACCGCCGAGATCCGCCGCGCGATGAATTACTTCTTCGATCAGCTGGAAAAGATCCCCGGCATCACCCCCCTGCGCGTGGATGAGTCCACCGGCTCGACGATGGGCGGCTTCTATCATCCCCACGCCATCTATGACGAAAACGCCTTCCACGGCCTGTCCGTCAAGCGCTTTGCCAAGGCCGTGATGGATGAGTTCAACGGCACTGCCCCCTGCTGGGACGGCGCCAACTACTGCCTGCACACCCACAGCTATTTCAAGACCTTTGACGGCTTTAACCTCGGCCGTCCGTCCCGTATCGCCTTCTCGGACAGAAAAGAGATCCCGAATGACGATGCCGTTCCCTCGCTGATCGCGTCCACCAAGGTCTACTGCTTCTCCGTGCCGTGGTTCAAGCAGCTCGACCGTGAGTGGATCGACCGCTACGTAGCCGCCTTCCGCAAGGTAGCCGACAACCATATGGCACTGCTGGAGGGGGATGACAAGGGCGAGCAGGGCGGCCGTTGGCACGGCACGACCAACGAAGAAAATCAGCAGAAAAAGTGATGGAATAACATATGTATCGATTTGGTGTTCTCGGCTGCGGCATGATCGCCGGTATTCATGCCGCCGCCATCCGCGCGATTGAAAACGCCACCCTTGCGGGTGTTGCCGACAACTTTCCCGCCGCGGCGGAGAAATTTGCCGAAAAGCATGCCTGCCGCGCCTATCCCACCTACGCCGATATGCTGGCGGATGGGGAGATCGACGCGGTGTGCATCTGCACGCCCAGCGGCTTCCATGCCGGAAACGCCATCGCGGCGCTTGAAGCAGGCAAGCACGTGGTGCTGGAAAAGCCCATGGCGCTGTCCGTTGCGGATGCCGACCGTATCATTGAAGCCTGCGAAAAAACGGGCAAGCTGCTCACGGTCATTTCCCAATTCCGCTTTGCAAACGATATCCCGTACGTCAAGCGCCTGATCGAGGAGGGCGCGTTCGGCCGCATCTCGCTTTGCAGTCTGGACCTCAAATATTACCGCGACCCCGCGTACTATGCCGCCAGCCCATGGAAGGGCACCTTGAAGTTTGACGGCGGCGGCGCGCTGATGAATCAGGGCGTTCACGGCATCGACCTGCTCGAATACCTCGTTGGCTCGATCAAGAGCGCGCGCGGCAAGATCGCCACCCTCTTCCACAAGATCGAGGTCGAGGATACGGCCGTGGCCACCGTGGAATTTGAGCACGGCGCGCTTGGCGTGATCCAGGGCTCGACCTGCGCCTACCCCGGCTTTGAACGCCGCATTGAGATCCACGGCCACGAGGGCTACGTGATCCTGCGTGAGTCCTGCATCGAGAAGCTGATGATCCACGGCGAGGAGATCGAGGTGGAAAAGAAGCACTCCGGCATCAACACGGCAAGCGATCCCGCCGCGCTGCAGTCCCACAACCACGAAACGCAGATCCGCAACCTGCTGGCCGCCGCCGAGGGTAAGGAAAAGCTGCTTGTGGACTGCTACGAGGGCAAAAAAGCCGTGCGCGTGATCGAGAGCATCTATCGCTCCTCGGCCGAGGGATAAGACCGACTGTTCATATTTTGCAATACAAAATACAGTTTTTGCTATTTACTTTTCAAAAAAACCATCCTATAATAAAATCGTCATCATATTTTTGTAAAGGAAATACAAAATCATGTTCAAAATTGGTATTATCGGAACGGAAAATTCCCACGCACGGGAATTCACGAACATTTTCAACAAACCGAACGAGAAGGGTGAATACGCCTTTCCCGACTGCCGTGTGACGCTGGTGTGGGGGCATTACCCCGAGGAAAGCGAGCGCGTGGTGCGCGAATGCGGCGCAGAGCGCGTGGCAAGCGGCATCGAAGAAATGGTAGAAAACGTGGACGCGGTGATGATCACCGCGCGTGACGGCAAGTACCACGCCGAGTTTGCCCGCCCGTTTGTCGAGGCAGGCATTCCCGCCTTCGTGGATAAGCCCTTCTGCACGAACCCTGCCGAGGCGCTTTCTCTTGCCCGCCTTGCCAAGGAAAAGGGCGTGCCGCTGTGCGGCGGCTCGTCGCTCAAATACGCGGCAGGCATTTGCGAAATGCGTGACTTTGCCCGCGGCAAAAGCATAAAAAGCGGCCACGTTGCCGCCCCCCTGATGATGGAAAACGATTACAGCGGCTTCTGGTTCTATTCCGCGCACCTCGCCGAGATGTGCATGGAGGTCTTCTCCTGGCAGCCCCGCCGCGTGCTCGCCGTGCGCGATCACGATAGCGTGAACGCCATCGTCACCTACGATGATTACGCCGTCACCGTCAACTTCACCAACGATTGCGGCTCGTCCTACGCCGCCGCCGTGTTTGCGGGCGAGGGAAGTGAGTGCCGCAAGATCAGCCTGGACGGCATCTTCGCGGCCGAGTGCGCCGTGTTCGTTGACATGCTCCGCACGGGCAAAATGGCCCATTCCTATGAGGAGCTGATCGCTCCCGTCTATTTCCTTGACGCGATCAAGCGCTCCTACGAGAGCGGTGCGGCCGTCGATATTTGCATCGAAACCGTATAATAGTAAACAAAGCAGGAGAAAAAATTATGAAAAAATGGTGGATAGAGGATCAACCCCTTTTGATCAATGCCATTCAGATCCGCGTCAAACGCGGCGAGGAGGCCGCCATGCGCGAGTACGTCGCGCCCTGGGGCTTTGACACCGAGCAGCTGTACTATGCCCTCGAGGTCGGTGAGGAAAAGAACGGCAAGATGGTTTATTACAGCGAAGAAAAGCACGGCGGCATCATCGAGGAGCATGTAAAGACCTCGCGCGAGCTTGGCCTGCGCGAGATCGTGTACAACAACGTGCACGTGATCAACTATGATATCGCGCGTGAGCACCCCGAGTATTTCCAGATCGGAAAAGACGGAAAGCCCATGATGGCCTACGGCGACTACAACCTCGTCTGCGTGCGTCCCGGCGGTGCGTTCCACCGTGACGTGGTGAAGGATATCACCGCCCTTTGCGCCCACGATATCGACGGTATTTTCCTGGACGGCCCCCTGATGTTCGAGGGCGGCTGCTACTGCCCCACTTGCCGCGCGGCCTTCCAAAAGAAGTATGGCCGCCCGATGGAGGAGGGCACGGCCATCGAGCTGCGCGAGCACCGCACGGAGGCGGTGACCGAGCATATCCGTGAGATCCGCGAGGCCATCCACTCGGTCAACCCCGATATTCTCCTCTATTGTAACAATTCCGCCCTGCGCCCCGACGTCACGGGCAGCAACACCCGCCGCCTGTACGATTACGTGGATATGCTGGGCGCGGAGGCAGGCTTCTTTATCCCGACCATGACCTTCAGCGGCATGTGGCAGGCAAACGCGTTCATGAAGCATCTCGAGTGCATCGTGGGCGATCCCCGCACGGCCGACAAGCCGATCGTCAACTTCTTCTCGGACAACGAAAGCTGCTGGACGGACTACGTCCACACGGCCGAGGAAACCAAAATGATGTACCAGCGCACCATCGCCAACGGCGCGAACGTGTGGTTCGGCGTGCACTTTGACCCGATGGACGCGTTGCAGTTTGAGTCCCTGCAGGCAGTCAAGAAGCTCAACGCGCTCGTGAATGCCAACCGTGACGTGTTCAAGCCGACCAAGACCTGCGCGCGCGTCGCGCTGATGTGGTCGGAGGACACCGCGAACAACTATTCCTCCTCGGTCGAGGAGAGCGACTTTACTGCCGGCGGCCGAAAGGCAGGCTACGATAAGCGCGGCGACCACCGCGCAGCCTTCTTTGCCACGGTGGATGCCCTGTCCCGCGACCATATCCAGTTTGACGTGATCGACGAGGCCGCGATCCTTGAAGGACGCGCGGCAAAGTACGATACGCTGATCCTGCCGGGCGTTGCCTGTATGTCGGACGCGGTGGCCGAGGCTATTGCGGCCTACGTCAAGGCGGGTGGCGCGCTGTTTGGCAACTTTGACGTGGCCATGTACGATGAGCTTGGCAGATTCCGCGGTCAGTCGGCACTTGCTGAGCTGTTCGGCTTTGTCGGTGAGGGCAAGATGCTTGGCGCGGAGAACGCCTACCTGTACCGCGAAAAGGAGCATCCCGTGCTTGCCCGCGTGACCAACCTGTTCACCCCCACGCCGAACCTGGCGATCGAGTGGCAGTTTGACGATAAGACCGAGATCCTCATGAAGAGCACCTACCCGATGGCCAGCCGCTACGGCATCGCGGACCTTACCAAAAAGTTCCCCGGCGTGACCGTTCGCGCAACCGAAAAGGGTACGGCCTGCTACGTGTGCGGCACGTGGGGCGAAACCAGAACCGAGCGTAACCTGTACGATTTCGGCAACATGGTCAGCGATTTCTGCCGTATGACCTCCCGCCCTGTGGTAGAGGCCGAGGGCGTCGGCCTTTACGAGCTGGTGCTCCGTCGCTCGGCCGATCGCTTCTTCCTGCACGCCGTGAACCTCACGGGCGAAATGGAGCGCCCGATGCGCGCACGCGTGCCCCTGCATGACGTCCGCGTCACGCTGAACCTTGACGGCTTTGACGTCGACGGCACCGGCCGCACCGTTTCCACCCTTTGCGGCACGGAGCTGAAGGATCTTGCCGTAAACGGCACAGAGATCTCCTTCACCATCCCCACCCTCGCAGAATACGAGGTCGTGGTGATCGCATAATACCAAAAAGAGATCCCGGGGGCGCAAAGCGACCGCGGGGGTTTTTTTCTTGCAAAACCGCATGGAGCGTGGTATAATAGGAGCGATATATTGGCAGAAAGGCGACGCAAGCATGAAATACTTCGTCATTCATTCAAGGGCAGATCTTGACCGCGTGCATGAGTTGATCGGGGAGTGGACCTCCCGCTACGTCAACGCACAGTTTATTATGCTGGACGGCAACCAAGAAAATTGGGAGGGGGACGCCACCGCCCGCATCCGCGAATGCGGAAAGGTGCTGTACGCGGTGGGGGAAAAGTCCGCCGCCAGCCCGTTTATTGAAACGGAGCTGGATATCGTGCGCCGCGAGCATAAGGACGTATACGTCTATCCCCTCGCGCCCGGCAACCCCATCAACGACTCCTTGAAAACCAAAGGAACGGTCGAGGCCATCGGCGGTGAATTCGAGGGCGAAACCGTGTTCAGCAAAACCAAGGCGCACGTCTTTGTTTGTGACGATGCCGAGCTGAACCGCCGCTTAAAAAAGGACAGCGAGGAGATCGAGATGATCCTCAAGGCCGCGGACTTTGATAATAAGGACATCATTATGGAGCAGTATAAGATGTTCGTGCAGACCTCCGAGGATCTGGTCGGCCGCAAGCAGGCCGTCAACACCTTCTACGTCACGCTCAATTCGATCCTGCTTGGCGGTATCGTGTCGGTCTTTTGTGCATTGCCCGACTTTTTGACAGGTCACAGCTATCTCATTTACCTGCTCACCGTCTTTCTGTCGGCGATCGGTGTGACCGTTTGCCTGTCCTGGATCACGCTTCTTCACTCCTACAGTGACCTCAACAGTAGCAAAATGGCCATCATCAGCTGTATTGAGGAGCATCTGGCACTGAAGCTGTTTGATACCGAATGGGCCATTCTGACCCGCACCATCGGCAATAAAAAATATAAGTCCTTCACCGTCAAAGAGGTGGCCATCGCCTGGATCTTTTTCACGTTGTACATTATTTTGGCTGTGGCCTCTGTTTTGGCCTGGATCATACTGTAAGGAGATTTTATGAAACGTTTTCTGTCACTTTTTCTGTGTGTCGCCATGCTCCTTGCCGTTCTTTCGCTCGCTGCCTGCTCGGGCGGAAACGGCGACGGCGGTGAAAACGCTCCCACCCGCACGCCCCCCGCGCCCCCGTCCGAGGGGCTGGAATATGAGCTGAAAACCTCGGGCTACGGCAACTATTACGTGGTCACGGGCATGGGCACGTGCACCGACACGCTGGTGGTCATCCCCGATACCTATAACGGCCAGCCCGTTCGCGGTATCGCGAACGGTGCGTTCCATGCCGAAAAGCCTGCTCCTGCCGTCACCCCGACGGCAAAAGAAGCCACCCGTGTGTCGGGAACAGGCGGCATCCGAGCCCTCTCGGCCGTTACGGTACGCCCCGTGGATGAGGTAATCTCCGAAACAAACACCCCCGCAGAGCATCTGATCACCGAGATCTTTATTCCCGACAGCGTAACCGACATCGGGGACGAGGCGTTCCTGGATTGCGAGCAGCTTGCCACCATCGACACCGCGCGCCTGGTGTCCATGATCGGCACGGACGCCTTCAAAAACACCGCCTTTTATAAGGACGATGCCAACTGGGAAAACGGTGTTCTGTACCTTGAAAACTACCTTGTGGATGTGCGCGAAGATTTTCACGGCAAGCTGACCGTCAAGGAGGGTACGGTGCAGGTCGCTGACCGCGCCCTCGCGGGCCATGCGGGCATCACGGAGGTGGCGCTGCCCTCCACGCTCCGCGTGGTGGGCAACTACGCCTTTACCGATTGCCTGAACCTTACCGCCATCAACCTTGATCTGCCCGGTATTCAGATCGGCAAGTACGCCTTTGCGGGCTGTGTGTCGCTTGCGTCGGTCAAAATTTCCACGGATGACGCGCAGACCGAGCCGGAGGGGGGATTCCCGCAGTATACCATCGTGCCGAACACAGATGTGAGTGACCTGTTCGGTGATGGCGTGACCATTACCCCCGGCATCGGCAGTACTGTCGTGGGCGGCAGTACGTTTACAGGCTTTTTTGCGCTCTCGAAATTTGCGCAGCAGTCCACCCTTGACCCCAATTTTATCTACGCGGGCACGGTTGGCGCAAACGCCTTTGACGGCTGCATCTCCCTGACCTCGGTTTCCTTCGGCAAAAACGTGGGGCGGATCGACTTCGGCGCTTTCGCAAACTGCACCTCGCTCGTGTCGGTGGATATGAGCAACATTTCTCTCGCGTCTGCGGGCGGCGGCTCTTTCGTGATCACCCCCGGCTCGTTCTTCTTTTCTTCCGAGGTATCGCTGAACTCCACTTTTGAGGACTGCACGTCCCTTACCTCGGTCAAGCTGCCCGCGGGTCTTACCCAAATGAATGGAACCTTCGCCGGCTGCACCGCGCTTACAAGCTTCACCGTGCCCGAGGGGATCAAGGGCCTGACTGCCACCTTCCGCAGCTGTACGGCGCTGACCTCGGTCAGCCTGCCCTCGACTCTTGTCGCCATGGACGGCACCTTCCGCGGCTGTACCGCCCTGCCGTCGATCACCATTCCCACGTCGGTGACCATGGTGGACGTCAATACCTTCCGCGATTGCGAGGCCATGGATAGCCTCTATCTGCCCGACTCGGTGACCGAGATCGGTAGCATGTGCTTCCTCGGCATGAAAAAGGACGTTTTGATCTCCATCGGCCCGAACGTCACGCACATCGGTGCGAACGCCGCCGCCATGCTCTATTCCGTCACCTATCGCGGCACGATGGAGGGGTGGAACGAGATCGACCTCGATGCCAACTGGATGGGCGACCGCGTGGATTCCTCTATCGCCATCTATTGTACGAACGGTACGATCGGTGAAGAGCCGCCTCACGATCCCGACAAGGACAAGGACGAGGATCTGCCGCCTCCCGTGAACCCCGATAAGCCCGAGCCCGAGATCCCCGCATGGATCGACGAGATAGAAGCGTACATCCTGCCAAACGGCATAATCTATTTCCGCTACTACGGCGTAACGCTTCGCCTTGCGGAAAACGGCGTCACGTCCTCGCCCATTTCCTTTGCCAAACTCCCCGAGAACGCGCGCGAAATGACCGAGGCAGAGAAGGCCGAGATCTTTGATGAGAAAATGATGGAAAGTGTCCGTCATATGACGGAAAAATGAGGAACGGTATGAGAGGAATTGCCATTCAAGGCGGCGCGACCTTCGTGGAGAAGGACGGCGTGACGGTAAGAATTTCGCACGGCAAATGCGCGCTCTCGCCCATCCTGTTCGGATCGCTGGAATGGGATCTGCGGACAGAGCCGCCCGACACCTGGGATTATTTGACCGAAAGCGATATCCGAGGGCTGGGAGACGAGCTCTTCTCCGAAATTGAAAAAATCGTGGGTGAGGTGAAAAGGGTATGATCGGTGCGATTATGTTATTCCTTCTCGGCGCGGGAAGCATCGGCGCTGCGTTCTATCTGAAGACGCTCCTGGCTTTCGGCAATGCGGCCGACACGGCGCTCTTCTGGGGCGCGATCGTTCTGGGCGTGATCCTTGTCATTTTGGGTATCGACCGCCTGGAAAGGGAGTACGGTTTTTTGAATGCCCTGCTGGAAAAGCGGGATGCGAAGGCAGCGAAGGTAGCGAAGGCCAAAAAGACCGCGCCCGCCGCGGCCGCGCCCAAAAAAGACGAAAAATCGGCAAAATCGCCAAAAAGAAACCCCGCGTGGAGCTTCAAAAAGAGTGGCGCGCTCGGCTCGATCGGGCGTATGATCGGCTTTTTGATAGCGCATACGGTGATACTTTCAGGGGGAAGCTATACCTTGATGATGCTCAATGTGATCGGTGAGCTGGGCAGCACGTTGCACTGGATCCCCATTACCGTGACGGTGATCTTTTATCTGGCGACCTTTGTCATCGGGTATTCGCTGGACGAGGAAAGCCCCGTTTTCAAGGACCTGTCGGTGCTGTGGCACACCAAAAAAGAGGTGAGCGCACAGGTCGGGAAGATCCTGTATCAGACGGGTTATGCCTATTACCACCTGCGCGTGGTGCGTGTTTTTGCCCTGATCTTCATTGTCGAGGCGGCGGTAACGGCTCTCATCACGCCCTTTGGTTTGAATTTCCTTTTAGCTACGCCCGTGATCCTTTTGATCTCGCTGATCCATTATAAGCCCGAGGGAGTTGGGGATATCTTGTCCGACCTGATCAAGAAAAAGGCGGGCGACGATTGGGCAAAGTACCTGTGCCCGAACAAAAAGTGCGGCGTGATCCTTGGCAAATACCACACGGCGGATCGCACGGCCCTGACGAGCGAAAAGCAGTCGCTCGGAAGCGATACCTATCGCGTCACGGACACCTATTCCAACGGCTACGACACCCTAAAGGTGCACCGCACGGAAAAGGAATACTACGTCCGCACCGATACGACCTACCACCATTGGTACAGCTGCCCGCGTTGCGGCACGCGGTGGGAGGAGAATGCCTCCTATTCCGAAAAACAGTACGTATAAGCTCAAGACAGCAAAGAAGAGCGTGCATAGCACGCGCTTCTTTGCTTTATTTGTCCTCGTTTTCCGTCGATGGAATAAATTCCAAAATGTCCTCAATGCGGCAGTTCAGCACCGTACAAATGCGCGCCAGAACGTCCGTATCCAAGCGCGTGATGGTGTTGTTGCAGAAATGATTGATCTGCGTGCGTTGCATTTCAGCGCGCTGGCTGAACTTGTTCTTGCTGAGTCCCGATTTCTTGATCATCTCATCCAATTTGATGCGAATGTGCCCGTGTTTATTCATATTTCTTACCTACTAAAGAGTATTGACATTTCTATTATAAATAGTATATAATAGAAATGTAAGTTGTAAGAAGTGATGTCAGACATGTTACACATACAGAAAAGGGGTAGATAGAATGAAAATGTCACCGGGAATACGCAGAGATGTGGATAAGCTTGGTAGAATCGTTATTCCAAAGGAGTTGCGCACGCTATATCATTTGGATGAGGACGTGGAAATCGTTTGTACCGAGGAAGGCGTGCTTTAGCGAAATCCGCAGTATAAGGTTGTTAAAATACAAAAAGAGGACGAAAAAGGATAAAGAACAGGGACTTACGCAATGCGTAAGTCCCTGTTCTTTATTTTCCGAAATCCTCACGGCAAAACCGTTTGCATGCGACGATGACGCGCGGCAACGTTTTGTTGGTAGGGGGGCTTGCTCCCGCCGAAGACAGAAAAAGCCCCGTGCGGCGACAGAAGCCCCGCCCTACGAACCCCCGCCTATGGTGTCATCTTGAGCGAAGTCCGTCCGAGATTCCACCTTCGCTTCGCTCGGTGCTGCTTCGCAGTTCGATTCCGCTACGCTCCACTCAGAATGACACGGACGGACGCAGCCGAAACCCGCAGGGCGAGGGCTATGCCCTC